>NCCR01000050.1:24771-28296 GCA_002279765.1 Verrucomicrobia bacterium 12-59-8 | reverse complement strand
TGATCAATACGCTTAACCATTGCTAACCTTTAGATTTACAAATGGTTCTGTGAATGAGCTTGGCTAAAAACGAAACCCGCCCTTAATTAAGTGCCATTCATGCCTGGCATCTTTTTCTTTTTCGCTCCGTGAGGTTCTGCTTTCTTACTTTTTCACTTCGACCCGGTCATGTACCGCAGCACTCTGGCCAAGGTGGCGCGCATCTCCTTGCGATCGACGATCATATCGACCAGGCCGTGCTGCATCATGAATTCGGCGGTTTGGAATCCTGGCGGGAGGTCGGCGTGGGTGGTTTCCTTGACCACGCGAGGACCGGCGAAGCCGATCATGCACTTGGGCTCGGCAATGATGAGGTCTCCCAGTGTGGCGAAGCTGGCGGTGACACCGCCCGTGGTCGGGTGCGTGAGCACGGAGATGTAGGGCAGCCGGGCTTCGGCGTGGCGGGCGAGGGCTCCGCTGGTCTTGGCCATCTGCATCAGGCTCAGAATGCCCTCATGCATGCGGGCACCGCCGGAGGCGGAAAAGACGATGACCGGCTTGCGCTCGGCGGTGGCGGCTTCGATGGCGCGGGTGATTTTTTCGCCGACGACGCTGCCCATGCTGGCACCGAGAAAGCGGAAGTCCATGACGGCCACCAAAACGGGAATCCCCTCAATCACGGCACGGCCTGTGACAACCGCCTCGGTTAGCCCGGTCTTGGCCTGGTAGGCCTTGACCTTGTCCAGATAGCCTTTGAAGCCGAGGGGCGATGGTGAAGTGGTAGCCGCAGCTCGTGCAGACCCGCAGGTTTTTGGCCAGCGCCTGCTCAAAGAGGCTCTCATTGCACGAAGGGCACTTCGTCCAAAGGCCTTCCGGCATGTCGCGTTTCTTTTCGCCTAAATCGTCAACGTTGCGTTTTTTGAAAAATCCCATGGTAGGTCAGTCGGTAGGGGCATCCTGCACAAGCAGGCCTCACGATGCGTCTCCCCGAGTGGCATGTCGCAGGAGCTGCCGGGAGGAAAAACCACCCGGCGTTCGCAATGTCAGGCCCGGCCTAAGCCGGACGCGAGGGGCGATCCTAGCCGCGTGTTACAGTAATGACCACCACTTTTTCAGCCCCTCCCTCACGCCGCAGCACCCGGGCACATTCATTGGTGGTGGCTCCCGTGGTGAAAACGTCGTCCACCAGCAGGATGCGGCGCCCTTGGAGGTCGATTTTGGGCTGCCAGAAGCGCGGTTTTTGCACCGCAAAGGCCCCGCGCAGGTTTTTCAGCCGCTCCATCCGGTCCAGAGACGCCTGCGCATCCGTCTCCCGCGTGCGCCTCAGCGCTTTCGCGGCAGGAATCCCCGTCAAACGTGACAGCCGCAGGCACAGCTCCCAGCTTTGATTGAACTCCCGGTCCGCTTCCCGGCTGGGATGCAACGGTACCGGCACCAGCAGCCACTCGCCCAGACTTTCCCGCGCCAGCCGTGGCTCCTCCAAAATCCGCAGCATCAGCGTGGCCAGCGCCCCGCGCAGTTGCAAGCGGCGCCCATACTTGAACTGGTGAATCAGCTCCCGCATCGCCTCCTCGGCGCGGCAGGCAGCCACAGCAAACTCAAACTCCAACCTGCGGCCGCTGCAGTTCGTGCAGCGGAACTCATGCGTCAGCTCACCGTCATAAACCTCACCACACACCCTGCAGTACGGTGCCTCCACCCATGGCAGCGCATTGGTACAGGCCTGACAGAACCACCCCTCCTGCGGCACCTGGCACACGCAGCACCGCCGTGGGTAAACCAAATCCGCCAAGGACAGCCACACCGGCTGCAGCAGCCGCTGCAGGCGTGAGGGAACTGGAGGACCGGGAAAGGACATGAGCCAGCTTAAATGCGATTTGAAGCCCGCCAACTGCAAGCCTAATTGCGGACATGGCACGCATCGGCACCCCCCTTTCCTCTTCCGCAACCAAAGTCATGCTCCTCGGCTCCGGCGAGTTGGGCAAAGAAGTCGTCATCGAACTCCAGCGCCTCGGCTGCGAAGTCACCGCCGTGGATCGTTACGCCAACGCACCCGCCATGCAGGTCGCGCATCGCAGTCACATCATTTCCATGCTCGATGGTGAGGCACTCCGCCGCCTTGTGGAAGTGGAAAAACCCGACTGCATCGTCCCGGAAATCGAGGCCATCGCCACAGACACTCTCCTGGAGCTGGAAAGCGAAGGCTTCCGCGTCGTCCCCACCGCCCGCGCGGCCAAACTCACCATGAACCGCGAAGGCATCCGCCGCCTCGCCGCCGAGGAGCTCGGCCTCAAGTCCTCCCCCTACATCTTTGCCGCCACTGAGGAGGAATTCCGCGCCGCCATTGAAAAAATCGGCATGCCCTGCGTCGTGAAGCCCATCATGAGCAGTTCCGGCAAGGGCCAGAGCGTCGTCAAAACAGAGGCCGACATCGCCCACTCCTGGCAATACGCCCAGGAAGGCGGACGCGCCGGCAAGGGCAAGGTCATCGTCGAAGGCTTCGTCGAGTTTGATTACGAGATCACCATGCTCACCGTCCGTCACGCCGGCGGCACCTCCTTCTGCGCCCCCGTCGGCCACACCCAGATCAAGGGCGACTACCGTGAATCCTGGCAGCCCCACCCGATGTCCCAAAAAGCCCTCGAATCCGCCGAACACATGGCCGGGGCCATCACCGAAGCCCTCGGCGGACGCGGTCTCTTCGGCGTCGAGATGTTCATCAAAGGCGACGACGTCATCTTCAGCGAAGTCTCCCCCCGCCCGCACGACACCGGCCTCGTCACCCTCATTTCCCAGGACTTGAGCGAGTTCGCCCTCCACGTCCGCGCCATCCTCGGCCTGCCCATCCCTAACATCCACCAGCACGGCCCCAGCGCCAGCTGCGCGGTTCTCGTCGAAGGCGAATCCGCCAACGTCCAGTTCGGCGCGCTCGATCAAGTTCTTGCCGAGCCCGACACCCAGGTCCGCCTTTTCGGCAAGCCCAGCGTCAGTGGACAGCGCCGCATGGCCGTCACCCTCGCCCGCGCCGACACCATCAACGAAGCCCGCGCCAAAGCCCACCGCGCCGCCAAGGCGATGGAAATCCGACTGTAGTGCAAGATCATGATTGCCTTCGACGTTCGGGACGTGTTATCACCTACAAATGCCCGCTACTGCTCATCTGAGCCATCTCATCAAACTGCTCGACGACGACTCGGAAGTCGTCCGGCATGCGGTGCGTCGAGAACTCAACGGCATGCGGCGCGATCTGCCGCAGCAAATTGAGACCTTGGAGACGCCACTGTCTGCCGACGAGGAAAAGCTGGTGGCGCAACTGCTTGAACCGGAGCGGCGCTCCGAACTGGAAGAAACCTGGATGCGCTGGCGCTGGATGGAAGGTCCGGACGCGCAGCTTGAGGAGGGGCTGAGCCAGCTTTCTGCCTACTTGAACGGCTGGAAAACGCAGTCCGCCGATCTGGCAAAGCGTCTCGATGCAATGGCAGAGGAAGCCTTTGCCGAAAAAGGCCGCATGGATGCCCATGAACTGGCGCAGTGGCTCTTTGCCTC
>NCCR01000050.1:22707-24750 GCA_002279765.1 Verrucomicrobia bacterium 12-59-8 | reverse complement strand
AACCTGGCTGGTGGACTGCTTCAATCGCGGCCGCTTCATGCTGGCCGCCGATGTGGCCAAGCACCACCCTGCCGCGAATCCCGGCATGGAAGACCTCATTCACGAGCCCGCCACCGCCGAAGCCACGCTGCTCCGTATCCTCCGCAATCTCGACGAAGCCTACGAACGCCTCGTCATGCTGCCGGAACGCCAGTTCATGCGCCGCCTGGCCGTGAAGCTGATGGAAGATTAGTGGCATGCCTGAGACCGTGATTCAAGCAAGCTGCCTGGTTTGCCGGATGATGGTCAAGCTGCCGTGTGAATGCCTGTCTTCGACCAAATCTCTTTGAACCGCTGAACTTTGTCCTGATGTGGAGCAGTGCGGACGACTTGGCGGGCGTTGCGGGTGAGGGCGGCGAGGTTGGAGTTGATTGAGCCGATGTGGTTGTGGTCGAGGTGGGCGAAGTCAGGGCGAAACTTAACGGTGTCGAGCACGGGTGGGACGGAGGTGCTGTAGTCCACGCCATTGAGCACGGCGAAGTGGGTGGCAAACTCGATCTTAATGGAGCCGTCGGCGACACCGCCAATTTCTTCGATGAGTGTCACCGCAAGGTTGGCGACGCGCATCATTTCCCGCATGTCAACGGTTTGGAGGGTCAGAGGCATGTCACGCACGATGGCGAATCCGCCATCGGCTTTGCGCTCCAGCGCTCCGTCTTCGCCCTCAATGAGCTTAGGGATAGCAGGAACGGAGAAGCCCAGATTGCAGAGAAGCTCGAGGAGAATTGGGTGTACATCATCCCGCAAGGTGAGATGCATTTCCCCTCGACGAAAGCGGTCACGGCGCCCGTTAATCTCAGGGTTCAGCCGACGCAAGGTGACGACGGCGGGCAGGGAACGAATCTGCCCGTCAATGGCGGACTTGTAGTTGTAAGGGGCTGACTTGGTGGGATCAACAACTGGAGCGAGCCGCTCGAAGGCTTCAGCATCGAAGGGCTTGCATTTCACCGGCTCGTCCACCACGATGAACTCGCCTTCGACGTAGCACTCGGAACCGCTACGCTCCACGATGGCCACGGCCTTGTGCCACATTTCGCGGTATTTGGCTGCATTGGATGTGACGAAAGTCAGGTGCTGCACCGGCGCAAAGTGCTCGAAAGGCAGGGTGGGATCCCCGTTGCGGCCATACACATGAAAGTCGGGGTCAAAATAGTCGTGGCTCAGGCCAGCATCCAGCAATTCGACAGTGGTAGCGTCGGGCATGATCTCCTGCGCGTCCACGTGGATGTGGAAGTGGTAAATCTCCGGCGCATTGTTCCCAGTTGGGAGGGTCTTAATGTAATGTTTGCGGCAGTCCATTTGCTACTCGAAAATGTAACAGAGGTGGCTGTACGAGCAAATTGAATACGAGGCAATATCAGTGACGAAAAAGGGTCGATTCAGGCTGAAACCGGTGTTGACAGGGGCTTCGCAAGCTCTGCGGGGTCAACTTCTAATGCTTCTTCAAATAGGCCATCGCCGACATTCATGAACATGTCGATAAATCCATCGATTTCAGTATAAAACCCTACAGCCGCGTTGGCGAGTTTCGCGGTCTGACTGCCAACCATGAAAACTAGACATCCTCGTCTTGGAGGTCCATCTTCTCTAGGTGGTAAAGATGCCGAGAGCATTTGAAATGGCATCGAAGAAATTTGCCTCACGCTGAGTGTTGGGGTTGCAGAAATGTCTACTGAGCGTGCACGACATAAAAATTCGTCCGAGGCAGATGCAATGAGCTTGAACGAAAGTTCTAGCTTCGTAAGCTCACTGTCCACTTCAAGCTTGTTATAATTCTTTCCACGCTTCTTCAAATCTTCGAAGAAGATTCGCCATCTATCAGCCGGTCTTCGAGATGACGTGGGTGTTCCGTTCATTTGTGATGTGGACAAGTGTTCGCGCGCAACGGTCAGTAATTTAAAGTTTTTTCCCTCCTTGATGCGGTCTTCGAGGGCAGCGCCGAAACGATTTACGGCTTCTTCAAATGGTATTGTTATTTTTTCATCCAATACAGAGACACGAGAT
>NCCR01000050.1:0-22650 GCA_002279765.1 Verrucomicrobia bacterium 12-59-8 | reverse complement strand
TTTTGCAGGGCTTGCTTTAAAAGGATCAAGATGTGCAGCACCCAATTTCGGGGTGAACGTCATAAAGAAAATATCTCCGTCAGAATATTTCGATTGCTCCATAAGATAGACTGCGGGACCAAGAATTGCAGGAATACTATCCAGGCGAAATCGCACGACTTCCTCTAGGTTACGAACGCTCTGCTTCAATATGCCTGCTTCTTCGGTTGAACTAAAAGAGGCGCCGATTCCAAGAAGCCCAAACCAAATTGTTACAAGCATGCTGATCACTCCGAAAAGGGTGACCAAATTGACCAAAAATTGTTGTGGCTGATGTTGGCAGTAGTAAGTACAATAGAAACAGTGCAGGGCGCAGACAAGGATGCCAATTACCAAAGCGGTGATGAACATGCTGATATGTGACTTGAAGCACCATGCAATTACTTTACTTGTTCGCTCGGCGAACGTTGTAAAACGCTCTCTGAATGTTAATCTTTGTGCTGGTGCTTCAGTTGTACTCATGGCTGATACTTTGGTAGGCTCCGGTGAATAAGGTTAAGGAATTCCACAAAGCTGGCGTCAGTGTTCACCCGTGGGAAAGATAATGGTATGCTGATTTCTGAGATGATCTTGGCAGGCCGCGAGGATAATGTCAGAATCCGATCAGCAAGGGCAATGGCTTCCTCCGGCATGTGTGTAACGAACAAAATTGTGGGTTGAAAATGATCCCGAATCTGTGTGATAAAATCCTGCATCCCCATACGGGATGGGTAGTCGAGCGCTGCAAACGGTTCGTCCATAAGCAAGAACTCGGGATGGTTGACCAAGGCGCGAGCGACGGCAGCACGTTGCTTCATTCCTCCTGATAGTTGGTGAGGAAAGCTCGCCCCCCACTCGCTCAATCCCACTGCTTCAAGCATTTCACGTGCGGCCTTTCGCCGTTCAATTTCAGGCATTCCTTGCATCTTCGGACCGAATTCAACATTCTGGGCAATCGTCAGCCACGGAAATAGGCAGGCTTGTTGTGAGATAAGGAAGCGAGATGAATCCACCCCGCTGATAGGCTTGTCATGCACCATGAGTGTTCCCGATGTGGGCGTCTCCAATCCAGCGATCAGGTTGAGCAATGAACTTTTGCCACAGCCACTCGGCCCAAGAATGGCGACAAACTCGCTTTTTCCGACTGAGAAGTTCATTCCCTCAATCGCCATGGTCTCGGTCCCATCGGGGTTCGGCCAAGCGAAGGAAAGGTTCTCGCAGGTTATTGCGCTTGGCTTTGAAGAGAGGGGTTCCACCAGAGGATGCGGCGTTGAATGAAGAGCAGGATGCGGTCAATGACGAAGCCGGAGACCGCGATGAGGGACATGCCGATGAGGATGAGATTGGGATTGGAGGACTCGCGTCCGATGAGGATCACGGCTCCGAGGCCGTCGCGAGAACCCACCATCTCGGCTGCGAGCACTGCCATCCAGGCACCAAAGAAGTTCAGGCGCATCATCAGGAAGACTTCGGGCAGCACGGCAGGCAGCACCACATAGCGCCATTTTTTGAATCCTGTCGCACCAAGAATGGCACCGGTTCTGAGCAGTTCGGGACTGACACCCTGCACAGCGGTGATGGCTGCCAGGGTGAGGGAAAAAGCAGTGCCCATGAAGACGATGAAGATGGCCGTGGCGTTGCTGAGGCCAAAGAGAACTATTCCCACGGGAATCCAGGCGATGGGGGCCATTGGTGCCAGGAACTGAAGCAGCGGAGTCAATGCATAGCGTGTGTAGCGGGAGCCAGAGACGGCAATGGCGACCACCAGTGCAAAGGCGAACGCCAACGACAAGCCTGCAGCAATACGCACAAAACTGGAAAGAATGGCGGTGTGCATCTCCATCCGCTCGGGGCCAAAACCGATGGAGAAGTCACTCTCCGCCAAATAGCCGAGAAACTGTGACGGCGGTGGGAAGAGGGACAGATTAAACCAGCGAAAGTGAAATGCGGCCTCCCAAAAGGTGACCAACCCCAAAATAACGCCGAAACCAACTGCCTTGGCGAGCAAATCGCTTTTGCCGTTCATTGTCCTTCGGTTCGCCATGCGGATCGGCCCCTATTTGCCGCTGATAACCTTTTCCAAGATGGTGAGGTCCACGACGTTTTCAGGCTTTGACTTGATGTAGCCGAGTTTCACCATGTCGGAGATGGCCATGTCCATGGCCTTCACTCCAGCACGGAGGTCCACTCCGGGCATCTGGCG
The DNA here is from genome assembly GCA_002279765.1 of Verrucomicrobia bacterium 12-59-8. The sequence continues at coordinate 20,429 of NCCR01000050.1, read as the reverse complement.
GGGCAGCGCATCGGTGAGGGTGGCCTTATCCACTTTGTAGTATTTCTTTTCGTCGAGAAGGGTAATCGCCTCCTCTTTGTGCGCCTTGATAAAGGCATCCGCTTTCAGCACCGCGCGGAGATACTTTTCAACTGTGACAGGATATTTGGTGAGGAAGTCGCCGTTGACGCTGATCACGCAGTCGGGAGAGCCTTTGCCCCAGACATCTGCATCCAGAGAGGTTCCGATGGGAATGCCGCCATTTTTCTGAATTAACATGGTTGCGTAGGGCTCGACATGAGTCACCAGGTCAACATCTTTGTTCTGGAATGCCGCAAGCATGGAAAAGTGATCAGGGAAATAGACCATCTGGAAGTCGCTGTAGGACAGGCCGTTGGCTTCGAGCATGCGGTAGAAAGCCATTTCCAGCGTGTTCACCCGCTGGCTGCCAACCTTGAGTCCTTTCTTGTTCTTCAGCTCTGCGAGCGAGGTAATGCCAACACTCGGCTGCACGATGCAGACCAATCCGCCCTCACCACTACCGGCAATAATCTTGAGATTGGAGCCATTGGCATCGGCTTGAAAGGTGTTGGTGAAAGGGTTGTGAATGAACTGAACTGCACCACCGGAAAGCGCCGTGGTCTGGTCACTGGGGCTCTTGATCCACTCCAACTTTACGTCCAACCCCTCATCTTTGAAGTAGCCCTTGGCGTCTGCCAGAAACAACGGGGACATGCAGACGCCAACAAGATGGCCAACCTTGAGTTGGCCTTGGAATTCTCCGGCTGCAGCGGTGGCATTGCCCGCAGGAGCCGCTTCCTTTTTGTAAATGGCAAAACCAAGGGCGGCAAGTACGATGGCAGCAACAATGAGTGCGATTTTTCGGTTCATATTAGTAGAGGAATTCTGTATGTATACGCAGCGGTAAGCAAGGTCATTTTTTAGAGCATTTGGCATGCCATCCGAAAAAATTGCCATGCAGGAAACAGGATTTAGTTTACATTATCGTTACCCGTGACGGAATCGCGTTGCGGTTCGTGCTTGAAAATTTCCACCTGCTGGCGGAGGTGCCGCCCGGCTGACGTGGCTGCATCGGTTTGATGGGAGCGAAGGCGAGGCGAAGCTGCTGGAGCACCTTGCCATTCTCTACAGCCGCGCCTATGTAGGTCTGCTGTGGGATGGTCTGGCGCATGGCATGGCTGTGCTGGCGGAGCAGAGAGTGGAGGTGCCTAAGCAGCGCTTTTTTTGTGATCTGGCACTGGTCGTCAAGGAGGTGAAGGAGCGTTTCATCCGCTGGTTCAACAAGCAGCGACGGGAGTAAGCTGAGTGCGACGGAACTGGTGTGAACAGGGCCGGTCAGGCTTTTACTTAAAATACAACTAACCGGGCTCACACAAACCGCTGCAGGAGCGGCAGCAGATTTTCCACCGTCTGCTCGGGCCACAGTTTGCGGTCGGTCATCAGCGCGCAGTCCAGCGCCCGATGCTCCGGCCAGTTCGGCTCGGCGGGAATGCTCGGTATCACCTGGGCGAGGATGGCCTTGGCCGCAGCGACATTCGCATGCAGATGGCCGATAACGGACTCCGCCGTGACCGCTTCTTCTTCAACCTTCCAGCAGTCGTAATCCGTGATCATCGCCAGCGTGGCGAGGGCCATCTCCGCTTCGCGGGCCAGCTTGGCCTCGGGCAGATTCGTCATGCCGATGACATCAAAGCCAAGCTGCCGGTGCGCGTTGGATTCGGCACGCGTGGAGAAAGCGGGACCGTCCATGCAAACATAAGTGCCGCCGTTGTGAACCTTCCGGCCCTGCGCCACGCAGGCGTCATGCAGCAGCCCGCGCAGGCCGTCTGAAATCGGATCCCCAAACGCCACATGCGCCACGATCCCCTTGCCAAAAAACGTGTGCTGGTCACGGCGGCTGGTGCGGTCGAAAAACTGATCCGGCAGGACGATGTCGCGCGGATGGTACTGCTCCTGCAAACTGCCCACCGCAGTCACGGCGATGACCCAGCGCACATTCAGGCTGCGCAAGGCCCAGAGATTGGCGCGGTGATTCAGTTCCGTGGGCAGAATGCGGTGGCCCTTGGCGTGGCGAGGCAGAAAATACACCCGGCGTCCAGCCAGCGTGCCGGTCACGAGCGCATCCGAGGGGGGGCCAAACGGCGTCTCCACGCTGATCTCCTCGCGATTTTCCAATCCTTCGAGATCGTACAGGCCGGAGCCGCCGATGATACCAATAGCTGGAGGAAGATTTTGACTCATCTAGGCAGGGTAGGGGGCATGGAGATTGCTTCAACTGACATCATTGTGACGCTTGAAAATGTGATCTGGCTGCAGGATGAACAAAATTGCCGAAAGTCGTGTCTTAACACTGTCGTTATTTCTCCATTATCCGCCATGAATGCCATGTGCCGTCTCCTGCTGATCCTACCAGCCATTTTCGTCGTTTCCTGCTCGATGCCGGGCATGTTTGCGTCCTCCACTCCGCACAAAATCAAGCTCAAAGACGGGCGTGAGGTGCCCTGTGAGGGCGCACCCCAGTATCAGGAAAAGACGGGCTACTACCGCTACCGCACACCAGACAAGCGAGATGCCGTGATCCGGGCGGATGATGTCGTGACCATTGTGGAGCAGCGGGCGTGAGCGGGCGTCCGCTCGTACTGGCCTCCGCCTCACCGCGTCGGCTGGAGCTTCTGCGTCAGGCAGGGTTCGAATTTGAAATCGTCTTGTCGCAGGTCGAAGAGGCCCATGATGCCTCTCTGACTCCCGAACAGCTCACCCTGGAAAACGCCCGGCGCAAAGCCCAGGCCGTCAGCCGTACCCGTCCTGGAGCGCTCGTGATCGGGGCCGACACCTTGGTTTATGTCGATGGCGATCCGCTGGCCAAACCCGCTGACATGGACGAGGCGCTCCGCATGGTCCGCCGGCTCTCAGACCGCACACATGAGGTCTGCACCGGAGTGGCGTTTGCCTGTGATGGTGCCGTGGCCCGTGAGCTGCATGTCATCACCCATGTCACCTTCAAGCCGCTGACGGACGAACTGATCCGCGCTTATCATGCCAGGGTGAACCCGCTCGACAAGGCCGGTGCCTACGGCATTCAGGCATGCACCGACATGCTTCTCGATCGCATGACAGGCTCCTTCACCAACGTCGTCGGCCTGCCGGTGGAGGAAGTGACTGCGGCTCTGCGCGAGTTACAGCTCTGAGCCTACTTCATTTTAAAGAAATCCTGACCTTTGACGATCTTACCTTCGTCTGTAATGACGGTGAAGGTGCCGTTATTTCTCTTAGCCATAGAGTCCATCTCGCGCGCCGCATCACTCACTGCCATCACGCTGGTATGAATCACAGTCATGGGCAGCTTGCGTTTGTTTTCAGCCGTCACGATATCGATCCAGCCGTTTTCATCATATCTCGAACCGTCGGTCATGAAGAAAATCACATCGGGCTTTGGGTTGGCTTTTAGCGCCATCAGGAGACCAGAGCCCCAGTTAGTGGCGCCAGAATATTCCGAATTTTGGATGATATTTACACTTTCTTGTAAAGAGAACGGATTAGCAGCAATGTATTTGAAGGCGGGAACTATGGCTTCCTTGTAATCTTCGGGTGTTATTGTCCAGCGGTATGCCCCCAATGCCTCTCCGTTTCTGCTGTCCACTTGATTGTGGGGCCACGCGAAATCATTAAAATAAAGCACTTGGTATGCAGTTCCGAAGGGAATTTGGCTGACCGCTTTGATCAGTTCTTTCTTCAGCAAATCAAATCGCTCCATTTTCACACCCTGCAATTGCTCCCTCATCGAAGCTGAGACATCGATAACAAACACCACCCGCCGCCCGATGGCGGTCTGCCCCAAGAAAGTAAACTTGCCGCCAGTCCCGATGCCGGCACCGAAACCGCCACCCGCACCGCCCAGGCCCATTGGCTGGCTAGATCCCATGCTGTGAGCCTTGCTCAGGTCCATGCGGTTGTTGATCTGTGAAAAATCCATCGACTCCATGGCCGGCATCTCCGGCAGCACGATGTTGGTGGACAATGTCTCCACCGTGATCTTGCGCATCTGCGGCTTGGCCTTCAGCCAGGGGTTCTTTTTTTGCTGAATCTTGTGTGTCAGCGCTTCGGCCGCCGCCTGCGACTGCGACGAACTGCCGCCGGGCAGAAAGTCCACCTGCTGCTCCATCACCTGGCTCACGCCCACGAAAGCAGCGATCAACAGCAGGAACAAATGCACTCCAAAGCTCATACCCAACGTACGAAGGCCCACCTTATCCACCAGTTTTTGCCAGCGCAGCTTTTTAGCCTGCTCCGGATCCAGCGGTTCCTCCGGCGGAGGCTTGGGGGCAATGAACGGCTTCCGATCAACCGCCTTAGGTTCGACCTCGCCACGCGTCGGCACACTCGCGGCAGGTTCCGTAGATGGCCTCACTTCAGGCACCACGCTTTTTCGTACCGCCTGAGGCGCACGCGGAATGGGCAAGGCAACATCTTCCACCTCGGTAAGTTCCGGTTCCTCCTCGGGTGCTGAATGCGCAGCATCCGTTTCAGCCCCACGCGCTAGACTGGCAGGTTGCGGTTCCTGGACAAAAACCGGCTCCTCTGGTGGAACTGCCGCCTCCTCTTCATGCACCGGCTCTTCCGCAAAAACCTGTTCAGTCACCTCTTCATGCACCGGCTCAGTCCATTCCGGCTGCGGCGGATCTTGCCCCTCATTCTCCACGCCCTCTTCCTCCGTCGAATCGACGGTCGGCAGGAAACTGAAATCGTCGTGTGCGTGCCTGGACATGGCCTTGGGATTCTGGCGGTTAAACCGCTAGCGTTCAAGGAAGTTCCTGCACCCGCAGAAAACCGCTGTCCCGAGTTGGCTGGCCTCAAGCCAGTTCCGTCAAAGTCCCCCGCGTCACGCCGAGCTGGCTCTGTGCCTTCAGATCGCGCCAGATTTCATCACCATCACGCTGGCCACTCATCAACTCCTGGTAGGTGCGCAGCACGATCATCGCCTCATCAGCATTCTCTTCGAGAAGCTCCACACGGAAGCAGCGCAGCCCATGCTCTCGCAGTTCATCAAAAAACTGCGCGCCAGTTTGCGCCACCGCGTTGAACAGCGTGTTGCGGCAACCGACATCAGCTTTCAGCGGATGGTGCATGCCCACGCGATCCTTCAGATGCACCCGGTGTTTGTCACAGGGACGCCCGCAGTTGGTGAAATCCGTGCCCTTGCTCAGGAACGCTGCAAAAACGCAGTGCTCCATATGAAACATCGGCATGTGCTGATGCAGCGTCAGCTCAAACCAAGACGGCGGCGCAGCAGCGAGCAGATCAACGACCTGCTCAATGTTCAGGTCGTAGCTGATCGTCAGCCGCTCCAGCCCGGACTTTTTCAAAATCTCCGCCGTGAGTGGATTGGCGACATTGAGAGAAAAATCCCCCGTCATAGGAATCCCGGCATCCTTGAAGAACGACATGGCACCCAGATTGCGAATGAGCACGCCATGCGGCTCGGCACGCTGGATGAGCTTGAAGAATCCAGCCTCTCCAGATTTCTGAATGCGTGGCGTGGCCAGCCAAACCTGTGCGGTGTCGCTGCGCTCCTTGATTTCCTTCACGGCATCTGCGTACAGCCGGATGTCTTCAAAATCCAAGTAGAGACGTGGCACCCCGAGCACCAGCGCAGCATCCACATGCGCCTTGGTGCGGCACAGCGCATGGAGCTGAAACGGTGAGTCGTCCGAGATCCCTCGCGATGGCATCATCGATTTCAGCGTTGTTGTGCTCGGCACCGCAGGTGCGGATGTCACAGCGCCTTCGCTCCATTCCGCAATCAAATCACGCCTCATGCGGTTCAGTTCGCTGATCGGCAGCATCACCTCGCCAACGACATCGAACTGCACCTCGCCCAATTCAAACTCCGTCCCGCCAAGACGACTGAACTGCTCAATGAATGCCCCAGGAGTAAGCGGGCGCTTCATCGCGGCCTGCAGCGGCATGGTGGAAGTCACCACTGTGGCACCCGATTGCACGCGCAAAGGCTCACCCACCGTGCCGGTCACGTGGAGATCAAGTTTGCGCTGCTTGCGAATAGGAATGTCACCTTCAAACGACTGACGCAGCGCACGATTGAGCGCAGGATCACTCGTTTTAAACACACGCATGCCGAGCTGCACATCCTGCATCCGCAGATGCCCATGACGGAAGCTCAGCGCGCTGCCGCGCATCTCATACACGCTGCCGCCCTGCTCGTAGTTGGTGTCAGAAAGGTTTTCAAACACCACGCCATCGCCCGGTTTCATGGCGATGTGCAGGTCATCAAGCTCAAGCGTGTCGTCATCAATGATGCGAGTCACCTGACCCACAAACGGACCACGCTTCTTGCCGTAATAAGCACCCACCAGCTCCTGGTGGTTCACCCCATGCATCCAGCCCGGATACAGGCCGCGTGAGAAAGTCATTTCGAGCGCATAGCGGTCCGCCTCACTTGCAGGCGCCGGTTGATTCGCCAAAGCACGGTCAATCGCCTTGCGATACACCTGCGTCACACCCGCCACATACTCGGGAGTCTTGAGGCGGCCTTCGATTTTAAAACTGCGAATACCAAGCTCAATCAAGCGCGGGATTTCATCCACCGCCGCGAGATCCTGTGGCGAGAGCAAGTAGCGCTTATCTTCAAGGTCACGCGGCTCGCCATCGACGATCATTTCATAGGGCATGCGACAGGCCTGCGCGCATTCGCCACGGTTCGCACTGCGCCGACCCAGCGACTCGCTGGTGAGGCACTGCCCCGAATAGGCCACGCACAGCGCCCCATGCACAAACACTTCCAGCGGCACCGCCGCATCTTTGAAGCGCTCCAGCTCGCGCATGGAAAGCTCCCGCGCCAGCACCGCCTGATCAATGTTCAGCTTCTTCGCAAATTCCAGCCCTTCCGGTGAAGTAATCGTCATCTGCGTGCTCGCATGCAGCCGCAGCTTCGGCGTCAGCGCCTTCACCATCCGCGCCAGACCAAGGTCCTGCACGATCACCGCATCCACACCGCAATCTTCCAGCAAGTGCAGCTGCTTCTCCGCATCCGGCAGTTCCTTGGTGAAGATCAGCGTGTTGAAGGCCACATACCCCTTCACCCCATGCTCATGCAGGAACTTCATCAGCTCCGGCAGATCTTCCTCCACAAAATTGTCCGCACGCAGTCGCGCATTGAAACGCGGCATGCCAAAAAAGATCGCATCCGCCCCGTTCGCCACCGCCGCACGGGCACAGTCCCAGTTTCCGGCAGGAGAGAGAAGTTCGGGTTTGGCGATGGAAGAGGGATAAGTCACGGCAGGGGGTACAGAGATTACCCCGATTTCCGCACCTTGCAGGCTTTATGCTTCAGCATTTGCGCCTGCGCCGACGCACCGCGCCAAGGCCCAAACCCAACAGCAGCAGCACAGCACGCCCCGGCTCCGGCACCACATAGATGATGCCATTCGTCAAAAACTGGTCGGTATTCCAAAACCACCCATTGGCGATCATGGAGGCACCGAGCTGAAGATCCAAATCTCCGCCGGTATTGGCCGCGTTGAATCCCCCGGCCACAATCGCCCCCGAACCACCATTCACGGTACCCCAGTCGATGAGATTATAGACATCGCCAAAGCCGGGATCATAACCACCGGATAGCTCCACCTTGATCGTGCTTCCCGCCGCGAGGGTCAGTGTGCCTTGCACAACGAGGCTGTCGTGATTGCCAAAGCTGCCATTGAGCAGTCCCGCAGTCTGAATGCCATCGGTGGGGTCCGCCTCATTGCCTGTGGCTCCAGCAAGAGTGAAAAGCACCCGGGGTGCCACAGCGCTGCCGCCCCCGGCCAGCGTGAGGCTGCCAGTGCTCACGTCAGTGAAAGTCAGCTTGCCAATGCTCGTGCCACCACTGTCCCCGGCGCTCAGCAGGCCATTGATAACGGTGGTGCCTTGGACGGTGCCAGAACCCGAAAGAGTGGCACCACTGCTGACCACTACGGCTCCCGTGCCGCTTTGCCCGACACCCGATTGCCCGACTTGCAGATTCCCTTCTGTCACTTGAGTCGTTCCCACATAGGTATTAGCCCCGGTGATCGTGAACGTGCCCGCCCCTTGTTTCACCAACCCACCAGCACCGACGATGGTGCCAGAGTACGTGGTATCAGCGGTGCTGCCAGTAGTGAGTCGGGTGCCTGGGGTGCTGACGGTGTCAGCGGCGGCGATGGTGCCCAAATTGACGGCACCACCTCCTGAAAGAGACAGGATCGTCTGCGAAAAATCGGCCAGGCCATTGGTCAGCGCCAGCACGGCGGTCGCATCATTGGCGATGCTCACCGCAGAGCTGGCGGACAGTGTGTTTGCCGCGCCGGCCATGAGGGTGCCCTTGCTGATCGTCGTCAGGCCGCTGTAGGTGTTCGCACCCGTGAATGTCTGCGCACCTTCGCCGATCTTGGTCAGCGCCATGATGCCCGTGCCCGTGTCCTTGATCGCCCCGCCGAAGAAAGTCGTAGCGGCTGCGAGGTCGGTGACGAGCGTGCTGGCGTTGTTATCGCCGATGGTGAGAGTGGAGGTGCTGTTGGCCTTGCCGTTGGTGATGGCAGTGTTAGCGTGAGTGCCGTAAGAGATCAGGGAGTTGATGGTTTCGTTAAAGCCGTTGAGGTCAAGAGTGACGGGACTGGTGCTTCCGCTCAGAATGACGTTGCCTTTACCCAGGCCGTTGGGGATGACCTCCGAAGCTCCGAGGCGGACGGTGACGTTAGCACCACCGAAGGCGGTGGGAATGGCGAGGAAGTTGGTGTTGATGGAGAAGTTGCCGGTGAAGTCGTTGGCGGTGCTGTTGAGCTGAATGATGTTGGTGCCGCCCGCGCCGCCGGAGAGATCAAGGGCATAATCGCCGGTAATTTTTCCGGCTAGGGTGGTGACGCTGCTGGCGTTGACGGCACCGAGGTGGGTGTCTCCGGTGAGGTTGATCTGGCCAGTGAGAGTTTGGCCACCGCTGAAACGTATGGCACCGGGGATGCCGTTTTCACCATACCCGGTGCCTGCGAGGTTGAAGGTCTGGGCATAGGTGCCTCCGGCATTGAGCCAGAGCTGGCCCCCGGGGGTGACGGTGACGGCACCGCTGCCGAGGCCGCCGACGTTGTCGAAGCGGTTGCGGCCTTGGGTGATCACGGTCCCTCCGGTGTGAGTATTGACCCCACTGAAGACGACTTGATTGCCGGAGCCGGTCCGGATGAGCGTGACTGCACCGGTGCCGTTGTCGGTGATGGAGGAGCGAATGAGGATTTCGCCACTACCTGAATTATTGATGATGACTTCGCCAGCGGTGTTGTCTGCTCCGCCGGCGGTGAGGGTGCCAACGTTGCTGGCAGAGCCGATGGTGAGGGTGGGGACGCCCGAGGAGACCTGGCTGCCTTGGTTCCAAATGGAGCCTGTGGCCCCCAAGCGGAGGGTCTCGCCTGCGGCAATATCGATGAGACGGTTGATGGCGGCGTTGCCGTTGCCTGCATCGTTGCGCACCATGAGGGTATTGAGGTCCGTAACGCCCGCTCCGGTGGTGATTGAGGCGCTGCCGTCGCTGATCAACAAGTTGGAGGCCGGGGAACTGACGATGTCTCCAGCGGCATAGGCGCTGTATTGCGTGGTGGCAGCAATGACATTGCCAAGAGCTGTTCCTGCGGTGCTTTTGACGGCCCAGTCGTTGCCCAGGAGAGCCCAGCCGCCCAGAATGCCGCTGGCATCATTGGCGGTGGTGATGACAATGCCGTTGGTGGCGCTCTGCGTGCCTGCGGCGGGGGTGAACTCCAGAACGCTGCCGGGATCGCGCGTGATGTTGCCGAGCTTCACGACAGTGTCGGCATTGGCGGTGCCTTGGGTGACGGTGACGTAGCTGCGCCCGAGGAGAAGGTAGGTGTTGTTGAAAGTTTGAGAGACAGCTTCGGTGCCAGTGGTGGTGTTGCGGCCCGCGACGGTGAGCTTGCCGCCACCGAGAACCAGCCGGCTGGAGGCGCTGATGATGTCGGCAGTGGGGGCGGTGATGGTGTAAGCGTACGTGTTGCCACCGGTGTTCGTGGAACCAATGGCGGTGGAGTTGAAGTCGAGCTTGAGGCCACCCGCGTTGGTCTGAGTGAGAGAGCCGTTGGTAGGATTGTGAGAACCACCGAGGATGCTGGTGTCCCCGGTGTAGGTGTTGGAGGCACTGGAGACGTAGGTGGCGGTGACAAGACCGGAGGTGTTGTTGGTCCGAGTGACTGTGATTTGTTCGCCGCTGAGGGTGAGGGTGCCAGTGCCGATCTTGGCGAGACCACCGCTGCCGCTGAGCGCAGCGCGATAGGTGGTGCTGCCGTCGTTGTTGCCGGTTTGCAGGGTGATCGCACCGCCCCCAGAATCCTGAAGTGTCAGGTTGCTGGTCCCCTGCAGGCCGCCAGTGATGAAGGTGCCGATGCCGGAGGCGAAGCTGATGTTCCTGGTGTTCACGTCGAAATTGACGAGATTGAGGGTGGCATTTTGAGCCGCACGGGCGTGTCCGAGAAGCCAACCACCGGTGGTGGTGTTAGTGTTCTGGGCAGTGAGTGTGCCAGTGAAGGTGTTGGCATTGGTGAGAGTGATGAAGCCCGTGCCGCTGTTGACTTGCAGTGCGCCGTTGCCCGCAATGATCCCGGAATAGGTGCTATTGACGCTGCTCTGGGCAAGATTGAGCGAAGCATTGCGCATGAGGATGAGGCCGCTGCCCTCGATGGTGCCGAACTGATCACCGACTTTGGTGTTCAGGACACCGCCGGTGTTGACGGTGATTTTGGCGCTGTCGCTGATGCTGTTGGAGTTGGTATTCCACAAGAAGGTGCCACCGCTGTTGATGACAATGCCTGTGGTGGTCAGCTGGTTGGCGCTGCCGCCAGTGCCTTTGAGTTCAAAGGTGCCTGAGTTGATGGTGATGGGCGCACCACCGAGATTGAAGAAGCCGCCATTGCCCGAGGCGCCAAAATCGAGAGTGATTTTGCCGAAACCGTTTTTGGTCAGCCCGGTGGAAGTCATGCGGGCGGTGATGGTGGCGTCCATGTTCTGGACGTTCACAGCGGGGGCGGTGCCGGTAAGGGTGAGGATTTCGAGGGAGGTAAAGTTATTCGGGGACGAGACAAACGCAGTACCCGGAGCGATCGTGACGTGACCTTCCTGAAAATTGAGACTGCTGGCAGACTGGCTGGGTGAAAGCGTCACCGTGTAACTGCCCGTGCCGTCAATGCCTGCGGCAAAGACCACATCGCTCCCAGCCGCATACGCTCCGGTACTGCTCAGACCTCGCTCATCGCTGCTCCAAAAACTGTCCACGCCCCAGATCCCACCGGTGTTACCAGAGTAAACCGTGGCTCCATTGGTGTCCCAGTACAACGTCGCCGCATGTGCCGGTGTGAAGGCCAAGATGGAAAGCAGGAGCACGGCAAAGCGCACGCCTCGTGTGAAGAACACAGTCATGATTGGATTGAGGGCAGTTTTTTGCGTTCGCGCTGTCGCACGAAAAAGGGGGTGGGACAGATAAACTCTCCCAACAATCGAACCAGCCAAATTTGCTCAAAAAAGCCCTCAGATGGACGTCATGGCAGCAGCCACAGCATCCAGTTTGTCCAATATCAATCAGTTAACCGACAATAATCCCCTTCGCCTTGCGCTCTTTTTCACGCTCCAGCAGCGGGATCTTCTCTCCGGTTTCGAGCACCTGGGTGCCCAGATCACCGATCTTGGAGAAGGTGAGGCCGTTCAGTTCAGAGACTTCGGTGCTGAGACGCTTGAAGACGTCTTCAATGGTGTGGATGCCATTCGAACCGCCGCAGGCGACGATGAGGTCGCGCAGGATTTCCCAGGTGTCATGGGCGTTGCCAGGAGCCTTGACCGCCTTGTTCAGGCGCTGAAGGCGTCCCGTGACATTGATCATGCTGCCGTGCTTTTCAGCATAGGCAGTGCCTGGCAGCACAACCTCACTCAGTTCAGCACTGGCATTGGCGAGAATATGCAGCGAAGCGATGAACGGCACCTTTTCCAAGTCACGCTGCGCGAAGCCGACTTTGAGCAGGTTTTCACCGAAAGCGAGCACGACACGCAGGCGGCCACGGCTCATGAGTTCGGTGATCTCAGCCAGTTTGGCACCGGGTTCGATGCCGAGGATGAGCTTGGCACCGTTCGTGTTCGGATTGAGGTCGTCAGCGTGGAGGTAGTTGTCAGCGCCGCCGGTGCGCGGGATGACATCGACATTCGTGGTGCCGAGCTGCGCGGCGAGGTGCTTCACGAAGAACAGTTCTTCGTTCGTCATGCGTGCGCTGGCGATGATGGCGATCTCCTCGCCCTTCTTGCCTGCGAGAGCGGTGGCGATGTTGCCAAGTGCCATCTTCCAAGTGGCGATCTGGTGTTTGCCACCAGACTTGATCATCGGATCGGTGAGGCGGAATTCGCTGTTCACAAAGTGGAAGTCGAGGCGGCCGCTGTCACACATCCAGGTGGAGTTCACGTCGTTGTTGTCGCGTGGAGTCTGGCGGTAGATCGTTTCGCCACGGGCACTGATCTCCATATTGCAGCCACGACCGCAGCCGGTGCAGATGCTGTTCGTCTCGTTGAGGAACCAGACACGCTGCTGGAAGCGGAAGTCGTTGGAGGTCAGAGCGCCGACAGGGCAGATGTCCACCGTGTTGAGCGAGTAGTTGTGCTCCAAGCGCTTGCCGGGATGCACGGCCAGCGTGGTGAAGCTGCCGCGTTCGGTGAAGCCTAGCACGGGCTCGTCGGCGATCTCGGCGGTGAAGCGGATGCAGCGGCTGCACATGATGCAGCGCTCGTCGTCGAGACGCACACGCGGGCCAATATCAACATTCTTCGGCTTCTTGACCTTGTCTTCGCGGAAGCGGCTCTCGCCCTTGCCATGCTCGACGCTGAACTCCTGCAAGCGGCACTCACCAGCCTGATCGCAAATAGGGCAGTCGAGCGGATGATTGATGAGGAGGAACTCCATCACGCCTTTGCGGCATTCCTGCGTGAGGACGGACTCGGTGCGAATGCCCATGCCTTCTGCGATGGTGTTGGCACAGGCAATGACGGGGCGTGGCATCCAGCCGATCTTTGGCATGCCATGCTCATCTTTTTCCGGCTCAGTGCCCGGGGCCGGACGGGGAGGCATACCCATCTCGACCAAACACATGCGGCAGTTGCCGGGAGAGGAGAGTTTCGGGTGGTAGCAGTAGTGCGGGACTTCCTTCTTGGCCTGCTTGCACGCTTCGATCATGCGCGTGCCTTTGGGGAACTTGTGCCAGACACCGTCGATCTGTACATTCACGAGATCGGCAGGCGGTGGGGCGGCGACAGGGGCGGGAGCTTCGGCGGGGGCAGGCATGAGCGAAGGGGAAAGGGGGCTGAGGACGATTATCGGAGCCGCTCGGAGAGGGGCAACCCGATTTTGTGAAAAGTTTCACAAGCGGGCGACCATGAGACTTTGCGAAGTCCGCGCAACGTGCCATGAATGCCGCCCTCATGCCCATTCCGGTCATTCTGAATCCCGCCGCCCGCAGCACGAAGGCTGCCGCCCTCGAACATGCCCTGCGCAGGCTCTCCCCGGAACCAGAACTGCACCTGACCACCGGCCCAGCCGATGCAACGGCGATGGCAGAGCGCCTGGCCACGGAAGGCCACGAGCTTATCGTGTCCGCCGGGGGCGATGGCACAATGAACGAAGTGCTCCAAGGCATCTGCCGCGCCAATGCCCGCCGCAAGCCCGGCGAAAAGCACACGGCGCTGGGCGTTTTGCCGCTGGGTACGATGAATGTGTTTTCCGTGGAGTTGAAGCTGCCCGGGCGCGACATCGAGGGCTGCTGGAAGGAAATCAACAGCGGCAAGCTTCGTGAGGTCGATCTGTGGATGGCCAACGACATGTACTTCGCCCAGCTCGCCGGCGTGGGTCTCGATGCCCAGATCGTCCAGGAAACCTCCTGGGAAGCCAAGAAAAAGTTCGGCCCGCTGAGCTACGTCATGAGCGCAGTGAATGTGCTGTTGCGGACCCCGCCGACACTCAATGTCAAAATCGAAGGCAAAGCTCCCATGCTCGGCACCGTGGTCCTCGTGGGCAATGGCAAGCACTACGGCGGGCCGTTCCCCTTGTTCCGCGATGCTTCCAACACCGACGGCAAACTCGATCTCCTCATCTTTCGCGGGCTGGGCGGAATGGAGTTCCTCCAAGTGCTGCGCGGCGTGCTCCTAGACGGTTACCAGGAGTGCGAGGATCTAGATTACATCCAGACGAGTGAATTTACCGTGACGACGGACCCCGGCGGGGCCCCCGTGGAGCTGGACGGCGAGCTGGCGGACCTGACCGCCCCCGTGGTTTTTCGTCCCGCCCCGTTTCGCCTGAGCGTGAGCGCGGGCTGAAGGTCTTGGACTTGGGCTTGGAATACGAAGGCTTGTCGTCGGAAGACCAGCTTGCAGAGCCGCTCTTTTTGCCACGCGTTGGCTTCCCTTCGGAAGACCGGCTTGAAGGGCTCTTTTTACCCCGAGTGGGCTTCTCTTCGGAAAAGCGGGCCGGAGGGCCGCTCTTCTTGCCACGGGTAGGCTTGAAACCACGCGGTTCGCGGGCCTCAGCTTCATGCACACGCGGCGCAGCGCGCTTGCGTGCCGCAGGGCGGTGATCTTCAATCTCGCCCATTTCTTCAGCAGGCTTGCGTTCCAGCTTCGGCTTGGCCGGCTCTTCCTTGAAGAAGCGTTCGACCTCCGTCGGCGTAAGTTCTTTGTAGGCCCCTTTGGACAGGCCGTGCAGTTTCAGCCAGCCGATGCGGATGCGGGTTAGTCGTGTCACCTCGTAACCGAGGTAATACAGCATCATGCGGATCTGACGCTTGAGCCCCATCTTGAGAACGATGTGCGCCCGGTAGTCACCGTCCATCCAGGTGCGTTCCGCACGGGCGAAACCTTCCTCGGTCATCATGCCCTTGACGAGTTTCGCCATCACGTCCGGATTGAGCGCCTGATCGACGACCACTTCGTATTCTTTTTCAGCACCCTGGCTCGGGTGAATGATCCGGTGGGAAAGATCTCCGCGATTGGTCAGGAGAATCAGACCTTCACTTTCTTTGTCGAGACGTCCAACGTGGTGCAGATTCTGATACTTCAGCGGCAGCAGATCGTAAATCGTCATGCGATCCTGCTTGTCCCCACGGGAGCACAGGTAGCCTTTCGGCTTGTTCAAAACGAGAACGACGGGCGTCTCGGCGCGCACCGGAGACCCATCAACGACAACTTTGTCCTCGGGCTGGACCTGAGTGGCAAGTTCGGTGATGACGTGGCCATTGATCGACACACGTCCGCCGAGGATAATTTCCTCTGCGCCACGCCGTGAGGCAACGCCACACTGGCTCAAATATCGGTTAAGGCGCACGGGTAAGCCTTACTCCGGCTTGGTCTTGGGCAGATTGGTCGGCAGGCGTCCTTCTTTCCACAAACCACGGGATTTGAGAAGCTTGACGCGCTCTCCACGCTTCAAAACGCTGCGCTTGGTACCGACGGAGCCGGAAGTTCTGAGGCTGCTATGCTGGGACATGATTCTAAAGGGTCTGGGGGTGAAAAAGGGCGCGAAGAATAGCAGCCCGAACTCCGGGTGCAAGGGGTTTTACGCACCAGCGTTCCGGTAAAACGACTGTCAACAACGGTAAACTCAGCTCACCCCAGCACCTTCTTCCGCACAATCTCCGTCACCATCTTCGGGTTCGCTTTCCCCTGGCTCGCCTTCATCGCCTGCCCTGTAAACCAGTTCATCGCCTTCTCGTTTCCAGCCCGGACTTCAGCCACCTTGTCGGGATTAGCCGCGAGGATTTGCTCCACAATCGCCTCCAAAGCACTGGTATCGCTCACTTGCTCAAACCCCTTGGCCTTGATGATTTCCTCCGCAGGCTTCCCGGTTTCAAACATCTCCACAAAGACTTCCTTGCCCTGGTTGTTGGAGATCTTTCCGCCTTCAATGGTAGCAACGAGCGCACTCAGCGCCTCCGGTTTCACCGGGCAGTCGGCAAGCGTGATCGAGCGGTCATTCAGAGCACCCAGCAGATCATTAATAACCCAGTTCGCGATCTTCTTCGCCGGCACCTTCGTGTCGGCAGCCACAGCGGCCTCATACCATGCGGCGAGCTCCTTTTCGCTCGCGAGCACACTGGCATCATAGGCGCTGCAGCCATAGTCTTTCTCAAAACGCGCACGCTTTTCATGCGGCAGTTCGGGAACCTGCGGTCTGACCTTCGCCAACAAGGCAGCCGTGCGCACCGGCAGCAAGTCGGGATCCGGGAAGTAGCGGTAATCATGCGCGTCCTCCTTCGAGCGCATGAGGGTGGTCTCCCCACGGTCATCGTCCCAGCGCAGAGTGCTTTGCTCCAGCTTGCCACCCGCGTCCAAAATGTCGGCCTGACGCTCGGTCTCAAATTTGATCGCACGCCGGATGGCTGACATCGAGTTGATGTTCTTCAGCTCGATCTTGGTGCCCAGCTCCTTCTGGCCTTCCGGCCGCAGGGAAATGTTCACATCGCAGCGCATGTTGCCCTTCTCCATGTCGGCATCGCTCACACCTCCATAGATCAGGATCTGACGCAGGCTCCCGAGGTAGGCCACCACCTCCTCCGCACTGTCGAGGTCAGGCTCGCTGACGATTTCCATCAGCGGCGTGCCTGCGCGGTTGAAATCGAGCGCGCTGAACTTGTCATAGTGCGTGGACTTGCCCACATCCTCCTCCAGATGGATGCGTGTGAGCTTCACCACCTTGCCCGGATTGGCGATGCTCTTCTGCGCATCCTTCGGATACGCATAATCATACAGCGGCACCCCACCGCCCAGGCAGAGCGGGAAGGGCATCTGCGTGATCTGGTAGTTCTTCGGCATGTCCGGGTAGAAATAGTTTTTGCGGTCCCAGTTCACCACTGGCGGCGTTTCGCAGCCCAGCATCAGCCCGGTGAGCAGGGTCTTTTCAATAGCAGCCTGGTTCAGCACCGGCAGCGCCCCCGGCAGCCCCAGACAAGTGGGACAGGTATGCGTATTCGGCTCCGCACCATACTCGACCGGGCACGCACAGAACATCTTGCTGCGCGTCGTGAGCTGCGCGTGAACTTCAAGGCCGATGGTGAGGATGTATTTGGGCATGCGAAAAGGAAAAAGAGCGATTGCCAGAAGATGAAAGCGAGAGCTACCGCCGGGGCAACGTGGTGTTGGCGGTTTTTTACTCACCGCTCAAGTCAAAACCGCACCCCTTCAATACAGCTTCACCGGCTGCGGTGGCGGTGGCTGGTGATACACCACGGAGTCCATCGCCTGCTCCAATTCCATGCCTCCAAGAACAGGCTGCAGGTCGGGGTGGTTGGCCACATTCTCGATTTTGCGCATCTGCATCAGCCCGGCGAAGTCTTTTTTCTCGATGGCCTTTCGCACATCCGGATCGTAGCCGAGCTGGGCGATGAGAGGATGGTTCAGCGCATTGGCCGTGGCAGGGCTTTGCTCTGCCAGACGCTGCCACATGGCACCCTCAGGCCAGAGAATCAGGAGGCGCGCCAGGTTGGCCGTGGGCTTGATGTCGTAGGGATCCAGCTTTTTGGCCAAACCGCCGATGAAGCTGTTGTCGATGCGCTGGCTGAGAGTGTAAAAAATGGACTTGGCTTGGCTCTCGATTGCCCCGCCTTTTTTGACGATCTCCGCGGCATTCTCCATGCCATACAGGCTGCCCACCACGCGCAGCACCATGCTTCCGAGCCACAGCAGCCCGCCGGAGGGAATGATGCTGACGACCAGTCCCTTCCAACCCGTAAAGCTGCCCAGCATCCTCAACAGTCCAAACGCGGCCAGGATATAAGTGCCCACCTTGCACAAAAAGTAGGCCAGGAGGCCCGCAGCGGCAGAGAGGATCACGAGCCGGTTCGTCGTCATCGTCATGCCGGCAGCACCGAAAATCTGCACGCGGTGCATGAACACATACCATGCCGCCCAGACGGACACCGTCAGCGTGGCCACACCCATAATTTGCTTCACCACGCCTTTGGCAAACGCCAGCCCCGCCGTAAACGCGATGAAGCCCACAATAGCGATGGTGGCCCACATGCTGGAGGGCACCTTCTGGGCATACTGGAGCACTTCGCTGGGGTGTGGCATAAGCGAGAGAAACAAATATTCAGGACATCTTAACATCTCCCGACTGCCTGTCTTGCGGGAAATGAACCTTAGATCAGATCTTGCATCGCCCGGAGCTTGGCATGGGCCGCGCCACGATCCAGCAATTCCTCGGCCAGAGCTTTGCCCGCCGTCAGATCCGCTGAGATGCCGGTGATCACAAAACCCGCCGCTGCATTCAGCACCGCGATGTCACGTTTGGCACCTTTGATCGTGCCTGCCAGCACGCCTTCGAGGGTCAGGGCATTCTCCGTCGCATCGCCACCCACCAGATCTTCGAGTGTGGCCTTGCCAAAACCGAGATCTTTGGGATCAATTTTGGTCTCGCTGAGCTGCCCATCCACCAACTGGCAGACATCATTCACTCCGAGGGTGGAGAGTTCATCCATCCCCTGCCCCTCTGCGGCGCTGCCATGCACCACCCAGGCGCCTTTGCGGCCAAGCTGCACCAGGATCTCGCCAAAGGCCCGCGTCAGCTGCGGATCAAACACACCGATAAGTTGGTAGTCCGGCCGTCCGGGATTGAGCAGCGGCCCGAGGACATTGAAAATGGAACGCTGCCCCTCCGCCGCGAGCAGCTTGCGCGCCTCCGCCACCGCCTTGAACGCCGGATGATACAACGGTGCGAAAAAGAAGCCGAGCCCCGTCTTCTCCAAACCCGCGACGACTTTTTCCTTCGCCAGGTCAATCTTGATACCCAGCGCCTCCAGCACATCCGCCCCGCCCGCCTTCGAGGTGATGCCACGGTTGCCATGCTTCGTCACGCACACACCGCCGGCCGCCAGGATGAACATTGCCGTGCTCGACACGTTGAACAAATGCAGTTGGTCCCCGCCGGTGCCGACGACATCCAGCATCGGCCCCGGCAATTTGGCGCGATCAATGCCCGGATCGACGGCCAGCTTCAAAAACTCCTGTACAAACATCGCGATCTCCGCCGGCGTCTCACCCTTCTTTGCCAGGGCACGCAAAAAACTCGCCTTGGCCGCCGCCGTTACTGTAGGATCAACCAGCTGTGTTGCAGCCTCTGCTATCTGGGCATCGTTGAGATGAGTTTTCAAGGTCAGTCCTGTGGTCAGTAATTCCATGATTTGATTTTGACCAAAGCGCAGTGTTTAGCAAGCCTCCCCGTGTGAACCTCCCGAAACGTTGAATCCAAACTCTCCCATCCTTGGCATTGATCTCGGCACTACGAACTCTCTCGTCGGTGTCGTGGACAGCGGCTTTCCCATCCTGCTAGCGGATGAACATGGAAGCCGCAGCACCCCAAGCGCTGTGTGCATGGCCCAGGACGGCAGCATCGCGGTCGGCGCTACTGCGCTAAGGCAGCGGGCGCTGCATCCCACACGTACGATCACCTCGGTGAAGCGCCTCATTGGCCGCCGGCCAGGCGAAGCCGGATGGACCCCGCCCTATTCACTCAGCGAATTGAGAACATCTCCAGTCGAAGTTTCAGCGGAGATTCTAAAACACCTCAAAGCCGTAGCCGAGCGGGCCCTCGAACAATCCGTCTCACAGGCCGTCATCACCGTCCCTGCCTACTTCAATGACGCCCAGCGTAACGCCACCAAGCGCGCCGGCGAACTCGCTGGCCTCGAAGTGCTGCGCATCCTCAGCGAACCCACCGCCGCCGCTCTCGCCTACGGTCTCGACAAACTCTCCCAGCATCAAAAAATCGCCGTCTATGACCTTGGCGGCGGCACCTTCGACATCTCCGTCCTCGAAATGCGTGACGGCACTTTCCAAGTGCTCTCCACCGCCGGAGATACCCAGCTCGGTGGCGATGATATCGACCGCCTGCTCGCCGAATTCATCGCGCAGAAACTCGCCCTACCCTCCCACGACATCCGCGTCCTCGAAGCCGCCGAGTCCGTCAAAAAGCGGCTCTCCGTCGATGAGACCACCAGCTTCAACGATCTGGAATTCACCCGCGCCGATCTCGAAAAAATCGCCCGCCCGTGGATCGAGCGCACACGCATTCACTGCCTGCGTGCCTTGAGCGATGCAGGCGTCAAACCCGCACAACTCGATGAAGTCATCCTCGTCGGCGGCAGCACCCGCATGCCACTGGTGCGCGACTACGTGCGCGAGATTTTCGATCGTGAGCCCAACACCTCACAGAACCCTGACGAGGCCATCGCTCTCGGCGCAACCATTCAGGCGGGCATCCTCGGCGGCAGTTTGCGCCAGGTGCTGCTGCTGGATGTCACACCACTTTCGCTCGGCATCGAAACCTTCGGCGGGTTGATGAACATCATCATCCCGCGCAACACGACCATTCCCGCCAAAGC
>NCCR01000309.1 GCA_002279765.1 Verrucomicrobia bacterium 12-59-8 | reverse complement strand
CATGCCCGTCACCGTCACCGATACACGCACCCCGGAACAGCTCCGCCAGCACTACGAGGTGGAGCGCGAACTCGCCGACCGCCTGCGCCATGCCACCAAGGAGCAGCGCCGCACCCTTTATTCCGAAGTGTATGACGAGCTTTTCAAACGCGTACCCCAGCACCCCCAGCACACCAACCAGTCCTCCCCTGAGCGCCTCGCTGCAGATGTGGCGGAAAAGATGGAGATCCTCACCCCCTTCCTGACCCCGAAAACCGTCTTCCTCGAAGTCGGCCCAGGCGATTGTGAGTTGGCGAAAACCGTCGCCTCCAAAGTCGCACAAGTCCTCGCCGTGGACGTGTCCGATGAAATCACCCGCAAACGCACCCTGCCGGAAAATCTTCGCCTCGTCCTCTCAGACGGCAGCACCATTCCCGTGCCTCCTGGCAGCGTGGACGTGGCCTACAGCAATCAGTTGATGGAGCACCTGCATCCAGAGGATGCCCTGGAGCAGCTCCGCCACCTGCATGCCGCACTCGCCCCCGGCGGTGTCTATCTCTGCATCACCCCCAGCCGGCTTACAGGCCCGCACGACATCAGCGGCTTGTTTGAGCACGAGGCCACCGGCTTTCACCTCAAAGAGTACACCGTCGGCGATCTCGCCGCGCTCTTCCGGCAGGTCGGTTTCTCCAAGGTGCGCATCATCTTCGGCGGGCATCACAAATTCATGCTCCTGCCCACCTGGCCCACAGTGATCTGCGAGAAGCTGCTGGATCTCCTGCCCCACGCCCTGCGCAAGTCCATCGCCCTCACCCCCCCTTTCCGCTGGCTCTTCGGCGTTCGGCTGGCCGGGTTCAAAGCCTGATAAAGTTGCCCAGTTGCGCCGCAACTGGGCTGGCTGCTACTCCCTCAGCGCCTGCATCCATTGATCCAGTTGCTGCATGAGCGGGGCCGGCCCATCGGCGGGAAAATTGTCGATCAGCCAGCTCACGTCCTCACGTGCGCCGGCTTTCTCGCCAAGGCGCTGCCGCAGTTGCGCACGCGTCAGCCGTTCCGGTGCGGCCTGCGGATCGATGGCGAGGAAGAGATTCAAATACGGCAGCGACTCGCGTAATGAACGGCTGTCCTCAAACACACTGCTCATCAGATTGCGCAGCATGCGCAGCAGAATGATCTGCTTGGTCGTCGGTGCCAGCGCTCCTTCCGGGAAATGCCCGTCCTCCGTGAGGTCCAGCGCCGCCTGCTCCACGGTGACCAGCTTGCCATGCTCAAACACATCCACCAGTTGCAGCTCGCCCTCCGGCCCATTGCGATACCCCACCATGAATTTGCCCGGCAGCGGCACGCCAAACACCCCCTGCACACCCAGCGCGGAAGCGAGCTCCACGTAGAGCATGCTCAGCGTGATGGGCAGTCCTTCGCGGTCGTCCAGCACTTCGTTGACGTAGCTGTTGGAGCGGCTGCTATAGTCGCCACGGCTGCCATGAAAGCCGTTTTCCTCAAAGAGGTAGCGGTTGAGACGCTTCACTGCGGAAATCGTACCCGCTTTGATTTCAGGATCGTCTTTGAGATCCAGCACCATCGCTTTAAAGCTGGTCAAATAGGTGCCGATGTCGATCTCCGGATTGTCGTGTCGTGCCAGCAGCAGCGCACAGCGCAGCAGGTTGATCTCCGGCTCGGGCTTGCTCAGTTCCGCCAGAATCTCCTTCGTCATCGCACGCCGGTGCAGTTCGCGCTCAAGTTCGCGCAGTTTCGCGGCCTCTTCTTCCAGTTTGCGGCGCTGTTCCACCAGCACACGCCTGGCAGCCGCAGGATTTTCCAGCAGGCCTTCCAGCGTTTTGTCAGCCGTGGTTGCTGCAGTGATGTACTCCTCCACCTTCGTGCGCATTTGCGCGGCCACTTCCGGCTGCAGCGGCTTTTCCGCGAGGTCCGTGCCAATGCTGAAGCTGCGAAACTGCGCCACCGTGGTTCTAAACTTGCACAGCCCCGCAGAGCCGCCGCGCAGCCCGGTGTCATCGCTTTCGATCACCTGCTTCCCATTCACGAAGCAGACGATGCGCTCCGGCTCCACGCGAACACGCAGCACATTCCATTCACCGGCCTTATACGCATCGCTCGGCACATCAGCCAGGATGGTCCACGAATACACATCGGGACCGTTGAAGCGCGTGAGCCTCAGCTTGCCGCCGGAAGGATAAAACCCGTAGTGCTTGTCGCCGCCGTCCGCGCAGAACGTCAGTCCCGCAGCACCAGATTCGTCATCGAGATGCACCGTGGTGGCGATCTCAAAAGTTTCCTCGGGCACCTTCTGCGTGGAAAGGCAGAGCGCTCGCCCGCCAAAACCCGCACCCGAAAACTCGGAGCGAATGACGCCCGCATGCTGCGTCCACTGCGCGCCGAGGTGGCTCTTCCACATCTTCGGATTGAGCACGCCGATGGTCAGCCAGCGCGACATCGGCACGGGGTTCGGTTTTTCGATCAGCGTTTTGAGCTCGTTCACCGGCATCGCAAAGCCAAGGTTGTCCGTCTTGAGCGACTTCAGCGTCAGCAGGCCCAGCACATTCCCCTGCATGTCCAGCAAGGGGCCGCCGCTGTTCCCCTTCTCAATCGGCACCGCCACCTGCAGCATTTCCTGGCCGTCGATATCCCGCGTGGCGGACAGCACGCCCTGCACGATGCTGAAGCCAAGCCCCTCCGGTGCGCCCATGGCCACGATGGGTTCCCCCTGCTGGACTTTGCTGGAATCTCCCAATGGCAGCGGCTTGAGCCCCTTCGCGTCGATTTTCAGCAGCGCGAGATCCAGATGGCTGTCGCTCGCCTGCACGACGGTGACCTCATGCGTCTTGCCGTCATGCATCTCGATTTGCAGACGCCTCGCCTCGCCGATGACATGCAGGTTCGTGGCGATCAGGCCGTCCTCGCTCACAATGAATCCAGAGCCGATCCCATCCGTGCCTTCACGCCCAAGCTGCGTAATCTTGACCAAAGACGGGCGGATCGCCTCAGCCAGTTCAGCGGCGGTGTGGGCGGGAGGTGGCGTCGGCTTGGAGGCAGCCTTCGATTTCGAGGCCGCGTCTGCCTGACCAATCAGCAGGCTGGTGAAGAGGAGAAGGCAAACCGTGCGCATGGCGGAACTTGATGCAAGAAACGCGCCACGCGAGCACTTCCATGCATCACAGATCATCGCCGCTCATCGCCACATGGATGCCGGGAATCTCCAGGAAATGGTGGTCATGCGTGAGGATGGTGGCACCAAGACGCATGGCACAGCAGGCGATGACAATGTCCGTCAGCGGCAATATCTTGCCTCCACGGTCCAGCTTCCACGCCAGATCTTCAGCCTGAAGCCAGAGCTTGTTGTCCGTTTGCACATTGATCATCACATCCCAGAAGCCGTGGAAAGCCTCTCGCACTTTCGGGAGCCGGATGCCGCGCCCCACTTCAGCTCGGATCACACCGCAGATCGCCAAATCGCGATCCACAGCCAGGTAAGTGAGCAGCGGCAGCGGATTCCTCCCCTGCCGCGTCATGCCGATGTAGAAGCTGCTATCGACGAGAACGGGGCTTTTTTGCATAGGTCACAGGTTTGCGTTCAGGCAGCTTTGCACCAGCGCCAGGGGTTTCGGCAGCACGCAGTTCAATCACATTGTAGCGGTCATCAAACGCGTTGAGGATTTCTTTTTCGGTCAGGCCGAGGTTGGTTTCCGCCAGCCGCTTCAAGGTGCTACGCCGGTCCACTTCCCGCAGGGCGAAGTCCACTGCCCCGGTTTTGCTGGTGATGTCATTGGCTTTCATCACCCTCTCCAGCAGGTCTTCATCAATATGCATCGTCAGCTTCATACCATACTTTATATGGCATTCATGCCATACTTTCAACTGTTTTTCTCCTTTTCTTTTCCTGCCAGCTTTCTCTTCCTGTTTGCGATTTAGTCTGCTCCGCTTCAAAGAATCACATCTCATGCGCCCGATCACGCTCCTTTTCTCCCTCGCCTTCACCACCGCGCTGCACGCGGACGAGTTCCCCAAGCCCTTCAACACCGAGAAAGGCGATCCCATGCCTGCCGAGGAGGTCGCACGGACCATGGAACTGCCCAAGGGCTTCAAGGCCGTGGTCTTCGCCGCCGAGCCGGATGTGCAGCAGCCCATCGCCATGAGCTGGGACACCAAGGGCCGCCTGTGGGTCGCGGAAAACTACACCTTTGCCGAGAATCCCATGCGCTGGGACACCAAGCTGCGTGACCGCATCATCATCCTCGAAGACAAGGACGGCGACGGCAAACACGACGGGCGCAAAGTCTTCTGGGAAGGCGGCGCCTACCTCACCAGCGTAGAGACCGGCTACGGCGGCGTCTGGGTGCTGCACAACGGCACGCTTAGCTTCATCGCCGATAAAAACGGTGACGACATTCCAGATGGCGAACTCGAGGTGCTGCTCGACGGCTTCAACGTGAAAACCATCGGCCACAACATCGTCAACGGCCTGCGCTGGGGCCCGGACGGCTGGCTCTATGGCCGCCACGGCATCACCGACACCTCCAGTGTCGGTGCCCCCGGCACGCCTGCGGACAAGCGCATCAAGATGAACTGCGCCATCTGGCGCTACCACCCCACGCTCAAAATTTTGGAAACCGTCGCCCACGGCGGCACCAACTCCTGGGGGCACGATTGGAACGCAGACGGCGAGCTGTTCATGATCAACACCGTCATCGGCCACCTCTGGCACGTGATCCCCGGCGCCTACTACCGCCGCATGTTCGGCACCCATTTGAACCCGCATGTGTATGAAGTCATTGAGCAAACCGCCGACCACTTCCACTGGGACACGGGCTCCGAAAGCTGGAGCGACATCCGCAAAGGCATCAGCAACAAAACCCTCGAACTCGGCGGCGGCCACGCCCACGTCGGCATGCTCATCTATCAGGCCGTCCTCACCTGCAACCTGCACGGCAACCGCATCAACATGGACAAACTGGAGCGCCAGGGCTGCGGCTACGTCGGCAAGCACGCCCCCGACTTCATGCAGGCCAAGGACAAATGGTTCCGTGGCATCGACCTCCTCACCTGCCCCGACGGCAACGTCATCGTCTCCGACTGGAGCGACAGCGGCGAATGCCATCACAACGACGGCGCCCACCGCACCAGCGGGCGGATTTATAAGATTGTGTATGGGGAGTCGAAGAAGGCGGAGCGTTCTGCCAGCAACAACTGGTGGGCACGCACGGAGCTGCAACAGCAGTATGAAAAAGGCACCGGGCCCCAACCGCGTGCATTGCGCGGACTTGCCGATGCCAGCAACAAAGACGGACTCGTCCGACTTCAAACCGCGTCCGATATGCAGCGCCTTCCTCTCGAAGAGCGCTGGCCCATCGCTACCGCTCTCGCAAAGCACGAAGAAGACGCCAACGACCGCCAGCAGCCCCTCATGATCTGGTATGGCATCGAGCCTGCCGTGGCGGCGGATCCGATGAAGGGCGTAGAGTTGATCCGCGAAGCAAAAATACCCACGGTGCGCCGTCTGGTGGCACGACGCATCGCGGAGATGATCGAAACCAAGCCTGCCGCCGTGGATGCGTTGGTGGCTTTGATGACCGCGCAGAAGGACGTGCGTGACGATGTGCTCGCCGGCATCGCCGCAGGTCTGGATGGCTTCAGCTCCGCGAAGAAGCCCAAGGGCTGGGTCCGCGAAGAAGCCGAAGGGCTGGGATGAGTTTGTTCGCGGTGTCGCACCAGAACCGGCTAAAGCCGGGACTACCATACAAACGCTCTCGGTTGTCTTTGGCAGCGGGCGTGCTTCGGACGAGCTGATCGTGATTGTGAAGAATGTCGAGGGCGATGCGAATGCGCGACTGAACGCCTTTAAGAGTGTGACACGCAATGCCAAGCCGGAGCTGCTGCCGGTGATTCGTGGGCTGATCAATGACAAGGTGCTGGGCACCGTCTCGCGTAGTGCTTTGGCCGCCTATGACGATCCCAACATCCCCAAGGCCATGCTCAGCCCTTGGCCCGGCCGCAGCGAAGAACAGCAGGCCGCCACGGTGGCCACGCTGACCTCCCGCCCCAGCTACGCCAAGGCGCTGCTTGAAGCCATCAAGGCCAAGAAGGTGCCCGCGACGGTCATCTCTCCTTTCCAAGCACGGCAAATTCGCAGCTTGGGGGATGAATCACTGAACAAGCTCCTCACCGAAGCCTGGGGCGAAATCCGCGACACACCCGAAGCCAAGAAAGCCGAGTTCGCCAAATGGGAAGGCCTGCTGACACCCGACACCGTGGCCAAGGCTGATCCCGCCAAGGGGCGCATGATCTTCATGGCCGCCTGCAGCGCCTGCCACAAGCTCTACGGCCAGGGCGGTGCCATCGGGCCCGAACTCACCGGCAGCGACCGCCACAACCTCAAATACCTCCTCGAAAACATCCTCGATCCCAGCGCCGTCGTCCCCGCCGACTTCCGCGTCAGCGTGCTCAATCTCAAAGACGGCCGCACCATCACCGGCGTCATCCCCGAACAGACCGAACGCACCCTCACGGTGCAGACTCCTGCCGAACGCATCACCATCGAGCGCACGCAGATCGTGAAGCAGGCGCAGTTGCCCGTTTCCCTCATGCCCGAAGGGCTGCTCTCCGCGCTCGGAGATGAGAACGTGAAAAATCTCATCGCCTACCTGATGTCGAACGGGCAGGTCGAAATGCCGAAATGACCTCCCTCTTCGACTGGATCTCCGCCGCACGTCCGAAAACACTCGGGGCTGCCATCGCGCCGGTGGCGGTAGGTTGTGCGCTGGCGGCGAAGATCTCAGGCACGTTCAACTGGACGCTCGCGCTCTGCACACTGGGGAGCTGCGGCGCGCTGCAAATCGCGACGAATTTCTTCAATGACGCGCTCGATTCCATCAAAGGCGCGGACACGCAGGCCCGCATCGGCCCACGACGCAACACGGCCAGCGGTGCAGCTCCGGCCAGGACAGTAACCATCGCCGCATGGCTGATGCTCGGTGTGGCGACCCTCCTGGCTGTGCCGCTGTTTCAGGCGCGGGGTCTCCCCATCTTGTTCATCGGCC
>NCCR01000308.1:2741-9218 GCA_002279765.1 Verrucomicrobia bacterium 12-59-8 | reverse complement strand
GGTGTTTTGAGACAAAGAGTGCGGCGGGAGGCAGGGAGGCGAAAGGGGCAGGCTCAATGCCAATGGGAATGACGCGCTGGAGATTGCTGAGACCGAAACGTGCTCCTTCCAGCCTTTCCAGATGACTGGTATAATGCACGGCGGCTGCGCGGCGGAGCAACGGCAGCTCCAACCAGCGAAACGACAGGGCTTTGACACGACGACGGCGGTTTTCCATGCCCCAGCGGTTCAGCACCCCCAGCGGGCGCACAATGAAAGGAACACCTGCTGCGACGGCGGTGCGGCCCGCTGCCAGGCTGACAAAAGAGAACACCGCATGAATGTGCACCAGATCAAACTCATGCACATGCGCACGCAGCCATCGGTGCATGGGCAAAGAAACTTTGTAGAACTCCGTCTGCTTGGGAAAGCGGATCAACTTCCAGCCGCCCTGATCCATCCCCACACCAAGCTTCACATCAGCCAGTCGTCGTCCAGGTCCGTCGTCGTCCGTCGTTAGCACGGTGATGTTCACGCCCAAAATGGCGAGTGCCCGTGCCATCGCGGGCAGTGCAACGCTGGGCCCGCCGGAACTGGGCGAGAGCGATGGAATTACATGCAGAACCCGCATCAAATCAAAGGGAAGACCATTGGCCGCGCCTCCGCCGGCTTGATTGCTCACAAATCACCCCCCTTTAAGCCAGCGCTCGAGCATAAACACACTCCAAAGCTGGTACCAAGTGTGATTGGGGGAAGGCATCTGCTGCCGTACTGCCGCAAACTCCTGTCCCCAGGAGACCTGCAGCAATTTTTCAAAGGGGAATGAGAACCCGCGCTTCCGTGCATTTGAAATCCGGCGTGGCACCTCGGGAACCGCCTCCAGGAGCATGGCCTTGCCGCTGCGCAGACGCAGGGCGGCCGGCACACGAGCGACCGATTCAAACAACGCCCTGTCCACGAAGGGAACACGCAGTTCGAGACCATGCGCCATGCTCATGACATCGCTGTCCTTGAGCAGTTGATTACGCATGTAACGGCTGAGCTCCAGTTCGCTCACCTGGTCCAGTTCGTCTTGCGAAAGGCTGGGATCTCCGTCAAATTCCAAGGGGGGCGCCGAGAGACCGGGGACATAATTTTTCGTCAGCAGGCGCGCCGTGTGAGATGAAAACACACCGCGAAAAGAACGGTAGGCGGAAAGAATCCCAGGCGGACGCCGCAGCATGCTGCCAAGGCGCCTGACCCGGGTCGTTGTGCCCCATTTTTCCATGGCTCTACCCAACATGGCATCCAATGGAGCGGCGAGATGAATCTTGCGGTGCCAGCGTGCCAGTCTGGGAACGGTGGAAAAACTGGGATAGCCACCGAACAATTCATCTCCGCCCAGGCCTGAGAGCACGACTTTCATTCCTGCTCTTCTGGCAAAACGGGCGACGGTGTACGTATTGAAGAAAGCAGCAGTTCATGATGCTCGGTGTTGAAATGCGCTGCGGTCTCCCTGGCTACGGAGGACTCATCCAATTCAGGGTCGTCGACCCCGATCGAAAAGGTGCGAAAGCCGCGATGCCCGGCCTCCACCGCCATGGCGACCAAGGCGGTGGAGTCAATGCCGCCGCTGAGGAAAATCCCCACAGGAACATCGCTCACAAAATGATGGCGGATGGAGTCCATCAACGCCTCACGGACGAGCGGCACGGCCTGCTGTTGATCCATTTGCGACTCCCTGCGCTCATCAAATTGAATCTGCCAGTAGCAGTGCTCCTGCAGGGTCCCGTTGCACCACTGGAGCCAGTGGCCTGCCCGCAGGCAAAACGCCCCTTTAAGCAAGGTCAGCGGTTCGGGCACGCTTCCGCTTTCGAAATAAGCCATCACCGCCGTGCCATCGATTTCCGTGCCGACCAACCCGGAACGCCGCAGGGCTTTCAGTTCAGAGGCGAAGACCAGGCTGCCATCTCCTTGCATGGAATAATACAACGGTTTGATGCCCAGTGGATCGCGGGCCAGAAACGCCCGCTGCTCCTGCTGATCCCAGATGCAGAAGGCAAACATGCCGCGCAAGTGCCGCACACAATCCACGCCGTCGCGATGGTACATGGCCAGCAGCACCTCGGTGTCTGTTCCTGTTTTGAACTGCACGCCCTGCTTTTCCAATTCGGCACGCAGGTCGCGAAAATTGTAGATCTCACCGTTGAAGGTGATGGTGTAGCGCCCTTCACAGGAAGCCATGGGCTGATGCCCTGCCGCAGACAGATCGAGAATCGACAACCGCACATGCGCCAGTCCTGCGACTCCATTGGCAGAGGCCCAGGTACCCCGGTCATCCGGTCCCCGGTGCTGCAGCGCAGCAGCCAGCGCCTCCAGCCGGGCCAGCAGACCTCCGCGTTCAGCCCCTCCCGGATTGATAATGCCTGCAATGCCGCACATAAATTTAGTTGGAATGCGTGGTATTCGCAGATGGACAGGCCGGCGGGCGTACGAGGGCGTCCTGAACCGCAACCTTGAAGCGGCGCACTCCTGCTTCAAGGCCGCTCTGAGAGACAGCCGTCCGCGCAGCGTTCTGCATGGCCTGAAACTCCGGCTCGGGAAGCAGCAGCGCCTGCTCCATGGCCTGCTCCAGTTCATGCCTGTTGCCCGCCTCCACCAGCCAGCCGGCTTTGTGATCGGCCAGGAATTCCAGCGCCGAACCCGTCCGGTCCGTGCCGATGGAAGGCATGCCGGAAGCCAGCGCCTCAACCATCGAAAGCCCCCAGCCATCATACCGAGATGGAAAACAAAAAATCGTGCCTTGCTGATAGCACTCAGGCAGCTTGTGCCAGGGCTGAAACCCCAGCCAGGTCACCCGGTCCGCGCAGGGCTGCAGTGTATTGCGCATCTGGCGCTCCATCTCCCCTGCCCCCACGAGGACCAGGCGAGCCTGCGGATGCCGGGAGGCGATGCGCCTGAAGGACTCGACCAGCATATCAGAACCCTTGCGCGAAGTGAAGGAGCCTGAATAAAAGAACACACGCGCGGCGTCAGGTTGGCGCTCAATCTGCAGAAAGCCCTTCAACTCGGAAAAGTACGGAATGTTTTGGTAGGTGCGGTTTTTGCCAAACTCACGCTGATAGCCCGCCACTCCAAAACGTCCCACCCCCCAGATCGGCACGGAACTGCGATGCAGAGGCCGTAGTAAAAACCAACGCGCGATGACGCCCGTCATGCCCGTCTGATAAAACCCCGGACGCTCTCCCCAGAAGACCCAGGGCTTGCCCTCCCGTGCCCGTTCCCGAATCGCCCTGAGGGTGAACCAGTCCGTATAATAGTTGAAGACGACGAGATCGGCTTTGCGGATCGCGCGCATGGCATCTTCACGCATGTGCGGTGTTTCGGAGAGAATGAGATGCGTGTGGCCAATGTACGTCATGTCCCACTGACGACTGCGATCTCGGCTGGTCAGATAAATTACCTCAATGTGACAGTCAGAAACTGCGGACAGTGCATTGAAAAACTCCACTTGGTAAGGGGAGGTCAGCTGCGTCAGAACCACAATGCGCGGGGCTGCCGCGACCACCGGCAACAGCGGGGTAGCAACCATCTGCATGTCTCCGGTCAATTTTTCCTGGCCCAACAGCCTGCCAAGATCTTCTGCCAGCATCCGGCTGACACGAGGATAACCAAACTGCTCCACCACTGCGGCACGCAGCGCCACAGGATCATTCCACAGGGCATCGGGTTGTGTCCGTGACAGCACCTGCTGCAACGCCTGGGTGATCGACCCAGGATCATTAGGATCTACCAGCAGGCCCAGTCGCCCGCCGTCCAGAGCATCCACGGAGCCGTCTATTCGGCCTGCCACCACTGGTTTGCCCGTGGCCATCGCCTCTAAAAACACAATTCCAAAGCCCTCCTTGCTGCTGGGCATGACAAACGCATCACAAAGGCGGTAATGATCCGGGAGCTCCTCCCCCGGCACATGCCCCGCCAGAATGACACAGTCCGCCAACCCGCGCGCGACCACCGCCTCACGCAGGCTGGACAGATCATCACCCGTGCCCACCACCACCTGGCACACATCCGGAAACTGCTGTCGAATGGCCTGCAAGGCCACGAGCACCTGACGGTGGCCTTTGTAGCGTTCAGAGAGCTGCAGTCTGCTCACCGTAAGCAACACTGGTTGGTCAGGTTTCAAACCATACCGTTTCAACAAGTACTCCGGCTTCGGTCCAGGGGTGAAACGTTCCGTGTCAAAAGTGTTCGGCACCACGCTGATTTTATCGGGATGAATGCCATAAGAATCGATCACCACCTGACGGGTGAAGTGGCTCACCGCCAGCAAATGATCGGCCGCTTGCATCGCCCAAACCCGCGGGCCACCGCGAAGGCTCCAGGCCTCAATTCCATGCAGCACGCTCATCACCGGAATGGCGCGCAACCAATGCAGTATCCGCAAAGCCGGCAGGAAATGCAGATGAGTCGTCACCGCGACCACGGGTTTTTTCCATAAACCCAGGCCGACCCCCAAAACCACCAGCAAGGTCGTACGCAGCCAGGCAGGCTCTCGCGCCACCGAATGAAACACCACGCCCATACGGCGGAGCGGATCATCTGGGTCAGGCTCGTCATTTTTGACGAACACCCGGATCAGGGCACACGGGAAGGCCTCACGTATCGCCTGCACATAAACGCGCGAAAACGCCTGAATCCCCCCCGCCCCTTCGCCGATGCCCGGAGTCCAGATGTGGATGCAGTCAGGTTTCATTTTCAGTGTGTCGCGTTCTCACCGCTAAAACCTTTGCGTTGTGAATCGTCTGCTGCGGACCGACAAAACAGGCTTAGATTGTCCTGACGTTCAACATTGATCCGCTGATGCAGGAAACCGGCGGCTTCGACATTCCGGATCAGTGGACGTGAATCCGCGCGGTCATCATGCCATTCAACGAGAAGTGCCTTCACTTTCGGGAGCCAGTCCGTGTCATGACTCAGCAGTTCCTCTTCCCCACCTTCAATGTCCATCTTCACCAGATCGACCTGCCCTGTGGGAAAGCGATCCAGCAGGTCTTGGATGCCCACCACCGGGACGCGGCTGTAACCCGCCGCCGCATTCTCTTTAACGAGACGGCCCAGATTGGATTCCATCCTTGCCTCAAACCATGCCTCCCCAGATTGCAGTCCTACAGCAGCATGAATGACCTCGCCTGAAATGTGATTGCCGCGAAAATTCATCTCCGCCACCTCGGCATTCCCAGGCACAGGTTCGACCGCCAGCACAAAACAGGGCCCGGAACCCGCCAGAGCAGAATGAGTTCTTTTGGAAAACCAAACTGAGGCCAGTCCGATGTTGGCCCCCAGATCGAGTACGGTTCTGGGCTGAAACGGCAGGTCGCAGGCATAGACTTCTTCCAGCATCACTTCACGCAGGCTTTGTAAATCGCCCCGGTTGAAGCGGTAATGGATCATACCGCTTTTGAGATTCACCTCACGCAAGTGATTGTAACCGGGCAGCCGTCCCCATTTGAGCAGACGGCTGAACATGAAATCCCACCGCAACCGCCAAGCCGAGGTGCGGTCCGAACATTGTTTGGCCGCGATCGAGCCCTCATGACAAGAGTGTATGAACGAGCTGAACATCAGGTGGTGACTAGCTTCGCATCCCCCAGATCCTTCGGATGACGCTTCAGCAGCATCCAGCTCAGGACGACGGAGCTGCGTACCGCCTTGCGGCACATTCGGTGTCTAATGAGATGATCGGGAATCATACGCAGTCCTTCAAACAAGCCTGCCGTCCAGCCCCAGCGTAACAACAACACAATCCGTCGGAACACACTCCAAATCCCCAAAGGCCAAAGCCAGGCAGGAAAGCGTAGCAAAGGAAAGAAGGCAGTGTTGGCCAGCACAATGGAGTTGGTCCTGGCATCCACTTTCTGCACCAGATGGTGGTCATGCACCACGCGCAGCAGCGGGTCATGGACGATCACTCCGCCGATGGCATGCAATTGCAGCCCGATGTCCACTTCCTCCATGTTGTAAGCAATGGGCAGTGGAACAAAACCGTGGGTGCGCTGAAACCAGCTTTGCCTAAACACAGAACCGCAGCCGGAAGGGAGCGCAATCTGTTGAAGCTGCAAAGAGCGCCATTCCTGGGCGTGGCTTGCTGCGCTAAACATTGCTGCATCAGGAAAGCGTTCAGCCAGGCGCAGCACACGGGCGAAATAATCTGTCTGTGCAGGAAACGAGTCATCGTCGAAGTTCGCCACCAAATTGTGCCGGGCGGCAGCGATGAGGATGTTTCTAGAGCCTCCGGGGCCCAACAAAGTACTGCTGGTCAAAATGCGGATCGCTGGATTGAAGCCGCGTACCGCAGCCACCAATTTCTCATTGCCTCCATCCACATGCACTACGATTTCATCGGGAACCGGATTGCACTCCTGAATGCGCCGCAGGGTGGTCAGCAGCGGCTCCAGACGCCTGCAAGCGGGTACGATCGCGGTGACGGCGCAGGAGTTGGGATGCAGCACAATATCT
>NCCR01000308.1:0-2729 GCA_002279765.1 Verrucomicrobia bacterium 12-59-8 | reverse complement strand
GAGACCTTTTCCTTGCAAGCAACCATTCCGTCACATGCGCCTGCCCCGATGGCGCGGGATGGCCGGGGCCGACGTCGATCCGGGCAGCGCCACTCTGGGGGCTGCACCAGGGCGCGGCACGACCCGACGCTGAATGGTTGGCTCAAGCAGGGGGATCAAGCCAAACCCCGAGAGTGCAAAGACGAAAAAGCTGGCCGTGTGATTGTAAACCACCGACATCAGCAGGAAAGGACCTGCGATGAGGATGACTGCCAAGCACAGCACACGCACAATTCCGGCCGGAGAACTTCTGTAGGACTGCCAGGTGAGCCAAAGAAGCACCAACCGCAGGGCATACCAGCTCAAAAAACCCATAATCCCCAGCTCCGCCAGCACCTCACCCAGCTCGTTGTCCAAGAATGGGGGCCGTGCCTTGGGGGGCAGAATGCCTAGTTTATTCCGGATGGCAACTGTGGCCGGATGTTCGGTGCCGATCCCAAAGCCGAAGACACCGCCCTCCTCCATCGCCGCCTTGAGGGCCGCCAAAGGATGATCGATGGTCCGACTATGCATGCTGTCTCCAGCGGTGTGTGCACGTGATTCCCAGTGCGCCAGTGCATCTGTAAAAAAGTAAACTGCCCCTCCAATGGCCAGCACGCTGCCAAACGCCAAGATCATGACGAAATTGCGGGAGGTGCCGAGACGCCCACTCATTGAGACAAGGGTAAAGCCGACGGTCACAAAGGACATGGAGACGACCGTAGCGCGCGACCCGCCCATCAACGCGTTGCCTGCCAGCATGGGAATCAAGACAAAGATCAACAACCATTTCCACCGGGTTTCCCGCAGAGCCAGCAGCGCCACCGTGAGAGCAAAAAAGACAATGACAAAGGTGGTATGGCCGGTGAGGTAGGAGAAGGTGCCGGTCACACGGGCACGGTCTCCCACGCCGAAACCGGTCGCACCGGTCTCGCTCATTCCTGAGGCAAAGGTGTTGATGACACTGAACCGGTCGGAGCTGTACTGCAAAAAACCCAGAAGACAGATGGGAATCGCCAGCAGTACATACCAGGTGAGCTGACGCAACATCTCCTGCTGGGTGCGGAACAGGTAGGGCATCATGAAAGTCAGCGGCACATACATGAAGTAGATCTTCAAGCCATAGGCGGCGAGCAGCGGCGAGCCGATGTTGGGATTCAACGCACTGAAAGACACCAGGGCGCAGAGCAGAAAAATAATGGTCCCTGGAACTCGCAATCGTAGCGCCCGCAACTCAGGGTCAGGCGCGAAGTAAAACTTGACGTATGCTCCGATTAGGAACACGTCCTTGAGGAAATAGACCAATTCCTCCCCCGATGGAAGCAGCCACTTGCGGATTGCCCCCTCCACCAGCACGGCGACAAAAGCCACCTTCACCGCCGTCCGCCAGTTGGCATAACTCCAGGCGATAATGATGGAGGCACCCAATGCCCCCAGGCCCAGCAGGGTGGAGAGAGGGAGCTTGACGGCACCGAGGATCCAGTTCATGGCCAGAATTGAAAATTAGGAAGTTACGGATGACCGCCATGCGCGAAACAAAGCCAGCGAATTCGTGGGATGGTAGTCGAGATGATCCACCCGGCATTTATCCAGCAAACGCGCCGGATTGCCAGCTACAATCCCCTGAGGAGGCACATCTTTGACCACCACGGCTCCGGCGGCGACAACCGCCCCGCGCCCCACGGTCACCCCTGGGAGAATGAGTGCGTTGGTGGCGATCCAAACATGGTCTTCAATCACAATCGGCTTTGCCACCGTCCGCCACGCAGGATCCACCACATCATGGCTGGCGGTCAGTATCTTCACCCCGTCATTGATGCAGACATAGCGGCCAATGGTCACCGATGCGTGCACGGCCAGTTCGGCACGGCCCACGAAACTGTGCTCACCGATTTTAAGAGTGTTCAACTGCCCCGAGATCAGGCCTGCGTCGGAGAAAAAAACCGTTCCATCCACCTGAGCTCCTGCTCGTTTCAACAGGGAATGAAACCGCCCTTGTTTGAGCAGGTTCGGCAATTGCTGCGCGCGCTTTGCCCAGGCACGAAACCATTCCCGACTGCCAAACGATGGGCGGTCACGATTTTTCCAAAACTGTAAAAATAACAACAACATCACTTTGAATCAAAACAGGTCATCCGCCTGCCCTGGCAGGATTTGCCCAGCATAGCTGGCTGCGTTTTGTTTGAGGGAATGGCCATCATACCAAGCTCGCAATGCCGCACCGATTTTTTCCACCTGTGGCTGATCAACCAGCGTCGATTCATGGAAGACATTCACGCCCTCCTTCAAGCCATCTGGCAGTTCCTCCGTTTTTCCCTGAGTGATGACCGCGAGACCATGCACCGCAAAAGCCGCCATCAGTCCGGATTTGCCAAAATGCTGCGGACTGTAGGCGGTGTAAGCCATGCGGCATGAACCAAGCAGCCTGGACGCTGCATCCGGCTCCATAAAACCATGCGGCACCAGTTCGATCCCCGGCGGAACGTTCACCACCGATCCCTTGCCGCCGATCAGGTGCAGGGTGTTCAAACCAAAGTTTCGACAGTGGGAGAACGCTTTCTCCAGGACCGTGCTCAGGCTTTCTCCGCTATGAATTCCCCAGGCAAACACTGCCATTGCCATGGAGCGCTCTGAAAAGGGCGGCAATTGGTCTGGTTCACCCAAATTCGAAAACACCGGCATTACCAAGACCTTCGGTGCCTTGAGGCCCG
>NCCR01000307.1 GCA_002279765.1 Verrucomicrobia bacterium 12-59-8 | reverse complement strand
GGGTCGTAGCCGCCGGCTTCGATGTACTTCAGGGACTCTTCGCGCTCGGATTTGCGGAAGGGTTTGAGTAGGTCGGCGATGACTTTTTTGACGAGGTCTTTTTGGTCGGCGCTGAGTTCGGTGAGGGGGATGCCTTCGAGGCCTTTGGTTTTGCCAGAGAGTTTGACGGTGTCGTTGCCGTCTTCATCGCGGGATTCGCCGAGGAGGGCGAGCTCGCGCTGCTTGCCATCGAGGGCCTGGAAGACCTCGTTGGCGCGTTTGGCCTGGTACCAGTAGGCGTTGCCGGGGTGGTCGGGCTTTTCATTGAAGCCCTGGGCGGCGTGGCCGTAGAAGATGGGGCCGCCGAAGGCAGCGCCTTTCTCGCTGTCGCCATCGCAGCGGCGGGTGCAGTGGCGGCCGGTGAGGACGAACTCGAACTGATCGGTGCCGGGCTGGCCGAAGAGGGCGATGGAGGCGCTGCCGAAGCCGCCGTCGCCTTTGTTGTCCTGATCGAACTGACGCCAGACTTCGGATTTGTATTCGTCGCTGTGGAGTTTGTCGAAGATCTCGCGCACGAGTTCCTGCTGGTCGGGCTTGAGGACGTCGCGGATTTTCTGCGGGGTGATGTGCCAGTTGTTGTCCACCTTGAGGCGGCGGGGATCGCTCCAGGCGAAGCAGAGGGTTTTGCGCTGGGCTTCGTCCATGCTGCCGTAGAGCTGCTGGACGAGGGTTTCGGAGGTTGCGGCGGAGCTGGCGGCGAGTGCGTTGCCGAAGAGGCCTGCGGCGGCGACTTGCGCGCTGCGGGAGATGAAATCGCGACGGTTCAAAGACGGAGTGTGGAGCGTGTTCATGGCTGGGTTGTATCAAACTTGGGCCGGAATAGGAAGTTTTGTTTTCGTCACGAAATGCCGCGCTGGAGATGAATTGATTTTCATTATCCCGGAGGGCGGATGAGAGGAATCATTCGCAGGACAATCTCCTGCCATGAACCTTTCTTTTTTCGCCGCCGTCCGTATCGGGGCAGTCTGTGTCATGACGCTGGTCTGCCAGGTGCAGGCGCAACTGGTGCGTCAGGCCAATACGACCCTCAATCTGCCTGCCGCGCTGCCATCGGCGACGGGGTATGCGACTTCGAATGCCATCACCTACGCGGGTGGTGGTGGCATGACCTTTGTGAACCCGATGTGCACGACCTATCCCACCTGGGAGACAAACCGGCTGTATGTGGCGCAGCGTGCAGGGCAGGTGCAGGTGGTGAACAATCTCAGTGCCGCGAATCCGTCGCAGGCGGTCTTCATGGATCTGGCGACGTATCTGACGAATCAGGGTACACCGCTGCCCTTTGCGGATGAGAACGGACTGCTGAGCATGGTGTTCCATCCGAACTACAACCAAAACGGGTTCTTTTATTGCTGGTTCAGCATCACGATCAGCGGACAGCTGCATCAGCGGCTGGCGCGTTTTCAAGCGACTGATCCGGATGCGAATCCCGCGACCGAAAATTATAATGCGGCGGTGAGTGCTGATCCGGCGACGATGGCGCCGCTGCTGACGATTTATGATGAGGCGATCAACCACAACGGGGGTGATCTTGCTTTTGGAGCGGACGGGTACCTGTATCTCTCGCTGGGTGATGAAGGCGGGGGAGGCGACCGGTACAACAATGCGCGCTTCATCAACAGGGACTTCTGGGGGCAGATGCTGAGGCTGGATGTGGACAATGATCCGGCAAATCTGACGCCAAATGCGCACGCGCAGCCCGGGCCGCTGGCATCGGCGGTGCATGCGGGCAGTTACAGAGTGCCGGCGGACAATCCCTTTGTGGGTGCGACCATGTGGCATGGGCTGACCTTTGCAGCGAGCACGGTGCGCACGGAGATCTATGCCACGGGATTGCGCAATCCCTTCCGCTTCACCATTGATCCGCCGACGGGGCGCATCTTTCTGGGCGATGTGGGGCAGCAGGAATGGGAGGAGGTAAACATCATTGTCAAAGGAGGTGACTACGGGTGGAGCTGGCGGGAGGGGACGCATGCCTACACACCGTACAATGCGCCGCTGACCCCGCCGGCGGGCTTCACACCCATTGATCCGATCTTTGAGTATGTGAGCGACAATGCTGCGGGGGATACCATTTATGGGCAGTCTGTTTGCGGCGGCATCGTGTATCGCGGAAACCAGCTCACGGAGTTGCAGGGGAAGTATATTTTTTGCGATATCTTCGGCGGGGGCGGCATCATCGCGGCGCTCACGGAAACAAGTCCCGGTGTGTGGGGCGTGCAGTATCTCGCGACGCGGGCGCAGATTGTTGATTTCGGTACGGATCCGCGCAATGGCGAGCCTCTGCTGTGCAGCCTGCAGGGGACGATTTTGAAACTGACGCGCAGCGGCACTTCGGGCACGGCACCACCGGCCACGCTCTCGGCGACGGGGGCGTTTTCCAGCATGGCCAACCTCACGCCGAATGCGGGTGTGGTGGCCTATGATCCGAACGTGAATTTCTGGAGCGACTACGCGATTAAATCGCGCTGGTTCAGCATCAAGAACACGACCGACACGATTGCTTTCAACAGCAGTGGAAGCTGGACGTTTCCTGCGGGCATGGTGTGGATCAAGCACTTCGACATCGAGACGACACGGGGAGTACCCGCGACACGGAAGAAGCTGGAGACTCGCTTCTTGGTGAAGACGGCGACGGAGGTGTACGGGCTGAGCTACAAGTGGCGGGCTGATCAAAGCGATGCAGATCTGGTGGCGGAGGCCGGGCTGAGCGAGGCTGTTGCGAGCAGCAGTCCGGCGCAGACGTGGCGCTATCCGAGCCGGGGCGAATGCATCGTGTGCCACACACAGGTGGCGGGCTATGCGCTGAGCTTTAACACGCCGCAGATGAACCGCGCGCATACCTATGGGGCGGTGTCGCAGAATCAAATTCAGGCGTTGAGCGATGCGGGCTACTTCAGCACGGCGGCAGAGGCGGTGAACAACCTGCCGGCGTATGCCGCAGCGGGCGACACGACGCAGTCGCTGGAGTGGCGGGTGCGTTCGTATCTGGCGGTGAACTGCGTGCAGTGTCATCAGCCGGGGGGAGCGGCACAGGGCATTTGGGATGCTCGGAGCACGCAGAAGACGGACGTGGCCAATTTGATCCATGGCATGCTGGTCAATGATGGTGGCGACACGACGAACCGTTTTGTGGTGCCGGGGGATGCGCTGCATTCGATGCTGCTGAAACGGCAGCAGGGCAATGGGGTGCCGCGCATGCCGCCGCTGGGCACCTTTGAGCGTGATCTGGTGAATGAGCAGCTCGTGAGCGACTGGATTGCTTCATTGGCAGCGCGGAAAAATTTCACGCAATGGCTGGCGGCGCAATCGCCCCCGGTAGGTACTGCGGAAGGTGATCCCGATGGGGATGGGCGCACGAATTTGATGGAGTACTTCACCGGCACGGATCCGAACGCAGCGTCGAGCCGCTGGAATTATGGGGCGATGCAACTGAGCGGTGGCGAATTGCAGTTTCAGTTCACGCATCCGGCGAATCGAGCAGCGATCATTGAGGTGAGCAGTGATCTGCAACTGTGGCGGACATGGGACGTGCCGGGGAATCTGCCGGTGTATCCTGCCACGGACACGGTGCGCACCATCAGCGCGCCACTTGGCGGTCCGGACCACTTCTTCCGGGTACGATTTGAGGAATTATGAAGTCTGGCGCGCGGCGTCTCCGACTAATGAAGGAGCGTTGTCATTGCGAATTGAGAAAGAAAAAAATTGGCGGAGTCTGCGGCCTCTTCCATGTCCGACACCTCTCCGCCTAGACGCAAATTTTACTGGATCGTAGTAGCGCTGCCGCTGGCGGTTTTACTTCTCTGTGGTCTCACCCTGCTGTGGCAGGAAAAGCAGCAGGCGTCGTCAAGGGAGGGGGTGGACGTCGCGAGCCACCCGGTCATTTCGTCGAAACCGCCGAGACGCAGCGCTGCGGAAACTGCGGCTGCAGAGGCTGGAGAGACCCAGGCCAATGCGGAGTTCCACGTTTGGGTGGACCAGCAGCGTGCTGATCCTGCTAC
Organism: Verrucomicrobia bacterium 12-59-8; assembly: GCA_002279765.1. Next base: position 1,018 of record NCCR01000307.1, on the reverse strand, counting down.
GCCCGTGACGCAAGCGCAGGCAATGGCCGCAGGTATGGCGCTGGCGCAGGCGAGGCAGGCAAGGATGAAGCGATTGATCCGGGAAGATCCACGGCAGGCGATTGCGGAGGCTTTGAGTTTTGAACAATGGGCGGCACTGCCGAAAGAGATCCAGGCCTTGGTGGAGAAGCCTTTCAGCGTCGTGGCGGACTACGAGTACTATCCGATCTGCGTGCCGCCCGGGGAGCGGCGGCCGGAAGGTGCGGCGGAGTATGTGGCCAAGCTGTCGATGAGCGACGGCAGCAGTCTGGAGGCTTTTGTTTATGGGCAGCGTCGCGGTCTGATGAGCAAAAAGAATCTGCCGGTGCAGGGGATATCTCTGGATGGTACGGCGGCAGTGCGTGACGGCGTGTTTCAAACGGTGTCGTCCGGCGAGCTGGCTCTTTTCACAGCGGGGCAGCAGGTGGCCGGACAACCGGCGGGGATAGATGCGGTGCATGCGGTGGCGGGCGGGAAGACGTTTGTGTTTGCGGACAGCGCCGAGCTTGAGCAGTTCGCAACGGAGATCGCCAGGCTGGACGCCATGCCGGGCAAGGTGGCGGCTTCTTCGATGCTGGCACTGCCGTATGGCACGGGAGAGTCGGGCGAGCTTGAACTGAGTGCGATGCAGAGCTTTGCCATGCAGCAGGCGTCGGCATGGACCGAAACGAAAAAGACGCTGTACCTGATCAGGGTGAATTTCACGGACAACGCGGCGGTGCCGGTGACTCAAGCTGCGGCCACCACCGAGATCAACGGAGCCTCCAGCGAAATGATCCGTGCGATGTCCTACGGCAAGACGTGGGTGGAGGGCACGGTGAGCGCGAATGTGTATACTCTGCCGCAGACCGCCGCCTATTACGCGAACGGCGGCAACGGGCTGAACAGCGAGCTGCTGCGGGATGCGCGGAACGTTTTCCGCAATTCGAAAAGTGGTGGCGATGCCGCAATCAACATCGGTCCGGTGAGCGCCACGGGCAACGGGGACTCCGGGGGTCTC
>NCCR01000306.1 GCA_002279765.1 Verrucomicrobia bacterium 12-59-8 | reverse complement strand
TACGATGTCTATAAGAAGGCGCCGCACCATCGGCCAGAGGATGATTACGAGGTCGATGTGAAGCCGCCCAACCCGCTGCTGGATTCTCTGCCGCCTCTGGAAGAGGACGAAGATGGAGATGCAGATGAGATGAGGCCGCCAGCGAGAAGCGGCATGGTGCGCGCGTTCAGCCATCTGCCGGAGCGCAGGGATGCGGGAGACAGTGATGCCGGGGCAGATGCGCACAACGACGCAGGTCAGGAAGAGGAGGATACCAGATCCTGGCATCCAGATGCTGGCAGTCCCGAAGAGCACGATGACGCGGATCACGCGCAGCATGATCACGGCTTTGCTACGCCTACACCCCAAGGCTGGGGAAAGGCCGGCCACGAAGGCAGCTTTGCCACGCCCTCTTCATCCGCAGCGCTCACTCCCTTCGGCAGTTCCGCACCGCCAAAAAGCCGCCTGTTTGAACAGCGTCTGCCTCCGGGTGCCGCGAGTGAAGCAAAAGACCAGCCCCCAAGTCTTTTCAAGAATGCGGCTGCCACCCATGCCACAGCCTCCCACCAGCCCTTCGCAGCCAAAGCGGCCGTCCTTGCGCAGTCGGCAGGACAGACGCAGCAGAACCAGGCCGCAGCCACCGCCGCACAGGGCGCGAGCGCACCTTCGGGCAGCACTGCTCTGGAACCTGCCAACAGGGTCCGGCAGCTCGACGAAACAGTGCCGAGTAAACCTGTAAAGCCCAAAAAAACAAGACGGTCGCCGACAGATGATAGAATATAACAACACCGGACGAGCAGTTCGCCCGAGAAATGGCAGCTTATGAAAGGGAAAAAGCGGCGTATGAAAAAGCACTGGTAACTGCAGCCGACAACCAGAAGTTTAACTTTAAAAATAAGTACACCTTGAAGGCATGGGAGAATTACGACCGGGCCATCCAGATGATGGAAAATGCGCCGGAAGGGAGGAAGGTCCTGGCTCACCTGCGCAATGACAAAACAAGAGTCTTCAAGGTCGTGATGCTGGATGATCCCAGCAGTCAGAGTTACGAAGGTGTAAGCCTCACGGCAGGAGCGCAGGCCCAGCACATCAACACAGGAAAAAAGGATGCACAAGGACGGGAAATCCATGTGATACTCATGGCCAAACCGCCCATGGTACTTGAGGCAGCCACCCCAGACGGCAAAACCAATCCTGACGCCGAGGCACTGGAAAATGTGTGGCATGAGCTTTATCACGCCGCCGAACGATACACACCCGACACCGACAAACCCGACCCACTGGGACTGGGCACAGCCCACCCCAAGGACCGGTTTCTTCCTCCTTGGGCGCATGAAAAACGCGCCGTGAGGTTTGAAAACATCATCCGAGCCAGAAATGGCGGCACACGACAGAAAAAATTGTATGGCGGTGGACGGCGCAAGAACCAAAAGGGCGAATGGGAGAAGGTTCCTCCGATCGAGGTTTTTGAGCCGATGCCGAAACTTCCTCCGCTCGACTAGCCACCGGGCGGGCCACGTTTTAACATCCAGGCTTCTCCGCACTTCTCGAGTCAGCCCACCGCCAAGGAGAAGAGCAGAGCTTGGAGTTTCTGCGAGCTGGCATCGAGATGCTGCCAAAAAAATCTTTCGCTTGAGAGGCAGATTCAATAAGCTGTGCAGTCACTTGCCTTCAAGGCTCCCTGCCAGCCATGAAGAAAACCGCCTGCCACCACCCCATGAGCACCGCCCTGAAGAAACTGCCTCTCCTCCTGATCGCGCTGTCAATGGTCAGCCATCCCGTGCGGGCTCAGTCAGAGAATGAGGAACGGGCCGCCCATGAAAAAAAGCAGCTCGCCAAGACGCGGCAACTGGCCGCCAGCAGCGACCCCAAGGACCGGCTGCGCGCCCTGAACACCCTCTTTTTTCACGACAACTTGCACCCCGTCTTGAGAGACTTCGACCTGCACTTGAAGCTGATGAACGACCCTGACATGGAGGTGCGTCTTGTGGCCATCGGAGTGGTGTTGGAGTATTACCAAGATTTTCCGCCAGCCATCAACCTGCCGGAGGAGATGGCCGAAAAAATGACCGCCCTGCTCGAAAAGGAGGTGACGCCGGAGCGCATCTCCGCGGTCTTTGCACCCGGCCATGTCGAGGAGCTGCCCTCAGCCCTGGTGCTCAGCTCGGCGGTGAGTCTGAATCATTTGTACGCCTATCACTTTATCAAGGGCTCCGCCCACGACTACATTTTCTGGCAGCGGCGCGTGCTGCAGCCGCTGGCCGTCATACTGGCCACCCGCAACCGCGAGTTGTCCGACGACGCATCCGGCTTTCATTACTATCTGCTCAGCGCCATCAGCGACCCCACGATACTCATGGAGGTGCTCAGCGTGCTGATGGGCAGCATGGACAGCCCCGATTTCCCGCCGGAGCGCCTGGAGGAAACACTGAGTACACTGTGGAACCTCCCCCCACTGCTGGGCAAGGACGGGCCGCTGCATCCCCTGCTGGTGGCGCAGCTCGCTCCGCGGCTGGAGGCGCTGGCACCACGCATGCTGAACGCGGCCCGGAAGCACCACCAGGAGCGGCACACGGAGCAGTTCATCAACGAGATCACCGAAGCCGTGCAGACCGCCCGCGAAAGACTCGCCCCGCCAACGGCTAAGGCGGCAGGTGAAAAGGCGCGGTGATAACGTTCAGGTCAAGCGTTGGACCATGATCGTTGAAGATGATGTCCGGTCTTTGCATTTACGCTGAAGCGCGGAAGCAACTGGCTCCGCAGCCGCCCTAAAGAAGCTGCCTCACTCGCAGGCGGCGGGCCAAAAAACGAAGCCCCCGGACCCCGTGACTCCTTTGCCAAAACAGCAGGTGCGAACGGCTCCATCGAGTTCACCACCGCAGATGCTTTCGTTTGAGATTGCCAAAAGACTGACGCCTCGGCAAAATTCGGCATCATGCGCTGCACCACTGCTCCGAGATACCACGCATTGCGGCTGACGTTTCCCGCACTGGTCATGCTGGGCTTCGCGCACCTCTTCGCGCCTGCTACTGAGCCCATGCCGTGGGCGCCGGAGGAGAAGGAACCGAAGGCGTGGCAGAGGGCGGGCATCGAGGCGGCGCTGCACGATCCTGCCGTGGGGGTGCAGATGTACACGCTGCGGTACTGCTTTGACAAAAAATGGGTGCCCCTCTTCCCCATCTCCACCGCGCGCTGGCTCCGCTGGCTGAGCGATGACCAGTGGGACTGGCTGGCGGTGCGCGCGGTGGCGCAACTGGGCGCGCAGATGCCGCCGGAGGTGCAGCGCACGCTGGCGCGGCTGCAAAGCGAGCGGGCTGGAGAAGACAGTGTGGCGCTGGAGGCGGCGCGGGCGCTGGAGCAGACCGGCGCGGCCATGGTGCCGGAGGTGCAGCAGGCGGAGCTGGCCTGCCTGCGAATGGGGGAGAACTATGAGCAGTATCAGGTCTGCGCCCGAAAGGCGCTGGGAGGGATGGGCGCCGCCATGCCGCCCGCCACGGCGCAGGCGCTGCTGGGGCTGATGCTGGGTGCGCAAATACCTAGTGCCACCAAATACCATGCCGCAGAAGCCCTGGCTCTGCTGGGCGCGCACATGCCGCCGCAGGTGCGGGAGGCCATGCTCGGCGTGCTGCTGGACGCCCATGCAGACATGCGCCTGCGCTACACCGCCGCCGAGGCCATGGGCCGCCTGGGACCGCAGATGCCACCGCAGGCGCAGCAGTTTCTCATCTCCCTGCTGGGCGATCCGACAGACAAATACCTCCGCCACATGGCGCCCGAGGTGCTCGTGGCCCTGGGGTCGCGGATGCCGCCGGAGTTACCGCAGGTGCTGGTCACCGCGTTTGATCAGGCGTGCTCCCAGGGAGTTGAGAGCGATAACGCCAGCAGCTTTTCCTTCGAGGTAATCAAGGCCTTCGCGCGCATGGGCCCGGACATGCCGCTGGCGGTGCAGCAGCATTTTCTAGCGCTCTTTCTCAAAACCGCCCACGCGGCGCGCACGGATCTGCCGGAGGGCAGGCGTGTGCCCTTCAGCGGCATCACGGGTGGCGGCGCCATGCTTGTCCTGCGTGCCGCAGGCCGGAGCGCGACGCCCGATGTGCTGCACGCACTGCTGGGTGAGTTTGAGAACAAGGCCGCCGACCGCAACACGCTGGGAAACATCTCGGAATTTTTTCAAGAACTCGCTGAGGCCGGGAGCCTGCCCGCAGACATCCGGCGTGCGCTGCTCTCCGTGCTGCAGGATGAAAGCGCGCAGACCAAGGCGAGGAATGAGTCCGCGCTGATCCTCGCGTGGCTGGGGAAGCAGGCGACTGCAGAGATGAAGCAGACGCTGCTGGCCCATCTGCGCAGCAGCGACACGGAGCGCTGCCTCACGGCCCTGCGTGCCATGGGGATCCTCGGGCCGCAGATGCCGCCGGAGGCCGTCCCGGAGCTGCTCGCCTTCATTCACGAAGCCATGGCTGAGTCTGCGCGCGATTCCTTTGCAGATGCCGGCATTCCCCTGCGGCCCGGCCAGCGCTCTCCTTTGCTCTACACCTTTGGCATGGAGCATGCCGTGCCCGCGCTCGGCCGTCTCGGCGCGCAGATGCCGCCGGAGGCGCAGGCGGCGATGCTCGCCGTGCTGCGCAGCTCCCATCACGGCGACGGCGCGCAGTTCCCGGCCGCCCATGCGCTGGCGGCGTTTGGCGACAAGATGCCGCAGCGGGTGCAGCTAAGCCTGCTGCACGGCCCCGCTGGCAATCTCCGCGCCTGGGAGGCCATGGATTTGACGCTGGGCGTTTCGGGCATCCATCCCGTGTCTGACGCGCTGCTCGCGGACATCCTGGCGCGCACATATCTGGGCGAGCCGGATGACAAACGGCGCGCGCATCTCTACCTCTGGCTCGGCCGCGACGCCACGCACCTGCAGGCGCTGCGCTGGCTGGGGAATGCGAGTGTCGAGCCCGAGCTGGGCAACACACCGCCGCATGAGATCCTCGGCCTCATCTCCCGCCTCTGGCCGCACAGCGCGAAGCACCCTGCCCTGCGCCAGGCGATGGCGCGCCGCAGCAGCGGGATCATCGCCACGCAGGTGAAAACACCGCCGCTGGATGAGGCCACGCTGAAGGTGCTGCGCGC
>NCCR01000305.1 GCA_002279765.1 Verrucomicrobia bacterium 12-59-8 | reverse complement strand
TGTCTGATTGATGCTGAACATGGGAGAGAGCGCGCCTTCCACAATCACCACGCTCTGTTTGTTCCAGTAAACGGGAGGCTCCAGCTGCGTGACCTGATTGGTCGCAGGATTGTAGGATATCATCTGGATGGCATGGCAGCCTTTGACGCCGTCCTTCGTATAGTGGTAGAACTCCACTCCGACAGGACGGTTCTCTGTCAACGACCGCTGCTGGGCCAGGGCAAGCTTTTGCATCAGGGTGTCACCGGCAGAAGTAAGGTTGGCGGATTGAATGGCAGACAACGTGTAGGGCGCGGCCACGGCTATAATCATGGTCACTAGAGCGACCACGACGAGCAGTTCCACCAGGCTGAAGCCAGCTGGAGCAGGATGAGAGCCCCTGCGCAGGCAGGGGGAGGAATGATGGATGGAAGGAGTTGTTTTCATCTTAGGAGGCCCCATTTTGAATTGCGCATGTTGATGGTGGTGGAAAAAACCTGGTAGTTGAGCTGCTCGGCTTGCATGGTCGCCGCCAGCGCCTTGAGGTCCTTCTGCCTGTTGTCAGCCAGAGTGAATGCGCCAGCAGGAACCAACTGCGGCATTTTGTCGGGATACTTCAGCGCCAGATTGCGGGCGGAGGCTTCATCAATAGCCACGAGCGTCACCACCACCCGTGGCGGCAGCATGTGCTGTGTGCCCTGCGAATTGTCGGCGCTTACATTGGCTAGCGCGGTGGAGTCATAGTCATACTTCGGGGCGATCGACCAAGGTGTGGTTTTTTTCAAGGCGGCATCATCGGTGGTGACCTGTGGCGAAATGATCAAGGCGATGATGTTTTCCGCGATGGGCCTGGTGTCCGCCGGAGTGGTGATGGTTTCAGTGGTGGTGATGACGTTGGCCGGCGCATTGAGGAACCACTTGCCCGGCTTGACCGAATACACCGTGTTCTCCTCCGCAGTCGGGCGGTACTCCCAGAGCCGGAAACGCATGCTCTGGGCCGTCACATGCTTTGGACGAAAAGCAGCATTGTCACTGTACATGATGAAATAACCTCTGCCGCACAGCAGCCGGTTGAGCCCCTCGTAGCCGACACGGTCACTCAGGCCGAGCCGCGCCTGAAAGAACATGGCATGGCTCACCATCTGCGACGCTTGCGCTCCCGGAAGCAGTGTCTGCGCCTGGCCGGTGACGAACTGGAGCTCCGACTGGCGGATGTACTTTGTGGGAGACTGCGTCTGCGAGGTCGGAATCGTGGGCGTGTCTCCAGTGTTGTATTGATACGCCTGGTAGGTGTTTAAGAGGGCCTGCCTGAGATTGTTCGTGATGATGTCAAATGCCATCCGTGCCTCGCGAAACTGCTCGACGCGTGCCACGCCGCGCTTCCACGCGCGCTGGGTCTGGTCCAGCACCTGAACCGAGACGAGCAGGATGATCGAAAGGATCACCATGGAGAGAGCCACTTCGATCAGGGTGAAGCCATGCTGCCGTTGTTTGTCATACTGGTGTTTCATAAGTCAGAATGTGGTTGTTGCGGCCATGGGACTCTTCAGTCCCCTGTCTTGGCGATGAGGGCGTAAGTGTAGGAGATGCGCAAAGGCGAGGCGGTATTGAAATCAAAAGCAGAATCACCCGACGTCGCGACGCAGATTTTCACCCGCCGCAGATAAGTCTCCGCCGTGCCAGCGCCGCCTGCGCCGCCGGTGGGAAGGATCACGTCCAAGGGATTTTGCGGTACATAGACCGAGGCCACGAAAGTCAGCGAGGCGGCCATATCTTGCGGGCTGGTGTCCGTCACGGTCATCTCCCTGCCTTCATTGGTGAAGTACCGCAGCGGCCCATAGCCCGTCCATGTGATCCGGCTCCAGGCCATGGACTGCATCTCGCCGCTGAGCTTCTGCATGATTTTGGAGCCGACGGACATCTCCGCAGAATTGCGGGCCATGGACAAGCTCTGCGGCAGCAATCCCAGCAGGGTGATGAAGCCCAGGGCAGCGATGGCGACGGCAATGGTCACCTCCACCAGCGAGAAGGCTGCTGACTGGCGGCGGGCGCACTGACGACAGTGCTGATGCGAAACCAAGGTTTTCATGGGCTGGGAAGGCTGAGGTTAAGGATCGAATGTTTTTTGTGCGAGGACGCGGAAGCGGTGGAGGTCCTCCATCGACGGCTTGGAGAGCGTATCGCCAGTGGCGTAGTCCAGGCTTTTGCTCGCATCCAAAGCCGGATCATTGAAGTCGAGATAGCGTTCTATCATCGCCGAGCCGCGGTACTCGGAGCTGATGGTGTCCACGCCGGTGACAAATTTCGAGGGATCCGAAGAGCGCGCTTTCTTGATGGTCTGAATGCGCATGTGGATCTGGTAGGTGTTGGAGCGCGTGGTGAGACGCGGATACATGTTGGTATAAGGGCGCTCCTTGAGGTTGTCGGCGGTAAGGAGGTGGTTTTCCCAGAATGTCAGGATGCTGCTGCTGCTGCTGGGATCGAGCAGATCGCTGATGGTCGTCGGCCAGCTGGTCGGCACGAGCGTGTCTGAGCTGTTGACCGGTTTTGGCAGGAGATACATCTCGCAGATCTGCGCGGGAGAGATGAAGGCAAAACCGGAACTGAAGCGCTCGTCGAACAACTTCAAAGTCGCTTCAGTGTCGATCTCGCGGTGCCAGTATTTTTTTCCGGAAGCACTGGAGTCGTCTTTCCAGAACCATGTTAGGGACTGATTTGCAGGCGCAGGGGAGGGCTGCCTCAGATAGTCGTAGGCATCTGTGGTTGGCACGGCGGTGAGGATTTCGCTTTTCATCACCGCCGCCAGTCCGGTGGCACGGCGAATGTGGCGGAAGGGTGCCATCTGATAGTTGAGATTGATCTTCCCTGCCGTGGAACCCGGCTGGCTGATGACATATGGCTGGACCATGGGCATCCAGAAAAAGTCCATGAAAAGATAGTCGGGAGGATCGACCCCATAAAGGTTGCGGCCGTTCTTGCCATAACCTTTGAGCATCTTCGGGGCACCTATATGATTTTTCTGTCCTGTACGCTGCCCCATAGGCTGGCTCCAGGTCTGTGGGCGGAACATCAGTGTGCGCCAAGGCTCACGGCGCAGGCCGCCTGAGCTGCCAGAGTTCTGTACACCGGTCGGCAATGACCCAAACATGCCAGGGGAAGCCACCTGACGGTTGGGCGAAAAGTACGTCGTGCCCCCGTGCCAGGGAATATCAGGTCGGCTGAAGTAGGGCACCAGTTGCTGGCTGTCGGTAGTGGAGTTCACACTGTAGGTGTTGCCCTCATCCGGCTTGTTAATGTAGGCACCGTCGGACTGATTGGCGATGCCGCGGTCAAAGTCGCCATACTTCTGCAATCCCGCTCCGGTGTCTTTCGTGTAAGGATGATCGGGGAGGAAGCTAGGGTGGTAATTCGCGCCTTTGACCAAACGCCAGCCCTGCTTCTCTTCACCACGATCAAGGCCGGGTCCCGTACTCCAGCCCCCCAGGACAATGTTATGAGCCAGGCGTTGAGTGCCATAGTATCGGTGCTGCTCGAACTCGGTGGATGGCACCTCAGACTGGCCCATGGTCAGCCGTGGGTCACCGTGGCTCAGTACTAGAGACTGCAGTGTGTCGTCAGGAATCACCAGATTGCCGCGGAAGTAATCTCCAGTGTTGGGTTTATCGCCATAATTGCCAATCTCATTGCCAGTGTAGCGAAACCTGCCGCCAATGATTTCTTCGGCATTGTCGTTCGGGGCTTTGACCAGATTACCAAACTTGTCACGCCCCAAGACACCGTCGGCATGAAATGCCCACCAATAAGGGGCCGCCACCGCATGCTTCACCCATACAGTACCATCGGCATTAAACCCTGTTTTCGTGGGCTGGCTATTCGTCGCCAGCAAGGGCGCGGGAAAATTGGCCTTAGGAAAGTTGAAGTTGAAGGTCTGCAGCACTGTGGGTGAAGGGTCGTTGGTGAGGATTTTCACGATCACGTTGCCACCATTGAAAGAGATTGTGCTGGCAGCACCAGCCTGCACGTCGAGGTAATCACTGACTAGATTGTACTGGTTGCAGTTTTTCAACACCCCCCCCTTACTTGTGTAGGAGGTGTAGCTGGTGTCAGGTTGCATGCTGCCCGAGCTGCGCCCGTTCACCCCCGCCTGCACACCGGGCAGCTTGCGCCCCTGCAGGAAAGCGCGGTATGAACTCGTGCCACCACGCATGTACATCCCCCAGCCAGAGCTCATGTGCTGGAAGGGGCGGATGGGGTCCGCAGTGCTTTGAGGAAACATTGGCTTGGTGTTACCGTCCTTGTCGCTGTAGCTCAGCCCGCTGGCGTCCACCTCAATGCAGATGTCCGGATTGAGGGGCGTCCATCCTACGGAGGGGCTGAACCACTCCAGCAGGAAGGTGGCCTGCACGCGTTTCACACCAGGCTCCAGCGGCGTGTCCAGGTCCAGGGCATGGTTCCAGTTCATCGGGTAGTAACCGGGATAGTTGTCCTTGTCCCCGTCGATGCCGCTAAGCTGATGGCTGGTGGGATACCTGGTTTTGTAGAAGCCGTTCTTGGGAGTCTGGTTGGTGTCGGAAAGCGGCGGGAAGTTGGAATACCAGAAGGGGGATTGGCCCCAGCTCGGCTTGGGGTCTGTGGCGAGCCCAGTGCCAATCCATGCTGGTGCATTGTATTTTGGGGCACTTTCGGGCTGGATTTTTTTTGCAGCCATGCCGCCGGCCTGGGCGGTGCCCTCGGCGCAGGTGATGAAGTGCAGGCCCACTTCGCTGATGGTGAAGAAGCGGCCCATGCCACGGTACACCTGGCCCCCCCCCTTCTGCATCACCGTGGGCATAACCTGGCCATGCCCAGGTAAGCTGCCCCCGGTCGCATCGCGCAGGGGCGTGAAGGTTCCCGAGGTGGCTACGCGTTCGCTGGCCGACATCGCCCGTGCATCCGGCAGACCGACGGGGATCGATGGATTGGCACCAGCATTGCGCTCGGAGAGATTGTCATCATAGAGATTGGTGCAGCGGATGTAGTCGAAGATTTCGACCAAGATCTGCTGCCGGTTGTCGCCGTATTTGGTCAGGAAGGAGGCGTTTGCAGCACCAAAGCCGGGAATAGGCTTGCTCGTAAGCGTCATGAGATAGTCAAAGAGCTGCTGGTTGCGGGTAATGCCGGTCAGCTCAT
>NCCR01000304.1 GCA_002279765.1 Verrucomicrobia bacterium 12-59-8 | reverse complement strand
GTAGATGGTGGGGGTGTTCCAGCGTTTGAGCTGAAGCAGGTCGCTGTGCGAGAGGTGGCGTGCTTGGGAAGACATGGAACTGAAACAGGCTGCTGAAACGATTTGTCACAACGGCTTGATTCTGGTCTGTTGTCCAAACCAGATGAAGTCCGCGACCTCCTCCAGCCCCAGACTGCCTCAGCGCATCTCTCTCGTCACCCTGACGGCGCAGAGCCTGCGGGAGTCCATGCAGGCGGGGCACTGGCACGGCCATCTGCCGGGGGAGCGGGAGCTGTGCGCACGTCTGCAGGTGAGCCGCCACACGCTGCGCGGCGCGCTGCATGAGCTGGAGCGCGATGGCTTTCTTGAAGTGTCTGACCGGCAGCGGCGGCGCATCAAGACTGAGGTGAAACCGAAGAAGGCGACGCACTCGCGGGTGATCGCGCTCATCTCGCCGCGCCCGCTGCTGGAGATGTCTCCCTCCACGGTGGTGATGGTGGATGATCTGCGGGATCAGCTTTCGCGCCTGGGGTTCAGCTTTGAGATTCATGTGAGCACGGCGTGCTTCACGGCCAAACCGGCGCGTGCGCTGGAGGCGCTGACGACGCGATCGCCCGCAGCGGCGTGGGTGGTGTTTGGCTCGCTGGAGCCGGTGCAGAGCTGGTTCATGCGCCGCCAGCTGCCGTGCCTGGTGGTGGGCTCATGCGCGCCGGAGATCAGCCTGCCTTCCTTTGACACCGACTACCGTGCGCTGTGCAGGCATGCGGGCGGCATGCTGTGCGGCAAGGGCCACCGGCACATCGCTTTCGTGCGACCGCTGGGAGATTACGGGGGTGACGTGCAGAGCGAGCAAGGGCTGCGCGAGGCGCTGGGCGGCAGCCATGCGCCGACGCTGCAGGTGATCTCGCATGATGGCACTGCGGCGAATTTGTGCGCGCTGCTGGACAGGGCGCTGCGCTCGGCCCGGCCACCCACGGCCTATGTGGTGGCGCGGGCGATGCATGTGCTCACGGTGATGATGTTTCTCACGCAGCGTGGCAAACGCGTGCCGCTGGACGTGGCGGTGATCTCACGCGATGACGAAGCGTTTCTCCAGCATACGGTGCCGCCCATCACGCGCTATGCGGCGAACACCGGGCAGTTTGCACGGAGTGTGTGCAAGGCTGCGCGGCAGCTGGCGGAAGCGGGGACGCTGCCGCCGAAGGCGATCCGGCTGATGCCGAAGTTGATTCGGGGGGAGACGGTTTGAAGGGGGGATGGGGGACGGGGAATGCGGTATGCGGAATGCGGGTAGCGTGGTTGCATGGGATGCTTTCAGTGAAGATAGGGGTAGGGACGGCGCGATGAACGCCGCCCCTCCCTCCGAACCGGACTGGCGGGTTTCCCGCATCCGGCTCTCCGGTTAGAAGTTTGCTGCTGCACGCAGGCTCATGAGTTCCAGTTTCCGGGCCTCTTCCAGGTTGAAGACGCCCAGCTTGGCAAAGTAGCTGTTGGGCCAGCGCTGGTGGTCAAGTCCTCGTGCCTTGCCATGGCGTCCGGCGCGTTTGCGCAGGATGCTGCGCAATCGCATTCTCACCCATTTGTCCATCTCCGTCAGTGAGACGGCGGCGGCGTGCTTGAAGTAGTTGAAGAACCCCGCCAGCCTGGGCCTCAGCACTCGCGCTATCGCGCTCATGCTCTGCCCGCTGGTGCGCCGCGTGAACGGCTTGAGTTTCCCCCTCATTTTCTTCATGCTTTTGGGACGGATGAACCGGCGTATGCGCCCGCTGGTCTTGCTTCGCCAGAACCGGTAGCCGAGGAAGTCGAAGTGCGAACCGGGCTGCCCCATTTCCACGATCTTCGTCTTCTGTGCATGCAGTTCCAGCCCGGCCCGGGCTGCCCATTCTCGCAAAGCTTGCAGGGTGGTCAGTGCCTCCTGCGCATCACGACACAGCATGACCATGTCGTCCGCGTAGCGCACCATCTCCACTCCTCTCCTGCTCATCAGGTGGTCCAGCGGGTTGAGGTAGATGTTGGCCAGAAGCGGGCTGAGGCTCCCGCCTTGCGGCGTGCCCTCCACCCTGTCTCCTGGCTCGATCTCTCCCGCCTGATCCATGATGCCCTGCTTGAGGAAGCTTTCGATCAGCGCGAGCACCCGCCCGTCGGCGATGCGCTCTCCGACCAGCTCCAAAAGGCGCTGGTGCGGGATGCTGTCAAAGCAGCCCTTGATGTCCACATCCACCACATGCACGAGGCCGCTTTGCAGCAGCTCCTCCACACGGCGAAGGGCATCCCGACAACTGCGCCCGGGTCTAAATCCATGGCTGTGCTCGGCGAACTCGCGCTCGAAGATTGGTTCAATGACCATCTTCACTGCGGTCTGCACGATACGATCCGTGACCGTCGGTATGCCCAACGGCCTCTTTTGCTTCGCTTCGCTCTCCCTTCGGGCAGCCTGCGGCTGGCTATCTCCACTTCGTTCCGGTTCGCTGCTGCCCGGTTTTGGAATGTAAACCCGTCTGACCGGCTTGGGCTGGTAGCTGCCTTTGATGAGGTGCTCTTTGACGGCGAGCAGCCGCGTTTGGCTGTCTTTTTCAAAGTGCGCTACGCTGATGCCGTCCACGCCGCAGGCCCCTGCGTTGGACTGCACCTGTTCCCATGCCAGTTGCAGCGTGCGTTCAGCCCATATCTTGTCGATCAGGCTGAACCACACTCCTCCTTTGACCCCTCTTTCGAGGGCCATGAGCATCTTCTCGCTCCAGACGCCGCGTTGGGCCTTGTGGCGCTGCCACAGGGCTTCTTCACCTTGTTTACCCGTTGCCGGGACTGCCGATGATGGGTCTTCGCCTTGCCCTTCGCTGAGATGATCTTCTTTCCTGTCATCCTTCGCTCCACGGTCATTACCCGCTTCCTCGCTACTATGATGACTCTGACTTCTGCCGGCCGTCTCACGACGTTCCTGCGCCGGCAGATCTCCTGTGTTCACGGCACCATCCTTGCCTGACATACGACCACCAACCACCCCAGCATACTCCAGCGCAGGTTCCGTATCTCCGCGCACTGGTCCGGCGCTTGACGCGCCGGGGCTTCGCCACTTCGTAGCAGGCTCGCCGTTTTGCTGTTGCCGAATCGTGTTCACTTTCGTTGTCGTCTGTCAGGTTCTTTTTCGTTGCTCTCCACCCCGCCTCACGGCGACGCAGTTACTACAAGTTCTCACCCGGAACACGGTTCCAGATGGCCGGGGTCTTTCACCCCGGAGGATCGTGACGCTTCACAGCGCACTACTCGTGAGCTTTAGCTCATTCTGGGAGGGGGCGGCGCTTCCGGAACGAGCTAAAGCTCGGCAGTACTTTTCCGGAGCGAGCTGAAGCTCGGGAGTACTTTGGGGATTCACCAGGACGTCCAGCCGCCGTCCACGGCGAGGTTTTGGCCGGTGATGAAGGAGGAGGCGTCGCTGAGGAGGAAGGTCACGGCACCGGCGATCTCGGGGGCCTGGCCGACGCGGCCGAGGGGGACTTTTTGTGCGAGGCGTTCGACGAATTCGGGCTTCTGAAACTGAATCGTGGGATTGGGGAACGGGCCGGGAGAGATGCTGTTGCAGCGCAGGCCCTGCCGGCCCCAGTACACGGCCAGGTAGCGGGCCATCTGCTGGATGCCCGCCTTGCCGACGCCGTACTCGATGGGGTTGGGAGTCATGGGCGCTTCATACACGGCGGGATCCGGCGAGACGCTGCCATACATGCTGGAGAAGAGGACGATGCTGCCCCTGCCCTGCTCCGCCATGTGCTGACCGACGGCACGTGCGAGGGCGAAGGTGGCGGTGAGGTTGCCGTGATTTGCCATGTCAAAATCTTCGGCGGTGAGGTCCTCGAAACGCTTGGCGGTTGAGGCATAGGTCATCACCACGAGGCCATGCGGCACGCCGTGGATGGCGATCTGCTCTTGAACGAAGGCTTCCACCGCGGTGGTGTCGGCGGCGTTGAGGGAGGCGGCGCTTACTTGAGCCTGCAGGCCGGATGTTTTGACCATGTCTGCGGCGCGGTCGGCCAGATCCACGCAGAGCACGCGGGCCTGCATTTCGGCGAGTTGTGAGATGACGGCAGCGCCGAGATAACCAGCGCCGCCAAAGACCCAGATGCTGCGTTCCTTGAGATCAAACGGATGAGGAGAGGACATGGGTGGCAACAAGGACTGCGCAAGACAGCGGGCTCAAGGGTGTGTCGCTGGTCTGTTGTTCGAGCCAGATCAGCGGTGCATGGGTGATTTTGGGATGGTTGTGTGGTGGCAGCCCGCTTGTACAGCGGCGTGCTGTAAGCGCTGGGGCGTGGGTGCGTCCTCGCAGTCGGGCGGTTTGGCGAAGGAGCGTTTGTGTGATGAATAGTGTCCTGCCCGCCAAACACGCCCAACCCACGTCCAGAGTCGCATGTTAGCGGAAGCGCTGGCACGGGATCGCCGAAGATCCCGTGCTGTTCATTCTGTGTCAGCGCCGATGCCGCAGCTTATTTCGCCACTTCCTTCTTCTTCACTGGATACGAGGCGGGAGACTTGGCGAACTTCTGCATGCATTCCGTGCAACAAAACGCGACAAAGCCCTCGTCCGTCTTGATGCGGTAGATCGGACGTGCAGGCTTGTGATCCACCGGGCATTCATCGTTGATGGGCCAGGCGGCGAATGCGGTGGCGGTCATGGCCAGACTGAGCAGCAGAGGAGCAAGAAGCGTTTTCATGGATGGAGTCGAGTTGGAGTTGGCGCGCGTTACTCCATCAACGCACAGGTTCTCCTTCGTCATAGGCCATCGCAAATCCTGCCCACGGAAGCGCAAGGCAGGCACAGTGCGGGGGGGAGGAGTCCGGACCGGCTGAAGCCGCGACTACGATACGTGTGGCATTCCATGCGGGGGCGACATGGCGTTGGAAGGCGTATTCTCGTGTTTGGCAGTCCCTGTTCCGCATTCGTCGTTCGACATTCCTCCAATCCCCCGTTCTTTCCCGCTTGAACCCGCCTTGCCAGCGCGTTTATCACTCTCCCTCCCAACCTCATGATTTTTCTCGCCGATCTGCCCGCACCCAGCCGCTTTGGGGATTTCCTCATGGCTTTCCTGAGCATCGTCTTCGAAGGCGCGCCCTACATTCTCATCGGCACGATCTTTTCGGGCATCATCGACGCCTTTCTGCCGGCCAAGCTGCTGGACCGGGTGCTGCCGAAGAGCAAGGTGCTGGC
>NCCR01000303.1 GCA_002279765.1 Verrucomicrobia bacterium 12-59-8 | reverse complement strand
GAAGCCGTCAAAGCCGGAGCCGGCCGCGAAACCGCCCACGAAGTCATCAAAGAGCACGCCGTGCAGGTCGCCAAAGACATGCGCACCGGCAAAGTCCGCGAGAACGACCTCCTCGCCCGCCTCGTCGAAGACGTCCGCCTCACCCTCACCGCCGAAGACATGCAGCGCCTCGTCGAAGCCGGCAAAGCCAACGCCGGCGACGCCCCGCAGCAAGTGGACGCCTTCTGCGCCCACGTCGCCGCCATCAAGAAGGAGTTCCCCCACGCCGCGAAGTATGAGCCGGGCGTGATTTTGTAGTCTCGCACGAATGCCCACCGCAGGTAGGGCGGCTGGACCCCCAGCCGCCGCTGCCCAGCGCTCGGCGTGAACGCGGGTAGGGAAGCTGGCATCCGCTGCTAGCTGTTGGTCGATTGCTCCTCCGTCGTCAGCGATGACCCACTTCCTCCCTTGTTTGGGCCTCCTTCTGATGATAAACATTTAAACGCACATGGATGAAGGAGACTGCACGGTGGAGGAATTGCTCGCCGCGTATGCGGGCGGTCAGCGTCTGTTTGCGGATCTGGAGCTGCCGGAAAACGCCGACATGTCCGGCTGTTGCCTGGAAAGTGCCAGCTTTCACCATTGCGGCTTCCTGGGTGTCAGTCTGAAGGGGGCCAACCTGCGTGGGGCAGCGTTTCGCTGCTGCTATCTCAAATGTGTCGACTTCGATGATGCCGACCTGACGGATGCGCTCATCGAGGAGAAATGCAGCGTGGAGAATATCACGGCACGCCGGAGCAAAATCGGCGGCCTCCGGGTGAGGAATTGTTGTTGCTATGGCAGTGACAGCTTTGGGCTCGAATCCTTCATCAAGCTGGCGGTCAATGCCCCGGAAGAAAAAGCATAGGCCCTGCCACATCAATATCAGCCGCAAAAGAACTCGGCTCCGCTGCCACCGTCAATGATTCGGCCCTTCCTTTCCTCACACGGAGGGCTGGGGACAGCCCTCCCTACCTTTTTCACGTTGGCCGCTCGAATGCCCACCGCAGGTAGGGCGGCTGGTCCCCCAGCCGCCGCTGCCCAGCGCTTCCTGTGCAAAGCGCTAGGTCATTCGGGCGTCCATGGCCAGATGAAGCTGCCGTTCATCCACGCAGGCTCGCCCTTGCCGCTTCTGTTTGAGCAGCCTAATCTTGGCGGATGAGCGTTGCTTGGGTTCAAATCTTTTCACTCCGCTTTGCCTGGTGTCTGCACGGGGTGGCGCTGGCTACTCAAGGCGGCTCATGGCTGGGAGACTTTGTGGGCAAGGTGCTGGTGCTATGTTTCTTGGGCGCGATCGGTTACTTTTTCTACGCGCGGCGTGCGCGGCGTGAAGAAAGGAATTTGCTCAAGAGCGGGTTTCCTCCCGATCTGGCGCGCAAGGTGGCGGAGCTGATTGCCGATCAGCGCTGGGATGAGGCCACGCAGCTCTTGCGCAATGCCAAGAAGACCCCGCCAGAGAAGCGAGATGAGTGATGTCCTGCCTTCGCATCCAATGATGCGTGGCATGAATGGCCCTCGGTTAAGGATGCATCATTCGTTTTTCGTCCCGCTATGTAGCAGGCCTTCGCAGAAGGAAACGCCCTCGGGAGCGCGGACCTCCGAGTCCGCAGAGGGTCGCTTTCACGCAGGGGGTCTGGCTGTGCTCAGAACATCGGCAGCACGAGGACTCCCGGCACGAGAGGGCTATGGCGGCAGAAAGGCTGCGGAACTGCGCGTGCTTGCGGAGTGCTGCGGGCTCGGAGGCCCGCGCTCCCAGCTTTCTTGTTGCTCACAACGCGCAGCTCAGTGATAAATGTCTTTAACCCGAATGGCATTCATGCCCGGCATTGAGTGTTGGATCTGACACACGGGTCTGAGTTGAAGGGAGAGAACCGAAGCCTCACGTCTTCCCAACCACCGCCTCAGCACCCGCGCCATAAGGGCTCTCAAAAATCTGCTCCACCGGCATCTCGAAGGCCGCAGAAAGTCGATACGCCAGATCCAGCGAGGGGATGTGTTTTCCCGTTTCCAGCGCATTGATGGCCTGACGCGACACGTCCACCCGCTTGCCGAGTTCTTCCTGAGTCCAGTCACGCCCGGCGCGCAATACCTTGAGATGATTTTTCACAATGGGCGGGAAGGGTGGTTAAAGGGTTTTCAAAACACCTCAGTGGGACGTCTGCACCAGCGGCATGGCCAGCCCAAAGGCCCCCCAAAACACCGCCACAATCAGCGCGCCCGGCAGATGGGGGGCGTGGGCGTACAACTCCATGAACCCCCAGGAGCAAAACACCGCCATGGTGATCCCGCTTGCCACGATGAATCGCTTGGCCATCAGGCCCCGCAGAAACTCATCACTGCTCCTCATCAGCGCCAGGAACGCCCAGATATGGGCAAGGATCGGTGCCGCCACCGCCGCCGCAAACAGCCAGGTGGCCGGACCTCTCCAGCCATCAATGGCCCCAAAGATCGCGGCGATGTTCAAGAGCGAGTAAAGTCCCAGCAGGATGGCGGAACGACGACGGTAGAGGCTGACAGGAGTGCGAGTGTTCATAGGAATGTCAGGCATACCTGACATGGTATTCGTGTCATGTCAACCTGACATTATGTCAGGATTTGCTGACTTGTACATATCTCAGCCGTTCGGAGGTTCTCTAGAATGTGTGCCTCACCCGTACAGTCGAAAGCGGTGGGTCCACTTCCTCCTTCGCTCTACGAGCTACGGAGACAAGCAGTGCCTAGTTGCGCAACCGCACTCCAAAGGTGGGCTGCGGCCTCAGGAAAGTACTCGGGAGCTTTAGCTCCCTCTAGAAGGCGCGGAGTCTCCCAGAACGAGCTAAAGCCCATCAGTACTTTGCTGGAGTATGCCACACTTGCCTCGCAGTTCTTCGGCTCACGCTCAACCCACCGAGCGGTCCACGGCATGCTGGGAACAAGATCATCTTGCACCCCGCTCCTCGGTCGTTGAATTTGAGAAGCCGCCCCACCGCCATGCCTCGCCTCGTTCTCTCTGAAGCCCAGAAGCAAGCCATTCGGCAGGCTCGATCTCCCGAAGCCGCGTGCCATGTGGTCTATGATGCCACAGACGATGCTTTCTACTTCGGGACTCCCGACGACATCACGGGTTGGATTCGCGATGTGCTTTGCGTCGAGACTTTCTTCGGGGCCATGTGCGATGGCGGAGTGGACACCTGGTTTGACTGGGATCACGGGCGTGTGGCGCACCTGGTGCCAGACGCTCTTCGTGCGGCGGGGCTTCCTGAGTTTGCGTCCTGTGCGGACAAGGCATTGGCGGTCCATTTTCCACCTCCTTACCCTGCCACCATTCAGGGTTGGAACGAGGCTATTGAGCGGATTCGGGATGCTCAGCTCGAAGACGATTTCGACAAGTCCGTTTATGACGCCGTCGAGGAGGAGTTCTTTGCCCTCTATCACGCAGACAAGACTTACTTTCGAAACAAGCTGCACAGTTACGTTGTCGCTCATCTCGATGACTAAGTCCGCTGCGGGCTTGGAAGAGAGTAGTTGTAAGCTTTAGCTCGCTCTGGGAGGCGCGGAGCTTCCCAGAACGAGCTAAAGCTCATCAGTACTTTGTTACCCCTCCGTCTCCCCGCTCTTCGGTTCCCGCACCACGCGATCCACGGCGTGCTTCGTGATGATGTTCCCCTGGGACTCGCGGCCTTTGATGGCGATGGAGTTGAAGGGGAATTTGATGGAAAGGTTGCGCAAATACAGCGCGGGCTTGAGATGGACGACGACGTTTTGGGCGTTGGAGTCTTCCTCGGTCTCATGGCGGATGAAGTACAGGACGTTGGAGCCGGGGGTGCCTTTGGTGAGGACGTATTCCTTGTCGCGGGTGATGCCGCCGATGCGGAAGCGCTTGGCCAGCAGGCCGCCCTGGCGGCCGTCGCGGTAGATCATGGTATAAACGGCTGTATCATCCTTCTTGAACAGATTGACGTAGAGCGGGTTCTTGCCGACGAAGAACTTCGGCGCGGCCTTGGTCACGGTCATGTTGCCTTCGCGGGTGAAGAAGAGCACGTCGTCCAGCGGGGAGCACTTGCAGATGGGGTCGCCTTCGCGCTTGAGGCTGGTGCCGGCAAAGCCTTCCTTGGCATTGAGATACAGCGTCTCGCCCTGCACGATGACTTCGGCAGCGGCCACACGTTCGAAGCCGCTGATGGTGGTCTTGCGCTCGCGGCCGGGGCCGTAGGTTTTCCTCAGCTCTTCAAAGTGGCGGATGGTGTACTTGGTGAGTCCCTTGAGGAACTTCTCCGCCTGGTCGATCTCTTCCTCCAGCTCGCGGATGTGTTCGTTGGCCTCGAAGCTGTTGAACTTCGAGATGCGCTTGATCTTGATTTCGGTCAGTCGCGCCACGTCGTCATTCGTCACCTCGCGCTTGAGTGCGCCGAGATGCGGCTTCAGGCCCTTCCAGATGGCCTCCATCACGGCCTCCCAGGTTTCGGCTTCTTCAATGCGGCGGTAGATGCGGTTCTCGATGAAGATCTTTTCCAGCGAGCTGAAGTGCCATTTCTCATTGAGTTCGCCGAGCAGAATGCCCAGCTCTTCGCCGAGGATCTTCTTGGTGTTCTCCGCGCTGGCCTTCAGCAGGTCGTTCACGTTCATGAAGCGCGGCTTGTCGTCCTGAATGACGACGGCATTCGGTGAGAGTGAGACTTCGCAGTCGGTGAAAGCATACAGCGCCTGGATGGTCTGGTCTGCGTCCGTGCCTGCAGGAAGCTGCACGACGATCTCCACCTTGTCCGAGGTGTTGTCATCCACACGGGCGATCTTGATTTTGCCCTTCTCGTTGGCAGCCACGATGCTGTCCATCACGCCGCCCGTGGTGGTGCCGTAGGGGATCTCGGAGATGATGAGGATGTTCTTCTTCGGGCCTTCGTCGATCTTGGCCCGAATGCGGATGCGGCCGCCGCGCATGCCGCCGTTGTAGTCGGCAGCGTCCATGATGCCGCCGGAGATGAAATCGGGCAGCAGGTTCACTTCCTCACCGCGCAGCGCGGCGATGCTGGCGTCGCATAGCTCGATGAAGTTGTGCGGCAAAATGCGGCAGGAAAGTCCCACGGCGATGCCTTCCACGCCCTGCGCGAGCAGCAGCGGGAACTTCACCGGCAGCGTCACGGGCTCTTTATTACGTCCGTCATAGGAGGCCGCCCATTCGGTGACCTTGGGGCTGAAAACGAC
>NCCR01000049.1:34278-34779 GCA_002279765.1 Verrucomicrobia bacterium 12-59-8 | reverse complement strand
GACAGGAGAGCCGAGGCTTGGCGAGACAGGCGAAGCCAATCTATCGTACTTTAGAGAATCACCTCTTCGGGCTGTCTTTCCTGGGGCGGGGCTTTGGGACGGTGTCTTTTTTGGGAGTGTCTTTCTTGGGTGGGCGTGGTTTGGGCGGGGTGTCGGCGAAGGGGATGTTGGGGAGGGTGGCATTCACCACAGGAGTGTGGGCGGGCGGGAGGGAGGCGGATTTTTTGGGAGCATCGCCGGAATTCTCGGGAGCATCGGCTGGCTTCTTCTTGGGCTCTTCTTTTGCCTCTTCGGGCTTCACGGGGACGCGGACTTGGAACTGGGTTTCTTTGCCGAGGTTTTTGGTGATGGTGGCGGGGTAGTCCCAGGCGGCTTTGTCTGGGGCGTAAACGACGACTTTGCTGCGCATGGCGGCCATGGCGGTGGCCTGGGGGATGTCGAGGTATCTGAGGACGTTGAGCAGGGAGGGGCCGACAGCTGCGGGATCGCCGGAGACGGTGG
>NCCR01000049.1:10534-34248 GCA_002279765.1 Verrucomicrobia bacterium 12-59-8 | reverse complement strand
AGGGGCATGTCGTGGAGGTCGAGGCGCTTGACGTTGTCTTCAAAGAGGGAGGCGTAGAGGGCATCAACGGCCATGTCGCGGTGGGCCTGGATCCACAGCGGGGTTTCGCCGAAGCCGGGGATGGCGCGGATGGTCTGGAGCGTGCGGCGGATGTCCCAGACGCGCATGCCATCGAGAGTCTGGCCGAGGAGGTAGAAGCGGCGGAGGCGCTGGATTTGAGCCTTGTCGCTGCCAGTCCAGGCGGTGGGGCCGATGCCGCGTGGGCAGATGTAGGCCATACCCCATTTGAAATTGGTGAACATCTTCTTTTCCTGCTCAAAGGCGGTGTCGTCTTTGGGGGCACCGGGGAAGACATCGATGAGCTTGCCAAAACGGCTGTGGTAGGTGGAGCAGAATTCATCCCAGCCGGCTTCGTCGAGCACATTGAGCGCGACGAGATCGAGGTCTTCGGCGCGGAGGCCATCGCGATGGACAACGTAAAGGCGCAGGCGGAAGGGGGACTGGCTGTCGAAGTCGTAGGCGATCATGCGGATACCATCGACTTCGGCGCTGTTTTCCTTCTGCGGATTGACGGAGGCGATTTCCTTGGGCCAGCCGTTGAAGACCTTTTCTTTGAGGTCGTTCATCCAAGTGTCGCTCTGCTTGGTCCAGTCGGTGGCATTGGTGACGGGTGCAGGTGCTTTGGCCATGGGGACGAAGGTTTCGTCGGCCTTGGTGTTGATCTCGTCCTTGGGGAGTTCGGTGAAGACGCGCAGGGAGGCGGGCTCGATGCTTTTCTTCGCGCCTTCGTCGAGCACGGCCATGGAATCGGCGCCTTTGAGGAAGCGCTCGAACCAATGAAACGCGCCGATGTTCAGCGGCTGCAGATCTTGGTGCGGACCTTCGGCGACCTGGAGGCCGATGTTGCCCTCTTTGCCGAGCAGGGTGTAGATCCTGCGCACGTCCTGATAGATGCGGAAGACGCCGTCGATGGGGAAAATGGTGTCTTTGTCGGTGTTGACGATCAGCAGGGGGCGCGGAGCGGCGAGGGCGACCATGCGCTCGAAATTCCAGCGGTAGGTATTCACGAAGAACATGCAGTCGCAGTGGCCTTCGATGCAGCCGTCGATGACCTGATTCTGCATGTCGGTGACGCCGGCGGTGGGGGCGCTGGCTTTGATGCGTTCATCCAGGGCGGTGATCCACCAGGAGTAGGCGCCGCCGCCGCTGCGGCCGGTGACGCCAAAGCGTGTCTTGTCCACTTCCTTGCGGGTTTCGAGGTAGTCGAGGGCGCGGATGCAGCTCCAGGCTTCAAGCCCGGCGGGGGTGTAGCCGCGAGAGTACCACCACCAGCGGCCTTTGCTGAAGGTGCCGTGGTGCTCGCCGCGGATCTCGCCGAGCTGCACTGTGTCGATGATCAGGCAGGCATAGCCATGGCGAGCGTACCAGACGCCGTGGTGCTCATAGCCGGTCTTGTTGCCCATGCTGATGCCTTCCTTAACCACATTGGCATGGCCGCAGACGTAGAGGATGGTGGGCAGGGGCTGTTCGACCTTCTCAGGGAGGTAGAGATTGGCCGTGACGTAGAGTCCGGGCATGGACTGGAAGTGCATTTTTTCGACCACGTAGCCGTCGCCTTTGAGTTCGCCGGTCTTGGTGGCGTGGAGCGGGGTTTTCTCCGGCAGGGGATCGAGGCCGAGCATCTCGAACATCTGGCGGCGGTACTCGGGTGCCTTGGCCTCCCAGTCTGCGGCGGTCTGGATCTGTGTGAGGCCGTTGTCTGCGGTGATCTCGCGTGCCTGCTCGGCAAAGTAGCGGTCGATGAGCCTGTTTCCCACGGTGTCGGGGGTCTTTTCAGGGTAGGGCGAGGCTGCGAGCACAAGGGACGGCAGCAGGCAGAGGAGCAAGGAAGTGCGCATGAGATGGGATGACAGCCAAAACGCGCCGCAAAGGCAAGAGTGATCGTCTTTTGCGCGGAAGGGAACGGAAGTGCATAAAAACGTAAAACAGTGGTTGCATAAAAACTGAGTCGTCTATATTCGCGGCCCCTGTTTTCAGCACCTGCTCGGGTGGCGGAATTGGTATACGCGCAAGACTAAGGATCTTGTGCCGAAAGGCTTAAGGGTTCGAGTCCCTTCCCGAGCACCACTCTTTGATGGTCAAAGAGTTATGATGGGGTGAGGTTTGGATTTCGGCCAGGTTTTTCACATGTGCATTAGCTATGCACTTTTCCAGGCCTGCTCAAAGTTGGTTGGTTTCACGTTCCGTGTCTGCCAACCGCAAGTGCTCGCTACATGGGAAAAGCTAGGTCTGCGATGGTCCCTCTTTTCGCGTTAATAGAATTTGAGAGGTCGGGCATTACCCATGCCATTTTCATCCACCTACATGTCCCGGCGAACCCAAAGAACTAAGCCTGTTCCATTTAGCCGCAAATTGAAGTGATTGAGGATTCAGGTAATTGGCATGTGGCGCAAACCATGACTAAGTCGGATAAAGTTAGTCTTTGGACGAGCATGCAAAAAAAACGTCTAAATCGCTGAATTCAGGGACTGCGCGTTTCGGGGGTTGGACTAGCCTATGCTGAGGAGATGAGCGCTCCGTTCATCTTTATGAAGCGCTATTTCTCCGTATTTTATGGGTTCCTTGGTCTCTTGCTCCGCACAGCTCTCTGTGTGATTCGACGTTTTCTGTGCCATCGCATTGCCGTCGCTGACTTTGTGAGAGTCCTTACCTGGGTGGCGCATCTCTTTACTGTTCGAGTGCAAAATGGCACTGCCTTTTGGAATAGCACTCAAAGGCAATGGCGCTGCCGTGAGGGCATTCTCCTGCCGAGACTGGCACGGGGACATGGGAGCCGTCAGTCACTGGCATAACCTCCAATGCTCAGACGCTCCATCACCAACCCCGGCCGGCTCGACTGTGAGCATCGAACCAGCATTCGTCTGGATCTGGCAACTATCTCCGCACGGCGTGAGGCGGCGCCATGGGAACTGCGAAGCAGCGCGAACCAAGCCCACGCCCAGTGACATCAGCTTCATGAAATTTCATTCTATGAGACAACCAAACAGTCCTTCTCCATTGGCTCGATTCACCGGCATCTGTCTTTGCCTGCTGATGCCGGTCATCACGCTGCCAGTTCCATTGAACGCGGTGACTCTGGTTTGGGATCCAGCCCAAGACCAATCTGGCAGCGGTGGTGCCGGCACCTGGAACACCGTGACTTCCAACTGGCTGGATGGTGGTGTGAATCTCTCGTGGGCCAATACTCTCAGCAACACGGCGGGCTTTCAGGCGGCGGGAGGTCCGGTCGCCCTGGCCGCAAACATTACGGCTGGCGGGCTGATCTTCGATGTTCCGGGCTACACACTGGTAGGCAACGGATCGCCCCAGGTTCTGACGCTTGGCTCGGCTGGGATTACGGTGGGTTCTTCTGGAGGAATGATCATGATCGGAGACTCCAACTTGTCCTTGCTGCTGGGTGCTGCCGAATCCTTCATCAACAACTCGACCGGCCTGCTCACCCTCGGCGGCAACATCAGCAATGGCGGCAATCTCCTCACCCTTGGCAACACGTCCAGTGGTGGCCTGACGATCAGCGGCGGCATCAGCGGTTCGGGTGGCTTGACGATCAACAGCTCAGGCGTAGGGGGGGTGACGCTTTCCGGCAGCAATTCCTACACCGGCGCTACCTCTGTTCTGGCGGGTACTCTTAAAGTGGGAAATGCCTATGCACTCAGTTCCGGCTCGGCACTCACACTGGCCAATGTCGCGGGAGCCACGCTGGATCTCAATGGCTTCAATCAATCCGTGGGCTCACTTACCGGCGGCGGAGTGCTGGGTGGAAATGTGGTGCTGGGCAATGGCGCGGTTCTGACGATCGGCGGTGCGCTTACCTCGGTCGTAGGAGGCTACTCGCAGACCACCAACGTTGCCAACCCGGGTTCATGGAATACCTATGCAGGCCAGTTGTCCGGCACCGGTTCGCTGGCCCTGACGGGCGGTGGCGTTGTCTATCTGACCAATAACAACAACACCTACTCCGGGTTCACCAATGTGCTCGGCGGCGCTCTGATCGTCAGCAACATGGGGCAGCTTGGCACCTCCACCACTACGGTGACCGTGTCAGGTTTTAACTCCCAGTTGGCCGGCGGTGCGCTGGTGGTGCAGGGCGGCACCAGCGGCATCAACTTCACACGCAACCTCGACTTGGGTGGCTATGGGATCAGTGGTGCCAATAACAGCGCCGGTTATGCTTTGGTGAACATTGGCAACAACACCTACAGCGGAATCATCACTTCGGCATCGAACACTGAAACGCGCGTGGGTTCTGTGGCTGGCACCCTGACTTTTAGCAACACCTCCACCATCAACATCGCCGGGAGTTCCGACTTGCAGGTCAACGGCTACGGTAACTACCTCATCAACGGCTTCATGACGGGGAGCGCCATAGGTGCGCTTGCATTCTACCGCTGGAGCGGTGGCGGGCTGCTCGGGCAGGTCACTCTGGGCAACCCGTATAACAACTTCCTCGGCCGCGTGGAAGTCACGGGTTCGTTTCTCCGCGTCACCTCGCCAGGGGTTTTGGGAGCTGCCGTGGACAATGCTTCCATTCAGTCCTACGCCGGCAGCTACGAACTGCGGGTGGATCCTGGTAACACGGATTTCTCAAAGAAGACCATCAACTACATCAGTGCCTCTGGTTCCTCCATCATTGCAGCTCGCGCTGTCGGTGGTGTGGGGATCAATCAAACCGTCACCATTGGCGGTGCCAGTGTGAACGGGGTCATTTCTCCGGGGTTTAATGAGGCTCTTACCACGGGGCCGCTCGTGACCACGTTCAACGGCAATGACGGCTATGGCGTTACGATTGGATCCGGCGGGACGATTGTCTATGGGTTCACCGCCAGCACCGGCGCTGGAACCAACCATAGTTACACCAGCAATCTCAATGGATTGCTTACCTTGAACAGCAGCCTGAGTTCACCGGACACGGCGGCCACCCGAACCTATACCATCACCGCCAACGGCGATGTGCTGGTGACCGGAAATTTGCTGAGCACCGCCGGCACCGTCGATCACATCTGGACCAAGGCCGGGTACGGCACGCTGGCCATTCAGGGCACCGCTTCCACCAACACCGGTGTTTTCAACATCACCAACGGCAGTGTGAACGTCAATGCACTGAGCGCGCTGAACGTTAACACCACCACCAGCACGGGCAGTGGCGGCATCCAGATCGGCAGCACCACAACCAATGGCATTTTAAATTATTTGGGATCAGCCGCTGGCGGTGCCGGGGAAACCTCAAACAAGGCCGTCATGCTGTCCGGTACCACCGGGAGCGCGGTCATATTTGCCAATCAGCAGCAGGCTGCGGCAAACACGAGCGCCACAGCGCTGGCGCTCACCAGCAGCATCGCGGCACCCGGCGCGGGTGCCAAGACACTCTATCTGGAAGGCTACAACAACACCGGTACTGCCGCAGTGATCAATCAGATCACGGGCGTCATTCAGGACAATGGAACGCTCGCGATCAACAAGACCTCATTGATCAAAGGCGGCTCCGGCACCTGGCTGTATGCGCCCACGGCGTCCACTTACGCGGCTGCTAGCGTCGCTGCAGGTGCCACGGTGGCTACGAACGGAACCACCGCCAGCGGGGGGACGGTGTTGAATTTTGCCAGCACCGGCGGTCTGGCAGTGGGGCAGTTGGTGACTGGCACCGGCATTGCAGCAGGTTCTTACATCAGCTCCATGAACGCCACCACGGTCACGTTGAGCGCAGCCACCACCGCTGCCGTTGCCTCCCTTGCCTCCATCGTTTTTGGTGGGGAGGCAGCCTCCGTGGCCACGATTCCCACGGTCAGCACCAGCGGCAGCACGGCCACTGGCAGCACCACGCTCACTCTGGCCAGCACGGCGGGGCTCAATGTGGGGATGGTCATCACAGGCAGCGCCGGTCTTCCAGCGGGTGAATACATCACTGCGATCAACAGCAGCAGCAACACCATCACGCTCAGTGTGGCAACGACTGCAACGATCGCCGCATCAACCGCACTGACGTTTAACGGCGCGGCCAATACCAACGTCGTCACCGTGACCAATGCCTCGGGCTTGATCGTCGGGCAAAGCGTCACTGGCCCCAATGTGCCTGCCGGAACGATCATCACCGCGATCTACGGGAACAACTTGGTACTCAACACCACCCTGGCCACCACCGTTGCCGCCGGCAGTTCGCTATACTTCGGCAGTGTCGGTGCTGCGGGAGTGGCGCAGAGTTTCAGCGGCACCGTCACCGTGGCAGGCGGCACTTTGCAGGTCCAGCCAACGGCCGGCAGTGGCAATGGCTCCGCGCCACTGACCAGCAGCAACAATCTCATTTTTTCCACGGATGTGCTGACTGGAAACGGCTACGCTGGCGGTGCTTTCCAGATGCTCGGATCGGCGGCATCCGGCACCATGACCATGACCGTCGGGCAGCTCATCCCCACAGCAGGGCAGGGGAACATCATCACGACAGCTAGCGGCGGCACGCCCACCCTCAGCTTTGGCAATGCCACACCTATTGGCACACGCGGTACGGGTGCGGTGCTGAACTTCAGCCCCGGCACTGGCACGACCATCCAGTTCAACACCACCCCCACTCTTCTGAATGGCATCATCGGCCTCGGTACCACCGTCAAAGGCTTCGCTTATTACACCAATTCCACCACGAGCGCGGTGGACTTCGCCACGGTGACGAGTTCGGGTCCGTTCGTGGTCGCTCCGTATGCAGGCTATGTGTCCGGCCTGCCCGTTTCTGCCTCCATCGCCACTTCAATATACTGGCTCAATAACAGTAATGTCACCACCACGGCGGCTGAAACGATCAGTGCGCTCAAGATCTCCGGCAGCTCCACGCTGACACTTGGCGGCACATTGACACTCGGTGCTGCGTCTAGCACCAGCGCGGTGCTGTTTGACAACTCCACGGGCTCCGCCACGATCGGAGCCAGTTCCGCGTCCTTTACGCTGGGGGGCGCGAACAGCGAAATCATCGTCTATACCGGAGGCAGCACCAACGCCAATACCCTCACCATTGATGTGCCCATCAGCAGCGGCACAGGAGCGCTCACCAAAGCTGGCGCCGGCATGCTGATCATTAGCGGCAACAACACCTTCACTGGCAATGTCAACATTGACCAGGGCACTCTGCAGCTCTTGGGTGCGGCCGCCACTTTGGGGGCTATCACCACCGCTGGCAATATCACGGCGGTTCGCCAGGACGCCACGCTGGATCTCAATGCGGCGGGAGCAGGCCGCAGTGTGACCATTGGCGCACTCACTGGCGCAGGGACGATCACCAACAGCGGTGGTGGCACTGCCACCGCAGCCACGTTGAACATCGGACTGTATGGCACCACCAGCGCAAGCGCCACATTCTCCGGCCTGCTGCAGGATGGTGCGGGGGTGCTCAATGTCACCAAAAACAGCTCCGGGACACAATTCCTCAATCCTCTCAATGGCGCGGCGTCCAGCACCAGCGCCACCCTACAGACCTTGGGCAGCATTGGCTATAACACCTACAGCGGTGTGACCACCATCGCCCAAGGCACTCTGGGCATCACGCTGCTGGCGAATTACGGCAGCGTCAGCAGCATCGGTACCGGCAGCGCGCAGAGCAATGCGGCCAGCCTTGTGCTGGGCAGTTCAGCAGGGTCCACCGCAGGTGTTCTGCAATACATTGGTCAGAACAGCAATTCCTTCCTCGCCAGCATTCAGTCGCCGTCCGTGCAAACGGACCGCCTGTTCACGCTGGCAGGCAATGGCGGCCTTGATTCGTCCGGAGGCTACGGGAACTCAGCTGTGGGCACCGGCAACAACAACAACGCCGCCATCTGGTTTACCAACACGGGGGCGGTGGCGTTCTCCACTGCGGGGGCGAAGACACTGACGCTTCAAGGCACCTCCACGGGAGACAACGAGATCGACCTGAAGCTGATCGACAACACCATCGACAGCATGGCACTCAGCGTGGCCAAGACAGGTGCCGGCACATGGATCCTGGGTAATGTGAGCAACACCTACAGCGGTGCCACGACGATCTCGCAGGGCGCTCTGCGTGCCCAGGACGCGGGCTCCAACATCAGCACCGCTGCCACGACTTCAAACACCGCCAGCTCCACGGTGATCGACCTCGCCAGCACGACCGGTCTTGCGGTTGGTCAGACGGTCAGTGGAGCAGGCATCGCCAACGGGACCACCATTGCCAGCATCCTCGGCCCTTTGCAGATTCGGTTGAGTACCGCAAGCACCTTGGCCAGCGGCACGGTCCTGAGCTTCGGCGGTGTCAGCAGCCTGTCAGCCAACAGCAACCTGGTGCTGGCAGGGGGCGTGCTGGAAACCTCCGGCACTTTCACCCGCGCTCTTGGCGCGGGGGCAGGGCAGGTGCAGTGGCAGTCAGGTTCCTCCAGTGGGGGCTTTGCCGCCTCGGGTTCATCGCTCGTCGTTGCCATCGGGGGCAGGTCAACTCTCTCGACGCTAGTCTTTGGTGGTCCCACGTTTACCAGCGGCACCTTCATGCTGGGGTCCACCACGGCACTGTCAGACACGACCATCCTGAACCCCATTGATCTGAACGGTGGCGCGCGGGCCATCACCCTCACGGACAGTGCTACCACCAACGCAGACATCTACACACTCGCAGGTGAGATCAGCGGGGCAAGCGGCAGCTCGCTGACATACACGGTGGCTGCCGGAACCATGCTTCTCATCAACGGAGCCAACACCTACTCCGGCAACACAAGCTTAAACGGAGGTGGCGCTCTTGCCGTCCAAAGCATTGGTTCTGGAGGCTCATCGAGCTCCTTTGGTGATGCCACAGGTCAGTTGAATCTCGGCAATGGCAGCACCACCGGTGGCTACCTACTCTACACCGGTACTGGCGAGATAGTCACCCGCACCATCAATCTCAACACGACCACAGGGTCCAATACGATCGATGCCAGCGGCAGCGGGTCTTTGAACATTACCAAAATCGTCAATCTTGGCACCGGTGCGAAACTGTTGACGCTGACTGGAGAGAGCCGTGACGCCAACACCATCACTGCCGTTCTTTCGGACAACGGGGGCGCTTTGACGGTGAGCAAGGCGAATGGCGGTGTCTGGATTTTGAATGCTGCCAACACCTTCACAGGCGGCGTGACGATGACGGATGGCTATCTGGGTATTCCTGATGGCTGGAGCACCATTTCTGCCAGCGTTGCCAATCCGCTGGGAAAGAGCACTGGCACACTGCTGACCTTTGGCGCCACCAGTGGGATGTTTACTTTGACCCCAGGCGGAACCACCTTCACCAGTCCGGTGGCGTTCAGCGGTACTTCTGGTGTTACAGTTACGTTCAACGGGCTGAATTCAATCGTTTTCAACGGCACGACCAACTTCAATTTGGGGGCGGCGGGCTCTATCTTCAACAACATTGGCCCCGCTGGCACTTTGACTTTCGGCGGTCCCATCACGGTGACCACAAGCAATGCATTGACACTCGGCGGCACGGGTAACACTATTTTCAACGCGGGCCTGCCATCGACCTTTACTTCACTGCTGACTCTCAACACGCTGGGGACGGTGACTTTCAACGCGAGCAACGCGCATACCGGCGGTGTGACGATTTCGGAGGGAAATGTCATCGTCAACGCGAAGAACCCCTTCGGCACTTCGGGGACGTTCTCATTCACGGGGGGCACGCTCAGCGCTGGAACGCTGGCGCTGACAGGAGCCAATGCTATTACCAATTCCGTGAACCTCTCGGGTTCTGCAGGCATCTTGTCAGGAACCAATTCCATTGAGTTCGCCGGTGTCGTTTCTCTGGGCGCCAGCCGTATCTTAACCAATAACATTTCCGGCGCAGCGTCGTTGATCTTGTCAGGCGGGATCAGCAACACCGTCGCCTCAACGCTGACTCTCACAGGTTCGGGCAACACGCTCATCAGCGGTGCTTATGTCGTCGGCACGGGATCCAATGCACTTACTTACACGGGCACGGGCACACTGACCATGACAGCCGCCAATACTTACACCGGCGCGACCATTTTGAACAACGGAACCACGGTGCTAAGCGGGGCTAGCGGTGCCTTCGGCGGCACTTCCGCCATCACCGTGAATCCTTCGGCCACCTTGACCTTGGACAACAGCATCACCGCCGCTGCCAGCAATCGACTGGGCAATCGTCCGCTTACACTCGTAGGCGGCACGCTGAACTTCATCGGCAAAAGCACCGGGTCCTTGGAAGGCACCAGCGGCAGCGCGGGCACCCTGACGCTTGGAGCCAGCGGCCAGGATTTTATCAACATCACCAGCAACGGTGGCACGACCAAACTGAACTTCTCAACCCTCTCCGTCGGTGCTGGCAGTACGCTGGACGTCACATCCAATGTGGCTCTCGGGACCAGCACCAATCAGGTGAACTTTGGCAGTCTCTTGAACACGAGCACGGCCACCGCGACGGGGACCACACTCACGTTTACTTCGACGACGGGCCTCGCCATCGGTCAGGCCGTGAGTGGTGCAGGCATCCTGAACGGTACCACGATTACCGCCCTTACCGCCACCACGGTCACGTTGAGCCAGGCGGTCGCTGCTTCCGGCGTGACCTCGGCAACACAGATCACCTTTGGGGTTCCCCTATATGGCGGCACCGCAGGGGCAGCCAATGCGCTGCTGCCGCGCATCACCATCGGCGGCACGTCCTGGGCCACCATGGGGGCCAATGGTCTCATCACCTTCTCGAACTATAGCACCCCTACAGATGTCACCTTGGCCAGCCTGATCTCGACACTGACGATCACACCGCAGATCACGAGCAGCACCACCAATGCACTTTACTCCGCCGGCGCTGCACCGGGCGGACGCATCATCAATGCGCTCTCCATCAACGGCACCGGCCTTAGCGTGGGTGTTGGTATAGATGCCGCATCCAGTCTGGCCAGCGATCTCTCGCTCACCCTGAGCAGCGGAGGTGTTTTGGTGAACGGCGGCACGAATACGCTGAACGCCACAAGAATCGTGCTAGCCCCGGTCAATGTCACCGCAACCGTCAAACCCAGTACGACGGGCACCGAGGCACTATTCCAGGTCGCCAGCGGTGCCACCTTGAATTTGGGCGGCACTCTCGTCGGTACTCTGCTGACCAATCAAAATCTGACGGGCACCCTTTTTTATGAGAACACCACAGCGCCGGTGGCGAGCGTGGCCACAGGCGGACTGACCAAGGGCCTGAGTGGCAATCTCAACATCACCGCCCGGCAGTTTTATACCGGAGCGACCGTGCTCAACGGCGGCACCACGACTCTTGCCGCTGGGAACAACACCTTGTTTGACAATGGAGGTGCTCTCACGGTGAACTACGGAGCTACGCTGGATCTGAACGGCACCGTTCAATACGTCGGGAATTTCAGTAGCAGCAGCGGCGCTGCTCCGGGTGCCGGCGGCACGGTCACCAGCACTGGCGGAGCCGCTTTGCTGCTGACGAACGCGACGACCGGTACTTGGACGGGAAGCATCACAGGCAACAGCGCCAATCCCATCACCTTTGTCCGTGTCGGCGGCAATACCACCAGTTTCGACTCGGCCAACCCTTATTATGGTGCCACGATCATCATGGGCGGCGCACTCACGCTGCAGGATGACGCCACTCTGTCCAACACCTCATCAATCACGGTGAATTATGCGAACTTGAACCTCAACAGCAATGCCGACTTGTTCTTCAACAACAATGACCGCGTCAACGACGCGGCAGCGATCACTTTGAATGGAGGAACCATCGCACTCACAGGCCGGTTCAACACCTATACCTCTGAGAGTCTGGGAGATCTCACGGCAGCTTCGGGTGTCAGCACCGTTTCGGCAGCAGTTGGGGGCGCCGGTACCTACTCCAATGCGGATCTGGGTTTTGCCAGCATTACGCATACAGCCGACGGCATCCTGAACTTCGTGGGCACCACCTTGGGAAGTGAAGGCTCCAATCCACGCATTCTGGTGGCCGACAGCGCCAGTCTTGGCTACAGCGCTGCCACCGGTGTCATCGGAGCCTGGGCCATCGCCAACTCCGATACCTGGGCCGGGTATAACCCCTCGCTGGGCATCGGCGCGGTAGGAACCGTCGGCTATCAGGGCTATGCAGGAGGCTACATGTCCGGCGGCACGGTCACCACCACCACAGCGGTGCAGGGTGCGAACATTCTCAACACCTACTCCGGCGGCACGCTCAATGGCTTTGGTGCGGGCAATGTGACCAATCTCTTGAACGGCATCGCCGGCATCAATCAGGTGATCACGCTGAATGCAGGCGGAGCCACCACGGACTACCTGCGCTTTGCCGGGGTGGCCGAAAATGACCTGGCCTTTACCAATTCGACGGATGTGCTCAACATCATCATGGGCGGCCTGCTTCACAGCAACAGCGGCGTTGGTTCCACCTCCATCGGCACGTCCAGCGTACGTGGCATTCTGACTTCAGGCGGTACGGCCACATCAGGAACCACCGAACTGGTGGTGTTCAACACCGCGAGCACTGTCACCGGTACCGGAGTCGCGGGCACCGGCACGGTGATCAACAGCAATGTGGTCTCAGTCACTTCCACCACCGGCCTCTTCGCGGGCATGGCCATTAGCGGTACGGGCATACCAGCCGGGGCTTATGTGACCCAGATCCTGAATGGGACCCAGTTCACCATCAACTACAATGCGACTTCCACTAGCGGAGCGCAGACCTTGACGTTTGCATCCGACATGGTGGTCAACGCCTCCATCCAGGACAACGGCTTCGGGAACCTGACCCGCATGAACAAGAGCGGCACGGGTACCCTCACGCTCACTGCCGCAAACACTTACACAGGAGGCACGGTGATCAATCAAGGTACGGTGAACCTCGCTGCAGCTACTGCTGGGACTGTTGTGATTCCGGCTGGCGGCCTCACACTCGTGGGCAGTGGCAGCGGCGTCACAGCCACCACGCTGAATGTCGGCACCAGTACCGCGAATGGTGTGTTGAGCGGCATTGGCGGCCAGATTGATCCCAGCACTACGCTGACCGTGATCGGCAAGTCCACGGTGAATCTGGCCGGCACCCAGACGCTGAACAGCATTGTGTTCAACAACAACGGCGGTGAAGGCAATCCCATCGTGACCACCGCCACAACCATTCCGGTGAGCGTGCTCAATCTGTCGAGTTCCACTCCCATTACCGCAAGCTCGAGCAATCCTTTTACGGTCTCCACCATCAGCGTCGCATCGCTCGGCCTGGCATCAGGCACCAACACCATCATCGTGGACCCCATTCAGATTGCGGGCACCACGGTGACCCAGCTCACGGCCTCGCTGTCCATCAGCTCGCCTATCGTTGGCATCGGCACGACCGGAACAGGCGTGGGCATCAGCAAAACGGGCAACGGCCTGCTGCAATTGAGCGGTGCCAGTACCTTCGACGGCGGTATGAATCTCACCGCAGGCGGTATGGCCATTGGCTCCAGCAGCACATCCGTGGCCGGTGCAGTCACTAGCGGCCCCGTTGGCACAGGCACCTTCACGATTGGCGCTGGCACTTACCTGACTTCGAACGCCACCACCAATGTCATTTCAAATGCACTGGTGCTTGGCGGCAATGACCTGAGCTACAAGGGACCGAACGGTCTCACGCTGAATGGAGACGTGACGCTCAATTCAGGAACTACGACCGTGAATGTGGATGTTCCCGGCAGCTTCCTTACTCTCGGTGGCATTGTGACAGACAACGGTGGCGCTGGCGGAGGCAACTCCAGCATCATAAAAAACGGTCTTGGCACCTTTGCGCTTACCAACAATAACTCCTTTGGCGGCTCGATCACCGTCAACGCTGGCGTCTTGGTGCTGGGCGGAGCCACGAGCAGCACTCCACAACCCCTGCTCAATGCAACCATCACGCTCACCAGCAACGGAACCCTGGCACTGGAGAATAATGGCCTGAGCAACAGCGGCTTGATTCTGTATCAAGGGCTGTCGGTCACGATCAATCCAGACTCCAACTATGCCAATCTCTTCGTGGGGAACGCCTCCAGCATCGGCGTGGCCGTATCTGGTAATGGAACCGGCAATGCCATCAAGATCCCGCAGTTGACGATGAGCGGCACGCAGGTGCTCAATCTCGGCAGCGCAAACGCCTACTCGCTCATCATTCAAAATCTCACCGACACGTCCGGCGTGCCCCGCATCAATGTTCCGGCTGGCATGACGGCGTATGTGTACAATTATTCGGCTGGCAACAAGCCTCTCAACATCGGCCAGGGTTCGCTGTATTTCCCCGACATCACCACGCTGGGAGCGACCACCACCCTCGCCACCAATCCCATCGAGCTTTCATCCTACAACGGCAGCAACTACTACCCGCTACTGATTCAGACACCCGCGACTGCGCCGGTCACCACTCCGAGTGGTTACACCTCAGGCGGTCTCGCAGCCAGTTACAGTAGCCTGGGTGCTGCACAGGGCGTCATCAACGCCAATGTGGCCGCCATCGGCACCTCGGGCACCGGCACCGTGAGTTTGCTCAATGATGCCGCCATGAACAACCGTGTGTCAGACACCACGGCCTTGTTTACCAATGGCATCACCACGCTTCAGGGGCTGCTTCAAATCACCACCGGCGGCACCTACACTTTCCGCAGCGCCTCAGACGATGCAGCGGTCCTTTACATCGATGGGCAGTTGTTGCTGAACGACCAGGGACCGCATGCCGGTCTCGTTGAAGCCACGGGCAGCGGCCAGATCACCCTCAGCGCCGGTTTTCACACCATCACCTACACGGCATACAATGCTACCAACTCCGGCTCCTTCCGTCTGCTCTATGCAGGTGCGGACACCTCTGGCAGCAGCGTGCCCGACACCGTGGTGGGTGCAACAGGCGGCTTCCAGGCGATTCCTTCCAGCAAGCTCTTCTATGCCGCTGCGGCACCGACAGCGGCCAACGGGTACAACTTTGCCGCTATCATCAGCAACCGCTATACCCTTGCCGCCAGCACTTCCGCGACCATTGACACGCTGGCATCGACCTTGGGCGCTGTGATTGCTCCCTCTTCGGGTACGGCCATGAACTTGGGCAACAACTCAATCCTCAACATCGTCAATGGCGCCAGCGGTGTTTACGGTGCTGGCTGGGTCGGTGTTGATGGCGCAATCACCGTCGGCAACGGGGTGATCCTCGCCACAACAAACACCGCCAGCCTAGGCGCGGGCACGCTCAATTTGATCGGCACCATCAGCCAGAGCGGAGCCGGTGCAGCCAATGCTCTGTTCAAGTCAGGCACCGGGTCTCTGATCCTTGGCGGCAACAACACCACCTTCACCGGTGACCTCGTCATTCAGTCAGGCTTTCTGCAGCTTAACAGCGCAACCGCACTCAGCACTGGAACCACAGGCAGCCTGGGCGGCACGCTCATTCGGAACATCAATACGGCCAGCACCTCCCTGCCAACGGTTGCCAGCGGCTCCAACATCCTCTCTCTGGCAGGCAGTGATACCGCCAGCAACCTGACACTGCAGATTGGCATGGCGGTTTCCGGCGTGGGCATCCCCGTCGGCACTTACATCACCTCCATCAGCGGGCTCAACGTAACGCTGTCTCAGGCCGCCACCGCGCCCGGCTCCGGTACCTATTACTTTAATGCCTCAGGCATGATTGATCTCAATGGCCTGACCGGAGTGACCGGCAACATTACCATCAACGGCAGCGGCGCTCTCATCCCTTCGGCTTCAGCCACTCCCACGGCCATCCTCGCCGCTGGCTCCAGCGGTGCGCTGTGGAACAGCAGTTCCGCAGCTGCGAGTCTGACGGGCACACTCACTCTGGGCTCGAGTTCCACGGTGGGTGGCAATGGCAATCTGACCTTGAACTCCATCGTGGGTGGTAGTGGTATTACCTTGACCAAACAGGGCACGAACACTCTGATCCTCAATGCCAGCAATGGCACGCAGATTTTCAACACCAGCATATCGCTGGGCACTCTGAAGCTGGCTAATGCCGGAGCACTGGGAGCAGCGGCCAACACCGTCACCATTGCCAGCGGTAGCGTTTTCGACTTGAACGGCCTGGCGGTCATTAATGCCAATGCACTCACCATCAGCGGTACGGGTTACGGCGGCAGCGGCACGATCACCGGCACGGGAACCGTCAGCGCACTCGGCTCATTGATCAATACCTCCACCACCGCCGCCAGCTATGCCGGCACCGTCACGCTGGGGGCAGCCGCCAGCGTCGGCACAAACTACATCAACACCGCCAGTGGACTTGGCAGCACCTCTTTTGGTGACCTCACACTCTCTGGCCAGGTCACCGGGACCAACACGCTCACGAAGGTGGGGGCAAACACCCTGAGGCTTACCGGCATCACCAGCGCTTCAACGCTGTCCGGTATCACGGTGGCCTTGGGTAAAGTTGTCGTCTCCGGCGCATCGACGACAGTGCTTGGCGCTGCTGCTGCGACGGTGAGCGCGGGCCCGACTTCGGGGATCATCCCCTCCAACACGCTGCAGTTGGATTACGCTGGACTCGGCACAACGTCGGTGAACCGCATGAATGCCCACGCCATCACTCTCAATGGCGGCACTCTCCTGCTGACGGCCAATACCGGTTCGATCACGGCGCAAAATGAAGTGCTGGGTGCGAACAACATCACCATCGGCGGCGGCTTCAGTGTGATCACCTTGGATGTCAATGCAACATCCACCCTGGAGCTGTCCACCACCGGTGCAGGCACCATTTCCCGTGTTGCCAACACCGGCACAGCACTCATTCGCGGCACAGCTCTGGGAGCCGCCGCTGTTCTCACAGCCGGCAAGACCAATGTGGTACTTGGCACCGCGCCGACAGCTATCGGTCAGGCGGGAGCCGCCGCCACTAAAAATGCCGCCATCATTCCCTGGTTGATCGTAGATGACACTGGCAGCAGCGGCTCCGGCGTCAGCTTCGCTTTCAACGGGGCAAACGGAATTCGCACGCTGGCGGCGACTGAAATGGATACCAGCTTCGGGGCCAACAATAACATCCTAGTAAGCTCGGCACTCAGTGCAGGTGCTGCCACGAACACTTATCTATGGACGATGGTCAACTCGCTGACCATTACCGCAGGGGGATCACTGGCGATCGTTGCCAATCGCAACCTTTCGGTCGATAGCGGGGGAATCCTGGCTACTGCAAGTGCCACGATTGGTTCCGTGGGTGGCGGCTTCCTCGATGCAGTCAACACTTCCACTGGCGTCAGTCGTGAACTACTCATCTACACCGCAGGCAGCAGCACGGTGCTGACGATCAATGCCGCTCTGGGTGGCACGACAGCCCCTTCAACGGCAGGCATGACTAAGAGTGGTGAAGGCATCCTAGTGCTTGGAGCCGCACAGAACAGTTACACCGGTCAGACACGAATCAATCTAGGCACCTTGCAAATCGCTCCGTCCTCCATCACGAGCAACGGCCTCTTCTACCTTGCCACGACCGCTCCGACGATTGCCACTCTGACCTCTACGCTTAATGCCAGTGCGTTGACTGTGAATGCAGGCGGCACGCTGGACCTGAATGGTAATTCGCAGACCGCTGGCAACTTCACAAGTGCGGGTATCCTACCCGGTACAGGCGGGATTGTGACCAACTCCTCGACGACGGCTTCCACACTGACTGTCGCTAGCAATGCGGCCTCAGATTGGGCTGGGCAGATCATCGGAGACGACTCACACATCATCAACTTTGTCAAGACTGGGGCATTCGCTCTGACCCTGCATGATAACAACAGCTATACTGGAACCACGATGGTGCAGGGCAGTGTCTTGTCCTTGACCGATCAAGGCAGGCTGTCCGGGACCAACAGCATCTACGTGAATAATGCTGTTTTGCAGTGGAATGACACCGGTATTCAGGCAATGAGCAATCGTCTAGCCTCCAGCGTACCGCTCCTGCTTGATGGCGGTGCCTTCCAGTTCATCAGTCGCAGCGGGAACAGCGGCTCCGCTACGATAGGAAGTCTGTACTTGATGGGTTCGGCGAACGAACTGCGGCTGGATGTGGGCCAGAGCGCCGGAGCGGGGGCGGGCATTGGCTCCGCGACTCTGACCATCAACGACATCGCTTATCGTAGCATCGGCACCACTCTGAATTTCTATGCCGGAACCGGTGCGATGGGAGACAATCCCATCGTGCTCTTTGCCAACGCGCCATCTCTTACTAACGGCATCATCGGTGCCTGGACCACCGTCATCGGACTGGATTCCAATGTGGCGACCACCGTCGCCAACGCTGAATTTGCAACCTACGATCCCGTCACTGGTGTGCGTGGACTGACGGCTGCCATGCAGACCACCAGCTTTGCTGCCTCCACCAGCAGCAGCAATCTGCGCTTTGGTGATACGGCCATCGCCGTTCCGACCGGCGGCGCCACAGTGAACACACTGACGTGGAACGGTCTTGCTGCCGCGCGTACGCTTTCCTTCGGCGCAGCGGCGGACACGCTCACATTCACCAGCGGCGGCCTGCTTGTAGGAACCACCAATTTTGCCACGACGATTGGTTCCACGGTTGTTCGCGGCCAGCTCACTGCAGGCACCGATCAGCCGGAACTCTTTTTGCATGTGGGGGCAAACGTTCTCACGGTGAACTCCGCCATCATCGACAATGGTGTGGGCGGTGGTCTGAACTTGGTGCTGGATGCCTTGAGCCAGAGCGTTAGCACACCGACGGTGACCCTGTCCGGAGCCAACACCTACCTGGGCACCACCTACGCTAATGGTCTGGTGGTAAACCTGAACAACAACACGGGCGCAGGCAGTGCAATCCCTGGTAATCTGATCATCAGTGGCAGCAACAACAATGCTACCGACTCGCTGCCTATCGCCAACGCCTACGTGGCCAATCTGGCGTCTCAGCAAATTGCTGATGTTGCCACCGTGATGGTGCGCGGTGGCGCGCAGTGGACGCTCAATGGCTTCAATGAGACCATCGGCAACCTTGTCTTCAACAGCCAGGGTGGAGGCACTTCCGGGAACGGGCCCATCGTGCAAACTGGTGCCGGTACGCTGACCATCACTGGCGGCATCACTTCCACCCTCCTTGATGACGTGCGTGTGGTGCCAGCCTTGCTTGGCCTCCTTAGTCTTTCCAGTAGCACGACCATCACGGTGGACCCGGTCACCAATGCATCGGTGAACGGCAACGGCCAGATCGGCCTCACGATCAACAGCAACATTGTCGCCGGCGGTACGATCACCAAGGCTGGCAGCGGCGTGCTCCAACTTGGGGGTGTCAGTTATGTCGCCAACACCGTTGGCTTCGCCGATGGCGACAGTGGTGAACTCGTCCTCGGGACGAACTCCAACTATGCCGGCACCACGATCGATTTGGGCTACAGCGGCAACGTTCTCGACATGCGAGGGCAGACCAATCTACAGGTGGGCACGATCACCGGCGTTGCAGGCTCCATCATCAAGAATTTCAGCGTGGCCACGGCAGGCACGCTGGTCACCGGTGACAGCACCAGCGGTACGTTCGCGGGCAAGTTCAACAGTGATTACTACACCACCTCCACAGGGGGCGGTGTGCTCAACGTGACCAAGATCGGTTCCGGCAACTGGACCCTCACGGGAGACAGCAGCGGCGGCATCATCGGCACCTTGCTGGTGAACGCGGGCACGGTGACGGTGAGCGGAGC
Organism: Verrucomicrobia bacterium 12-59-8; assembly: GCA_002279765.1. The sequence continues at coordinate 14,566 of NCCR01000049.1, read as the reverse complement.
GAACGGCAAGCTCGGCTTCGGCGTCGAAACGATCTCCCAAGGTGGTGTGCTTACGCTGGATAACAGCGGCGTGGCTGGCAACGCGGTCAATAACCGTCTCGGCGGCATCACGGCGTTCAGCAGTTCCGCGCACGTCATGAACTTCCAGGGCGGTACTTTGAACTATCTGGCCAACAACAATATCGCGACCTCTGAAGTGCTCGGTACCATGACCCTGCTCGCAGGGCAGAGCATGTTCAGCCTGACTCCCAGCACTGGTGCCTTCGGCACGAGTGTGACTATCACCACTCTCACTGCTCAGAGCGCCACCAACACTGGCACTCTTGTCATCTCCACCACAGGTCTCCTCGGTGGTGCCGCAGCCGGCACTGGCCGGGTCAATGTCTTCGCCACCACGCCCGCCTTGGTGAATGGCATCCGTCCCGACATCATCGGCATGGACAGCACCGGCTCCGGCCTCGTCACCTCTGACGCCAACGGTTTCCACATTGTCACATCTGCGGACTCAGCGATTTATTTCTCTCCGACCGGCAGCTACCTCGGCACAGCCACTCCCGCCGCCATCACCGCTTTTGGCAGCACGATCTCCAATTCGGTGGCTGCTTCCAATGTCTTTGTCGGCAGCTTACAGAACCTCAACTTCTACGCGGCAACCACGATCAACTCGCTCACCTTGAACAGCGGCGGTGGTGTCACCTCGACTGGTGGTGGTGCTGATGTGAATTATGCAACCGGTCTTGCCACTGGCAGCATGCTCTTCAACGCAGCCGGTACGCTCAACACGCTCACCGTCTCCAGCGGTGCTATCGTAGCCAATACCGGTAATGCCGGAATCACGGGTGGTGCGCTGACGCAGGGCTCGGCGGGTCTCATCTTCCACACCTTGGACACTCTCAATTTGAATGCCTACCTGATTGGCAGCGGTGTGCTGGTGAAGGCGGACAGCGGCACTCTCAATCTACAAAAATCCAGTTTCATCTCCGGAGCCACGTTTGTGAATGCCGGTGAACTCGACCTCAACGCCGGTGCCAACACACTGCTCGTCATCCCGACGGCCACTGTGGCCACGTTCGCGGCTCTCAATGTCAATGGCGGCATGGTGGACCTCAAAGGCAATAATCAGGCGGTGGCATCTCTGACTCAGACGAACGGGAACTTTCTCCCTGGTGGTGCGGGCACTGTGACAAACACCGGCGCGACTGCCACGCTCTTCACCACTCCGACAACGGCCACGACCACCTTCGTCGGCACGATCGCAGGCAATATCACCCTCGACAAATCTGGCGCGAACACGCTCGTGCTCAACAATGCCGACGGTCGCAATGCTGGCATGCTCACCAACATTCGCGGCGGAATACTGACCCTGAAGGACAGCGGCACGATCGCCAATGGCGGTGCCATCAATGTCTATTACTCCGGGCTCAGCTTGGATAACTCCGGGCTCTCCGCGTTGACTGCACGCACGGGAGCCTCCGTCATTAATCTGACCGGTGGCACGCTGACGTTTACCGCCAGGCAGGGCACCGATGCGCTCAGCATTGCCGGTGCCCTCAATCTGATTGCCGGTGGCAACACCATCACTGAAAATCTATTCGGCAGCAGTGCCACAGGCACGGGGAGCGCTGTTTTGACGCTCGCCAGCCTCAATCAGAGCGGCACTGCGACCGTCAACATTACTGTGGGCGGAGGCACGCTCGGAGCGGCCGTGCTCGGCATGAACGGTCTCGCTCCCGCCTCTGCGGCTTCCAATCCGCAAATCCTCATTAGCTCTGCTCCGACGCTGACGAACGGCATCATCGGCGGGTGGGCAGTGGTTGGCGGCATAGACTTCGCCAGCTATCGCGCCACCATGGATCCTGTTACTGGCGCGTTGGGTGTGGGGGGGCTTGGCACCAGCCTCAACAGCTCCACTCCATTTGGCGGTTACTCTGCCAGCGCGCTGACCGCCGGAGGGGCCGCCGACAACATCACCATCGCTGCGAGTGTCGGCGCTATCACCAGCCGCACGATCAACTCTCTGCGCATTACCGCTGTTTCGACTGCCACCCAGAGCACCCTGGGAGACACGCTCACCATCGCCACGGGCGGCCTGCTCACCAATGGCGCGGCCAGTGTCATCGCCGGTGGTCGCCTCACTGCGGGCACGGCGGGCAGTTCGGCTCCGTCTTTGTATGTGTACGCCAACAACACGGCCACCATCAACAGTGCCATCACCAACAACAGCAACGGGAGCCTGCTCTCGTTCGTGAAGTCCGGTGCCAGCACCACGACGCTGAATGTTCTGCCGACGGTCTGGACGACCTCCACTACCACCAGTTCAAATATTGTTACGGTTGCCAGCACCGCAGGTCTGGCGGTGGGACAGGTGGTTAGCAATGGTCTGGGCCAGACCGCAGGAGCGGTGATCACTGGCATCACCGATGCCACGCACTACACACTCAGCGCAGCTGTGGTGACTGGCACCACCACTGCCGCTGGTACGCAGATGAGTCTGCCCACCTCCCAGGTGCTCACGCTTGCGAACAGCAATTTTACCAGCAACACGATCACTGTTCCCGCCGGTAGCGTCATCTATCCTGGCATGAGCGTGACCCTGGCCTCCGCTGCGACGGGCGGTGGCGCACTTACCGCCACCACGGTGGTCAGTGTCTCCGGCAATACGGTGACTCTGGCTGGTAACTTCACGACGGTGCCCACCAGCGCGGCCACCGTGCTTTTCGGGGCGATCTCCGCCTCCACTTCCACCTTCTCATCTGCCAGCACCACCTTGGGCAGCAATGTCGTGACGCTGTCTTCATCCACCAATGGTCTCTACATCGGCGAGGTCCTCTCTGGCAATGCAAACATCCCCGCTGGTGCGACGATTACCGCCATCACCAGCCCGACATCGTTCACCATCTCTGCTCTCGCCACAGGTACCGCAAGCAGCACGACCACCATCATCACCACCACGAGCACCGCTCCTGCCGCGCAGTCGCTGGTGGCTAACACCACCTCTGGTAGCAACACCATCACTATTCTGGGCACGCCCATCTTGTTCACCGGCCAGGCGGTGCAGGGGAGTGGCATTCCTCAAGGTGCCATAATCACCGGCATCTCCCAGGGCACAGGGGTTACGGTCGTCACACTCTCACAAAATGCCACGGCGACCGGCACGGCCAATGAGTACTTCGGTCTGCAACCTGTGGGGTTTGCCCTGTCTGGTGCCATGACAGCCTCGAGCGCCACCGTGACCGTGGCCAGCACAGCCGGACTGATTCCTGGGCAAAGTGTCAACGGCTTAGGTCTTCCCTATGGGACCACGATCAGCAGCATTATGGACAGCACGCACTTCGTGCTTTCCCTGCCTGCGCTCGTTTCCGCCACCTCCGCGCCGCTCACCATCGGGGCTGCACTCAATGCCAGCAGCGACAGCATTTCCGGGCTGCAGGCCAGCACCACAGCAGGATCCGCCACCGTCACTGTGGCTAGCACCAACGGGCTCTATGTGGGCATGCCGGTCACTGGCAATTCCAGCATCCCCGCTAATGAATACATCACCGCCATCACAGGTCCTACGACCTTCACCATCACCACGGGCGCTGGCGTTATTGCCGGGACCAACGTGGACACCACGATTGGTTCGCCCGTCATTGGCGGTTATTCCAATGCCTACTCGGGTGCGACCGTGGTGAACCAGGGCGCGGGCTCGCTGATTTTGGGCGGCACATTGGGCAGCGTCCAGGTGCCGGGAGATTTGATCATCAACAACGGCAACGTCACGGAATCCATCAACGCCGGTCAGATTGCCTCCACCAGCAATGTGACCTTCAACGGCAACGCCGGAGTACTGACTCTGGTCGGTGCCAACACCTTTGCCACCCTGACCCTCAACGGCAGTGGCGGTGCGCAGGCCGCGACCAACATCACCGGCGGCACCTTCGTGCTCAGCGGCACGACCAATGCCCTCACTGCGGTCAATGACAATGACGCGGGCACTCCGACCATCTCAAGTGCCACGATCTGGGAGCTGGCCGGAGCGAACCGCACCAT
>NCCR01000049.1:0-10439 GCA_002279765.1 Verrucomicrobia bacterium 12-59-8 | reverse complement strand
GGGAGCTGGCCGGAGCGAACCGCACCATCACCACCTCCGGTCAGTCGCCGATGGATTTGATTCTTGGCAGCGTCATTCAGAACATCATGGGTGGCACGGCCAGTGCAGCAGGCATCATCAAAGCAGGCACCGGCTCGCTCGTGCTCACCGCGGCCAATACCTTCAACGGTGGCGTGCAGTTGAACGCGGGTACGCTCATTCTTAACGCAAGCAGTTCGCTGACTGCGGCGGGCGTGCCGCTCATCCAGGGCAGCACCGGGCCGCTGGGCATCGGCACCCTGACCATCGCTGACGGTACCACCCTGCAGTCGGGCACCGCCGTTCAGACCATTTCCAACAACGTGACCGTGAATGGCGATTTCACCTTTGGTGGTCCGCTGGCTGTCAATGGCATGATCCTCAACGGTGCCGTCAATCTTGGCAGCAGTACGCGCACGATCACCGTCATCAGTCCTCAGAATGTTTCCACCCTCGGTGGTGCGGTGTCCGGCGCTGCCGGACTGTCAAAGGCGGGCAACGGCATTCTGAAACTCAGCAACTCCGGCAACAGCTACACCGGCTCCACCACAGTCAGTGCTGGCCTGCTTCAAATGGGCGGAGCCAATGCGCTGCCGGTCGCCGGTGCCGTTTTCGTGAGCAGCAGCAGTGCCTTTGACATTGCAAGCCAGGCGACCACCATCGGCTCCCTCACAGGGGCCGGTCTTGTCACCTCCTCAGGCACGTCGGTGCTCACCGTGGGCAATGGAGCAACCGGCAGCTATCAGTTCGATGGCGTCATGACGCAGGTCACTTCGTTCGGCCTCACCAAAATTGGTAGCGGCACACTGACTCTGACCAATGTGAACACAGCCACTGGAAATCTGATATTGAATCAGGGCGGGGTGACACTCAATGGCGTGACTGGCATGATCTCATTCGCCACCGATACGGTGGCTGCGGGGGGCACGCTGAGCATAGACAACACCACGTCCAATCTGACCAACCGTCTCGGTGGCAAGGCTCTCACCATCCAGGGCGGCACCGTGATCCTCAACGGCACCAATGCGGCCAGCACCAATTCACTAGAAACTGTCTCCACACTGACGGTCTCAAACGGCGGCGGTACTCTGACCCTCACCGGCGGCACTGGTGGTACAACGACACTGACGGCGACCGCGCTGGCGGTAGAAACGGCCACCAGCGGCGGCAGCCTCCTCATCCAAGGACTCTCTACTACCACCGGCGCGGGTTTTGCAAACATGACGACTGGCAGCGCCTTCGGCAGCACTGCTGGCGCGACCATCACAGGCGTGACTCAAGGCGGCGGCAGCAATGGAGCCAGCACCATGACGATCCGTGCCGACATCATCGCAGATACCGGCACGGGCACCGGCATGGGCTTCCTCACCAAGGACACCGGCACAGGCTCCTACCTCCGTCCGCTGGGCTCTGGTGCAGGTGCTGCCACGGAACTGGCCACGACGCTCACCAGCAGCCTGACCACGAACTTTGGCAACTTCAGCTCCAGTCAGACCTACAGCACCGCGACATCGATCAACAGCCTGACCTTGAACACCGGCAGCGCCATCAACACCACTGGCGGCGGCCAGGCTATCCAGGGCGCAGTCCTGCAAAACTACTCCAGTTCGGCGGTGCTCAATTTGCTGACCATCAACACCGGCGGCATCCTCGACACCTTCGTCGGCACCAACACGATCAACGCCGGGTCCATCACCACAAGCGCCAACGTTCAATTTGAAATTCACGTCACCGGAACATCCGTTCTCAATCTCAACGCCTTCCTGCTGGGCACAACGGGCGGTCTGGTCAAGGCGGATGGGGGCACACTAAGCCTGAACAATGCTGAGTACTATGCTGGTCCTACCACGGTCAATGGCGGTGTCTTGAAACTCAACAGCGGCTTGGCCAACACCCTCCTGGTGACGCCCACGGCCACCGTTGCCATACTCCAGAACCTTGTCGTCAATGCGGGCACTCTGGACCTTAATGGCAAAGACCAAGCCGTGGCCGGTCTGAGCAACAACGACGCGGTCGGCGGCACTGGTGGCTCAATCATCAGTGCGACCACTGCGAATCTCTTCACCACCTCGAACGGCACCACCTTTGGCGGTGTCATTGGCGGCGGCGATAGCAACAACGCCATCAACCTTTACAAGGCGGGCACCGGAGCACTCACGCTCACCAGCGTGAACACCTACACGGGCACGACGAACGTTCAGGGCGGCTCACTCGTGTTACAAGACAGCGGCTCCCTTGTCAGCGCTGCGTTCAACGTCAGCGGCGCGACTCTCTCTCTGGTCAATAACGGTCTCTCTGCCAGCAATACTCGCATCTCCAGCTCTGCGGCGATCACCTTGAACTCTGGCACGATCAACCTCACTGGCTCCAATCAATCATCCACGGCTGAGACCATCGGCACGGGTACCGGCGTCTCTCTCAATCAGGGCCTCAACACCATCACCGTCACGGCTCCTCTGGCCGCCACCAGCAACACCGCTGCACTGACCATCGACAACCTGACGCGCACGGCCGGTGTCGGCACCGCTGCGGTATTCAGTGGCACGACTCTTGGCCAGTCGCTGCCCGGCAGCGCGCAGATCTTTGTGAACAACGTCAATGGCAGCACGCTCTCCAGCGGCCTGCTTGGCGGCTGGGCCACGGTGGGTGCGACGGCGGCCACGGCCAATGACTGGGCCACCAACGTCACTGCGCAAAACCTGACCGGCACGGTATCAACGACCTTCAACAGCAACACCGTCACCCTCAGTTCAGGGAGCACTGTCAACATGATCATCGGTCAGCAGATCACCGGCACGGCGATCCCAGCAGGTTCCTACATCACGGGCATCACCAGCGCGACGGTGTTCACGATCTCGCAGAATGCCTCCGCGACCAACACCACCGGAAATGCCACGCTCACCGCTGCGGGCATTGCCGCGCTGAACTCTGCTGCTTACACGATCATCAGTTCCATTGGCGCGCAAAGCACCACCATCGCCAGCGGCAACTACCAGTTCAGCGGACTTACTTCCGCGATCACCCTCGCTGCGGGTGGCAATACGGTGAACTCCCTGCAGCTGACGGGGGCCGCCGCTGGAGTCCAGATTCTCGATCTGGGAGCCGGTATCCTGACCGTTACTTCGGGCGGCGTCATGCGCACCAGCACGGGCACGACCGGGACGACGACTCTTCAGAATGGAACCCTGACTGCGGGCGCAAACAATGGCACTGTGGCGGAGCTGGACATCTATTCCAACAGCACTGCCGCCATTACGCTTGCCACCGGTCTGGCCATCACCGACAAAGGAACTTACAGCGCAGGGGTCAGTGGCAATCGGGTCACCCTCGTCAAATCCGGCACTGCGGGCCTGACGATCACTAGCGTCAGCAACAATACCTACACCGGTGGTACGGTGGTCAATGCCGGCACGCTGACCCTCAGCAACGCCAGCGCCAACGGAACTAGCAACGTTTCGATTTCTGCCGGGGCTGGCACCAATGGCAGCTCAACCATCACCGGTTACAGCTTGGTGATCAACAACGGAGGGACTGTGACGGAAACGATTGCCAATCAGATCGCCCAGACGGCCAGCGTGCTCATCAATGGCGGCGGCACGCTGACGATGTTCGGCACAAACACACTCTCCAGCCTGACCTTCAATGACAACGGCGGCACTGCCACCCCAACGGTGGCCACGGCCACACTGCTCAATCTGAGCGCGGCCAATGCCATCAATGTGACCAATGACAACCTGGCCAGCACTCCCACGATCAGTGGCACGGCTTTGACGCTGACCCATGCGGCTCCGGTCATCACCGTCAACGGCCTCTCGACAGAGGGGCTGATCATCTCCGCACCGCTGACCACCACGGGCGGTGGCACGATCAAGAAACGAGGCGCGGGCTCTCTCGTTTTCAGCGGGTCTGTGGCCAATGTGCTGACTGGTGGTCTTAACATTGAGGAGGGCTCGGTGATCTTTGACAATACGGCGGCCACCACGCCCTATGGGGCCGGCACTATCACGATCGGCACCGGCACGACCATCCTGGCCGGGACCGCCGCCCGGACCATCAGCAATGCTACCAGCGTATCCGGGGACTTTACCTTTGGCGGTACTCTCAGCACGAACAACCTGACGCTCAGTGGCATCATGACCCTAGCGGCAGGTGCCCACACCATCACCGTCACCAGCCCGCAGGTGACAGACACGATTAGTGGCCAGATCACCGGCGGAACAAATCTGATCAAAGCAGGTGCGGGCAGCTTGATCCTCAGCAGCGCTGCCAACAACTACGGTGGCTCCACCACCGTTTCCGGCGGTGTGCTGCAATTGGGCCTCGCGGCCGTGATTCCGGATGCCTCGGCCCTCATCGTGGCAGCTGGAGCGGCATTCGATCTCAATGCGAAGGCCGAAACCCTCGGCTCGCTGGCCGGTGACACCAACACCACTGGCGGCATAATCACCAATTCGGTCACTGGAACCTCAGCCACGCTGACCATCGGCGCAGACAACACCAGCACGACCTTTGCTGGCATTCTCACGGACACCAAGGCGGGCGTAGCCACCACAGGGAATCTGTTGCTGACCAAGACCGGCACGGGCCTGCAAACGCTCACTGGTGCAAACACCTACAGCGGAGCCACTACCATCGGTGGCACGGCAGGTGGTCTGCAGGTGCAGAACACGAGCAGCAGTACGTCCTTCGCTACACTTGGCAATACGGCCATCACCGTCGGTTCCGGCGTGTCACTCATGGCGACAGTGGCCAGCGAGGCTCCTACGACGGTTATCAATGTCGGCAGCACGGACGTCACTACCGAAGGGGCCAGCGTGATCCTGGGCGCAGGATCCAAGCTCGACATGCGTGACAATGCACTTGGCACCTTCAACATCATCGAAGGTGTCACTTTCGGGCTGACAGGCCTGACGGCGGCTGCAACTGCGAACCTCTATTTTGACATCGGCAGCGTGGCTGCAGCCTCGGGTGTTTATGGCGGTGCTGACAAGATCACGGTCATCAAGAATGCCAGCATCACCTCAGGTGCGGTGATCAATCTCAATGCCGTTTCTGGTGCCACGGGCATCACCACCGGCATCATTCCGCTTATCACCGCAGGCGGCGGCTTCCTCGGAACGGGCACCAATAACTTCACACTCGCCAATCCTGCTCTCACTCTCTCCGGTTCCTGGGGAAGCAAGACCTACAATCTAACACTCTCAGGAGAGCAGGACACGACCACGCAAACGGCGCTGAGCGTCTCAGTCGTCGCTCCCACCACTGCCTACTGGTCGGGTGCATTGGACGGCAACTGGAGCACCAACAATGCCGGTGGCGTGACCAACTGGCGCACGGATGCCACGAGCAACGTGGACACTCAGGCTACACCGGATGCGACCACGAATGTGTTCTTTAACACGACGACACCCGAGGCGTCTTTCCTGACCACGAGCAACCTCATCACTGCGACCTCGATCGCCAGCCTGACCTTCACCAGCGCCGCCACCGGAGCCGTGACCCTCGGCAACAACGGAAGCAACGCCAACACCCTCACCATCGGCGCAGGCGGCATCACCCATAGCAGCAGCGCCGGAACCGCTGCTCTCAATGTGAGCGTCATCCTCGGTGCCTCACAAACCTGGACCAACGACAGCACTAACCCCCTCTCAGTCAACGGCTCCACCATCACGGGAGCGGGCATGAACCTGACCGTCGCTGGATCAGGAGACACCGCCCTCGCAGCTGCGGTGCAGACTGTGGGCGGCGGTGTGACCAAGCAGGACGCCGGCCAGCTCCTCTTCACCGCGATCAACACATACTCTGGTGCCACGCTGGTCACCGGCGGCAATCTGCAGGTCGGCTCAGGGGGCGTCGGGTCGGCCACTTCCTCCGCCGTGACTGTGTCTGGCACGGGCAGCACGGCGACAACCGTCTCCGCTGTCTCCGGCTCAGCGTTGACCTCTTCCTCCGTCCTTTCGGTCACCCAGCTGGCTGCTCCCACTCTCTCCGGTACCGGCAGCGTTGGTGCCGTGACCCTGGGCAGTCTGTCAACCGTCGGAGTGCTCCGTCCGGGCGATGCAGGCGGCACCAGCCCCGGCACCCTGACCCTCAACGGTGCGCTCACCGTTTACTCCGGTTCGCAGATCCAGCTCGGCATCACCTCCAGCAGCAACAACGCCAGCACCCTTGACTCTGGTTGGGATTCGTCCGTGACGGCTGTTGCTTACCTTGGCATCCACGCTAAGGCAGGAACCGCCAGCACACCCGATTCCATCTACACCCAGTGGAACACCGTCAACGGCACCTACAACTCACTCAGCTTCGCTGGTCAGACCTTGAGCCTGGGAGCTAGCGATGGCGGAACTCCGACGATCCTGGTGCAGACTGCAGGAACACCCAGCCTCGCGCGGGGCGACATTTTCAAGCTGATGGACTGGTCTTCGATCTCTTCTGGCTCCGCCGACAGCATCGGCACTCCCTTCGGCGACTCCGTCTTCACCACTGCCAATGACCTGCTCCTTCCCGATCTAGGCTTCGGCCTCAACTGGGACACCTCCGCGTTCTCGAGCTACGGTATCCTCGTCATCGTCCCGGAACCCGGCCGCATGGTGCTCATGCTCTTCGGACTCGCCGCGCTGTTCCTGCGCCGCCGTTGCGCTGGCCGTCTGAATCGTGGCCGGGCTCAGCGGCAAGCGTGAATGCAACTGGAAGGAAGGCGCTCAGCATCTTTGGGCGTATCTCATCATCGGCGTTCTGTTTTCTTTCTACCGGAGCCGGTTCACTTGCAAAACGGATCACCAGCACGGCGGGTTAGGACGCGATCAATCAATAAGTGGCCGGTCTGTAGAGGGAGATAGATGATCCAGCTCCTGCCATGTGCAACGCTACAGCGGAGCTGGCGAGGTGCCTTTGGGGCTGAAGGTGATGATGAAGTGTTCGGGATACACGTCGAAGCCGTAGTCCAGGCCGGCTTCGATGATCAGCGCCTTGAATGCGCGGAAGGCTTCGAAGGAATCGGGATAGACGTACAAGCTGACGTAGCCACCCCAGCGCTTGTAGCTGGCCAGGAGCCGGCGCGCGGCCGCAGTGTCCGAGATGGGGATGCCCTCAGATTTTTTGGGGATCGCTTCGAATTCTTCATTGTCCTTCATGACGCGGGTGATGCCGGAAAAGTGTTCGCCGGAGGCATCCTGCATGGGATAGATAGCGCCGTATTTGAGGAGGACGTTCAGCGGCGATTTGGTGATCGCCCGCTCTTTGGGAAAGCGCACATGCTCGACGTGCTTTTCATCTTCCGCAGTGATCTTGTTGCGGAGGCTTTGGATTTGGGCCGCGAGGTCCCGTGCCTTTTTGTCTGCTGCTTCCTTTCTGGCCTTGGCGTCGGCGTGGCGCTGGTCCAGGGCTTTGACTTCGGAGCGGAGTTCAGTGATGTCTCCTGCCGGATCTTCTGAGGTGCCTGAGTCGGCATTCATCTGCGCAGACTGCTCTTTGCGCAGCCTGTCCTGAGTGGCCTGGAGTTCGTTGCGCTCTTGGACAAGGGTCTGCAGCTTGTCCTGACCGCTGTCTTTCTTTTTTTCGCTGAGCTTCTGGAGTCCCGCGAGTTCGCTTTTAGCGGCATCGATCCTTTCCGCGAGCAACCGCCCCTGGGTCTCCGATAGCTCTGTCGGAGCGCCGGCAGGGGCGGTCTTATGACTGGTCAGGAGCGCCAGCAGGCATGAGATGAGGATAATGCCGCCAAACATGTTGCACAGGGTGTCGAGCAGCAGGTCGAGGCTTTGGTCCGAATTGGGGCGCAGTTTTCTCATGTCCTGTTACTCGGTTGGACCCGTGGCCTCCAGCTGGATATGTTCCGGGATGAGATCGTAACCAATTTCATAACCTGCGCCGCGTATGCGCTTGGTGATGTCGTTGAACGACAGAGAGCCCGAGGGTTTGAAGTAAAGCACGATGTAGTGCTTGGATGGTGAAAATGCGGTCAAGGTCTTCATGAGGTCAGCCAGCGAGGAAACCGACTGCGCTTTGGAGCCATCAAAGAGCTGGATGCGAAAGCCGGCCTTATCGACCACGACCAGCACGGGATCTTTGTTGGAGGTGCTCTTCTCTGGAATTAGGCGTAGCACATTCTGCTGGTCGTAGCTCTGCTGCAGTCGGCTCTGAATTTTTTTGAGCTCGCTTTCCAGCGCCGCCAGCTTGGACTCTGCCTCAGCCGCTTCCTTGGTGCTGTCTGGGAGCAGATTTTTGAGCGATTCGATGGCGGTCAGCAGCTTCTGTTTTTCAATGCGGATCTCTCTTTCGATAGGCGTCTCGTCAGCGATATTTTTAGTGGGATCTGGATGCGAAGATGGATCGAGCCTAGCAATGGAACGCTTCAGCTCGTCAATCATGCGCGTGACGGTTTCCTCGGTTTCGTTCGGGCTCAGTACGGCCATGACGGCCTGCTGCTTGAGCTTCACGATTTCGGCGAGTGTGTCCTTCAGGGTGACGGCAAGCGCTGCGTGGGGATCTGCATCGCTGCTAACACTGATGACCTGGTCGAGATTGAGCGTGAGAAAAATGGTGATGATAATGAGAAAGCCGGTGGTGCCCGTGATCACGTCCTGAAACGCGAAGAAGCTCACGGTGCTGCCGTTGGATTTGTTGAACCGGCCTCTCATGCAGTTGGTCTTCAGGTTTCCTGCAAACGGAGTTTTCCAGCGACCTGCCTGCTACAGACGTCATTGCAGTTGTCCAAAAATTGAGATTCAAGGGACTGCATGAAGCTGACGATGAGCTGCAGGATGAACGCGCAGACCAGGGCAACCAGGGTGGTTTCGAAGGCAGAGGAGAGTCCGCCGGTGACGGTCTTCAGGGAGGTGCGGATGGCAGTGAGGTCACCGCCAGCCTGCAGGGTGTCGGTGAAGGCACCGATGGCCTGGCTGAGGCCGAGGACTGTGCCGATGAATCCAAGCACTGGAATGCCCCACATGAAGCCCTGAATGATCCCATAGCTGGAGGCGATCTGGGCTTCGTCATTTTCCGCCTGCACCTTCAGGATGGCGGCCACGTCTGAGGTATGGCCGATGTTGTGGAGATTGGCGAGGGCGAGGTCGATGCGGTTGAAGAGGACAAAGTTGTGCGGGTTGTCCACCATCATGCACATGCGATCTCGAACCTCCTTGGCGGTGGCTGAGGTGAGCACAAATTCGGGCTCCTGTGGCATGATGGACAGGCCGAAGACTTTCTGCTGGAAGACCAGCTTGCGCCATTTCAGCAGCAGCATGGACAATGCCCAGAAAAACAGGAGCATGGTGGGATAGGGGCAGGGGCCGCGCTCAAGAAACATGGCGGTAAACCACTGCGTCTGCGGCCACTTCTGCTGCACCAGAATGATCGCGGTGTAAAAGGCGGTGGTCAGCAGCAGGGCGATGATCAAAGACAACGTATTGCCCGGACTGGTGAAGCGCCCGCCACGAAAGCCGAGCCTGCGCTCAATGTCTGAGCGTGACCAGTCGAGTGTTTTCTGCGAATCCTGGAAGGGATTGCCCGATGGAATGGCCACTGAACTTGAGGGAGGGACCTGTGGCATGCTCATTGATTTGGGGTTGGTTTAGGGCTGAGGGCGAATGGGATTACTTGTCCATCGTGAAGGCAATCGGCTTGATGCCGTCCTTGCGCGCTTCGTCTATTGAAACGAGCCTGAATCTGGGGTCAGAACGGGTTTGCAGTGTGCGGGCGTTTGCCTGAATAATTGATATTCCAGTGTCCACAGCCTCGCCAAATGTTTTGTAGGAGTCATCATACTCCTTGAACTTTTCCTGCTTCGGCAGGTAACCCAGATTTTTGACATCTGTGATCTCATTTTTTCCGAGCATGGTGGTCTCCAGGCCGATAGGCAGGGCGGCACTGTCCGGAGTCAGGTCGAAAGCGAGGAAGCAGTGCCCGGGGATGATCACGAGATAAGAATTGATTCCAATTTTCTGCAGCACTGAGGCCATGAGCACCGTGCCGTCCACGCAATTGGCCTGATGGTCGTTAATCGACTGGTCCAAAAAACGGACGCTCTGACTGATCACTGTGTCGCCTGGGGTTGTGGCCGCCACGTTGCTGTATTTGATGCCGCGGCGCTGAAGTGCGTTCCATATGGAAAAAACCTGAAGATAGACCTCTTTGGGATTCTCGGAGCCATAACCGTTAAACTTGTCCACAATGCGGCAGCTCATCGCTTCATTGAGTATTTGCTGAACCTGTGGGTGGTTCTCGTTGACGTATGCAGCGAACAAAAATGAGAGGCTGGTTAAGTTCTCGCCTGATTTGTCTCGCGAGACGTAGATTGGGCAGTCATTGATGGATCTCAGCGTGTAGATTTCGGTGGCTTCCTGAAGCGGCTTGCCATCCAAGGATGCCGAGAAGATGACATTGATCGGGCGCTGCTGAATGACTTTTCTAAATGCTTCGTAGTC
>NCCR01000048.1 GCA_002279765.1 Verrucomicrobia bacterium 12-59-8 | reverse complement strand
GGCGTGGAAGTGCCAGGGGCCGTCGTCGGTGCGGATGGAGTATTGGAGGGCGCGGCCGCCGTCGAGGAGGGTGGCGTGCTGGACGTCGAGCTTGCGGGCGATTTCGGTGACTTCGCTGACGTTCATGACGCCGCCGTCGCCGGAGAGGACGAAGACGATGGTGCCGTCCTGCCGCATGCCGACGAGGGAGCGGTAGCTGATTTTCTGGCCGTCGTAGAAGAGGTCGGGCTTCAGGTCCACGTAGGAGAAGGTGGTGTGATTTTTCATCACGGAGGGATAGACCTGGCAGCCTTCCTGGATGAGACCGGGGACTTCATTGAGGAGCGACTTCGGCCCGCACCACGGGCGGCCGTCTTTGACGAAGAAGCAGCCGCTCCAGTCGCCGAAGGGGTGATTGACCTGACGGCCTTCGTGATAGACCCAGCCCATGGGGCGGCCTTGGGGATCGCGGAAGTTTGCGGTGATGGTGAACCAAAAATTGCCGTCTGCCATGCGCTCCCGCGCGGTGGTGAGGGCAAACTTCGGCTTGTAGGTGGTCATGAAGTCAAAGCGGTCAGGCGAGAGCGTGACGACCTGGACTTCCGCGCCGAAAACACGCTGGGCGATGTTGGCCAGAGTGCCGCCCGCGCGTCGGACTTTGAGCGTGGCCCAGCGCATGCTGGTCTCGCGATGGCGCTCGATGAGTGCGGTGTCGAGATCCCCGGCGGTGAGCGCGGACGCGGGCTTCCACTCGCCTCGTTTGGTGAGGATCTGGAGGGGCTGCTTGGAGTCGCGCACGCTGACCGCCACCAGGTTGCTGTTCAGATTGAAGAACACCTCGCCGACAAGCCAAACCAGCAGCGCGCCGGCAAGGACGAGCAGCAGAAGCAGTTTCAGGCATCCGCGTTTTGTAGGCATGGGGGGTGCGGTAGCATGGAGAACAAGTCAGGCACGATCAAGGGAGATGTCGTGCGGGAATGGCACTCAGTTGAGGTGACGTGAGGTGCGGCGGCGGGTAGGAATTGTAAACGGAGACCTGAAAACGGAGAATGGCAAATTGGCCGGAGTCTGCAGAGGTGCTGCTGGTCTCTTCTTCGCGCCGCGAAGAGCAGGGCGCTGGGTATGCTCCTAGTGGTGAATGACGATTGATTCGCATCCGCCCCTGTTCGAGCTTGGTGTGCATGAAATTGAAACTGTTCCCCGCATTGTGGCTTCTCATTTCTCTGAATCTGTTGGCGCAGTCGCCAGCGCCAGCGCCTGTGCTCACGCTCAAGGCCGGCACTGATCATCCTGATGCCTTGTACAAGGTGGGTGAAACGGCCACCTTCACGATCGAGGCGCTGCAGGATGGCAAGCCGCTGGCGGATGGGAAGGTGGTGTGCGTGCTCTCCAAAGATGGGGTGCAACCCCAGCCGCCCCAGACGCTGCAGGTGAAGGACGGCAAGGCAACGCTCATCGGCAAGCTCGATGAGCCCGGCTTTCTGCTGCTGCGTGCGACGAGTGACAAGGCCTCGGCGATGGCTGCTGCGGGCTATGATCCGCTGCAACTTAAACCCAGCATGCCGGTGCCGGAGGATTTTGATGCGTTTTGGGATGGCCAGAAGGCCGCGCTGGCGAAGGTGCCGATGAAATCGACGCTCACTCCCGAGAAGGTTGCGCCCAAGGGGGTGGCGGCTTTTGATGTACAGATCGACTGCCTGGGCAAACCGGTGAGTGGTTACTTTGGCAAGCCGGTGCAGGCCAAGGCCAAGTCTCTCCCGGCGATCCTGCATGTGCATGGAGCGGGCGTGCGCAGTGCGGGCCTCGGCAGTGTCTCGTGGGCGCTGAACGAAGGCGGGATGCTGTCGCTGGACATCAACGCGCACGGTTTGCCCAATGGGAAGCCGAAGGAGTTCTACGACGCGCTGGTTGCGGGTGAACTGAAGGGCTATCCGAATTCAAACCCGCAGGACCGCGAGACGATTTACTTCAAAGGCATGTTCCTGCGCCTGATCCGCGCGATTGATTTCCTCACGGCGCAGCCAGAGTGGGATGGGAAGACGCTCATCGTTTATGGTGCCAGCCAAGGGGGCTTCCAGGCGTTTGCCGCAGCGGGACTGGATGCTCGCGTCTCGTTCATCTGCGCAGGCGTGCCTGCGGGTTGTGTCCACACCGGCAGCCAGGCCAATCGCATCAGCGGCTGGCCGAAAATCGTGCCCAATGATGCCGAGGGGAAACCGAACGCTGCCGCGCTGCAGGCGGCGCGCTACTTTGACAACGTCAACTTCGCCACGCGTGCGAAGTGCCAGGGCGCGGTGGTGACGGTGGGCTTCATCGACACCACCTGCCCGCCGACCAGCGTGTATGCGGCCTACAACGCCCTGACGATTCCGAAGGCGATCCACACCGACATTCTCACCGGGCATGCCAGCACACCGGCGGCCAGCAAGTTCATGCAGGCGGCTGCCCTCAAGCATGTACGGGAGAGCAAGGCCAAGTGATTGATAGAGCGGTTCGCAAAACTCATTTCCATTTCCTTTAGCAGGTTGCTTCGCGCTCGAAGATCATGGGCTTCGACGGCGGCTGGCTGAGGACAGCCTGCCCAACCTATCGCGACGTCCACAAAAAAAGGCGGGCCATCTCTGGCCCGCCTCGTGAATCTTCCGGCTAAGATGCCGCTTACTTCGCTTCCGGCGTCTTGGCGCCTTCCTTGAAGCAGTAGAGGTGCGTGTGGGTGGTCACGTAGAGGGCACCATTGGCGGCGACGACGCTGCTGAGGAGGGGGGAGGGGAACTCGATGGTGGTGATCTCCTTGAGTTCCTTGCCTTCGGCGAGGACGAAGAGTTCGCCTTCTTCATTGCCGATCCAGACTTTGCCATCAGCGACGAGCGGGCTGGCCCAGATGTGGCCTTTGGTGTCAAACTTCCAGTACTCCTTGCCGGTCTTGGCATCGAGGCAGAAGACGCGGCCGGTGTAGTCGGCGGCATAAAGGAGGCCGTCTTTCACCGCCGGGGTGGAGATGGTGCGCTCGATGCCTTTGAAGGTCCACAGGGCTTTGCCGGTGAGGTCGCCGGTGCCTTTGGGATCAATGCAGCTCAGGCAGCCGACGCCTTCGCCGTGCTCGGGGTCCTGGCCGATGTTCACATAGACGAGGCCGTCGGCGATGGTCGGGGTGGCGATGATTTCGCTGGGGCCGTCGTACTCGACGTACTTGATCGGCTCCCCGGCCGAGTTCTTGCGATACTCGGGCGGGTTGGCGTCATAGCGCCAGTATTCGTTGAGGATGTCGAGGTCTTCAGCGTCCTTGTGCGTCTCAGGGGCCATGGAGTACACCCAGCCGTCACCGGCGGCAAAGATGATCTGCTTCTTGCCGTTCACGTCCATGGAGTTCGGGGAGGACCAGGAGCAGTGCAGCACGCGCTCGGAGGCGACGTGGTCCATCTCGCCGAGGAGTGCGCCGGTTTCTGCGTCCAGCATGATGAAGCTCGGGGAGTTTGGGGAGGGGATGTTGGTGTGCGTCCAGTCCACGCCGTTGCAGGTGGGGACGAAGACCTTGCCGTCAATGACCAGAGGATAACCGGCGGTCGCGTTGTGCTGGAACACGCCGAGTTCTTTGTACATGTCATACACCCAGAGGATGTCGGCATCGGTGTCGCCGGGGGTGAGGGGGGCGGTGGGCTTGCCGTCTTTGTCGAGTGGGGCCATGAAGGCGCCTTCGTCCTGCATGCCCTGGTTGCCATTGGACATGCCGTTGACGTCGAGGCAGACGATCTGGCAGCGGTTGCTCGGCACGTAGGCCTTGTCGCCGATGATGGTGGGGCTGGCGCAGATGCCGAGGTATTCCCAGTCATTGACCTTGCCGCTGCCCATCTTGGGGGAAACGAGCTGCCATTTGAACTGGCCGGTGTATTCGTCAAACACCATCATGATGCCGCGGTCGCCGATGTCCTTGTCGTTGCGCGGGGATTCATTGTTCGTGCCCACATACACCTGACCATTCGCGATCATCGGCGTGCCGTAGGTCTGGGAGCCGAGCTTGGCCACCCAGAGGCAGTTCTTGGTGGTGCTCATGTCGATGTCTTCGGCACCGGGGGCCTTGTTGGCGTCCTGCGCGTTGGGGCGGAGGCGTCCGGCCTCTTTCGGTGCGGCTTTGGGGCCGTACTTCTTGCCGGGATTGAAGTCGATCGGCAGGCCTTTTTCGTCGGACACCATGTTGCGGGTGTTGCCACCGCCCCATTGGGGGTAGTCGGCGGCGTTCAACGAAGCCGTGGCAACCAGGGCCGCAGCGAGGAGTGGGGAAAGTTTCGTGGTCATGTGGTTTGGGGCTGAAAGTTTCGTGGCGCGGTCCCGGTGGTTACTTGTTGGGCGTGATGCTCAGGTTGTCGAGATAGACACGCTTTTGGTTCAGCGCAGTGAAGCCAAAGATGCCGGGGGAGCCGTTGGTCTGCACATTGTTGGCGATCTTGACTTCGAGAGTCCAGGCTTCGGGCTCGGGCTGCGCCTTGTCCCAGACTTTGGCACGGACGACACCGCTGCCGTCTTTGGCGGCGTCCACCCGCGTCTTGAGGGTGTACCAAGTGTTGGCCACCACTTTGAAGGGCGCTTCCTGCTTCAGGCGTTCCGGGTTGGAGCTGATCTCCAGCTTGCCGGCGTTGCCGCGCAGGCAGATGAGGTAGCGCTGGTTGACGAGGCCGATGTCGGACTTTGCGCGGGCGCTGCCTTCCGTCATGACGTCGGCCTGCATGGTGTAGTTGGACAGGTGGGACGGGGCGACGAAGACCGTGGCACGCTGAAACAGCAGGCGGTCGAAGGTCTTGGCAAACACCTTGTTGCCGTTGAGTTCACGCACGTCGAATTTGAAGCGCGCACCGATCCAGGGCAGCGGAGGGTAGGAGAACTTCACCCCTTCGGTGGGCTGGTCTTCGGTGAGATTGTAGCCTTCAAAGTCTTCGATCAGCGGCAGATTGCGCAGCACACGCCCGCGGATCGTGCCGGTGAGGCCGTCGGGGGAGGTGGCCTTGAACGCGCCTGCGCTGGATTTGGCATCTGCGGCTGCGACGAGTTCTCCCGCGTCGTTGAACGTGGCATCCATCGTGGCTTTCACCTTGGCTGTCGGCGGGATGAAGGTCTCCCACTTCACGCCTTTGACGTCTTCACTGACCACGAAGCCATTGGCATCGACGCTGCGAATGCGGAACTTCTGCTTGTCCCCGGTCATGATGACAGTTTCGGCAGGGATGATCTGCAGTGCGACGGCCTTGCCAGTCTTGGGCATTTCCACCACCGGTGCGGCGTCCACCTTGATGCCCTGGTTGGGAATGGCGAAGGCATAGAGATGCTTGGTGGTGGTGACGTAGAGCATGCCATCGCAGACGCTCGGTGCGCCCAGGCAGTTGCCTTCGAGAGCGATCTCCTGAACGATTTCACCGTCCTTCTCGCCCGGCTTCACCACGACGAGCTTGCCTTCCATCAGGGGGCAGTAGAGCAGGCCATCGACGTAAAGAGGTGAGGAGTGCAGGTTGGCATTGCTGAGCTTCTTTTTCCACAGGTCGGCACCGGTGTTGGCGTCGATGGCGTAGAGTTCCGCGCCATCCGTGAGCTGGTAGATCACGTCACCGACCACCACGGGAGAGCTGCTGGTGGCACCAATGGGATTGCGCCAGAGTTCGACGCCGGGTTCCAGCGTGGTGGATTCGGTGGCAGGCGGAACGGCTGCGGTGAGCTTCTCCGGCAGCTTGATGCAGGTCATGCGGCCCTTTTCGGAAGAATCGACATTTTCATCCCCATGGATGGAGATGAGCTTGTTGCCCTGGTGAATCACGACTGAGGAATTGATGCCGTTCTTGCAGGTCTGCATCTTCCAGTAGGGCTTGCCGCTACGTGCATTGAGGCAGACGATGCGGCCGCAGCCGGTGGTGAAATACATCACACGCTTGCCGTCGCGCGTTTCCAGCACGGGCGTTGAGTAGGAGCTGTCCACCGGCGGGCTGACGCCTGGCAGCGACCACCAGGCGAGTTCACCGGTCTTTTTGTCAAAAGCATACACACGGTCTGCCGCCGGGCCGTCGGCGCCCCAGTTGGAAAAAATGAAGTGGGTGATCACATAGTCACCTTCGATCACGGGGCTGCCCACACGGGCGTTCGGGAAGGTCATGCGGCCAAAGTCTTCCATCATGGGAATCTCAAAGACTTTCGTGCCATCGAGTTCATAGCAAAGAAAACGCCCGGCATTGCTGACGAGGTAGATGCGCTTCGTTTCAGGATCGACCGTCGGCGCACCGATGGAGTAGCGGTTGTAGATCGAATCGCTGAGATAGTCGCTGAATTCATGCTCCCACAGCTTCTTGCCCGTCTTCGCATCCATGCAGGTGAGCATCTCGATGAGGTCCGTCGTCTCGCCCTTGTAGCCCCAGAGGATGACCTTGCCGTCCACCACTACCGGTGTGCCACGGCTGCGGATGTCTGCGGACCAAGTGGGCTTTTCGTCCAGTTTTCCAGCTTTGGTGTAGTGCTCCAGGCTCACGCCGTTTTGCAGCGGGCCGCGCCAGTTGATCCAGTCATTTGCCTGGCAGATGCCAGTCAGGGCCAGGGTGGCGGCAAACAAACAGCCGAAGGAGGTGCGGGGACGGAGGTGCATGGGTTGGGATGGAGGATGGGAGCGAAACATCGTGAGCACGCGCGGCGCTTCAATGCGATTTTCATACCTTTCGCACAGGAGGCCGCACTGGCTGTCATGGGGGGGATGAGGCCAACGCAGATTACGCACGGCATCTTGCATACGGACGATCACAGTTGCTTCCGAAAAGGTGGAATGGTCATTTGCCTGTTTGGGCAAATGTTCGCCGTCCTTTGTCCGGCTGGGCTCGGCGGACTGCTGGAGATCAAGGCAGCCACGCCTGTATTTCTCCACTTCCCATCTCGACAAGCAGGCGCGGTTGCGTTGTAATCCGCTTATTCCAACCTCCTTCATGCAGTCCAAGTCACGCACAGCGCCCGACATCCGCGATCACGAGACTCTCCGTCTCATCGGCCACGGCGCGTTTGGGGAGGTGTGGCTGGCGCGGAGCGTCACGGGCGTGCTGCGGGCGGTGAAGGTGGTGTGGCGGGAGGACTATGACCGGCCTGACTCCTTTGAGCGCGAGTTTGAAGCGATCAAGCGCTTCGAGCCGATCTCGCGCCGCCATGAGGCGCTGGTGCCGGTCCTGCAGGTGGGGCGCAACGATCTGGAGGGTTTTTATTACTATGTGATGGAGCTGGCGGATGATCTGGAGACCGGGCGCGAAATCCATGCGGACACCTACAAGCCCCACACGCTGGGTCTGCAGATGAAGCGGGACAAGTGCGTGCCCGCAGAGCAGTGCATCAAGCTGGGCGCGGCCATCGCGGAGGGGCTGGACTACCTGCACCGCAATCAACTGATTCACCGCGACGTCAAACCCTCAAACCTCATTTTCATCGACGGCATCTGCCGCTTGGCGGACATCGGGCTGGTGGCCTTGCTGGGGCAGCGCAGCTTTGTGGGCACAGAGGGTTTTGTGGCTCCCGAGGGGCCCGGCACGGCGGCCTCCGACATCTTCTCTTTGGGCATGGTACTGTATGAGGCGAGCACGGGGAAAGATCGGCTGGACTTCCCGGACCTGCCATCCTGCGCGGAGACGGGCTCCTCCCTGGAGGTCTGGCGCAGGCTGCAGGATGTGGTGTGTACCGCCTGTGCGCCAAAGGCGAAGGGGCGCTTTGTCAGTGCACGCGAGATGGCGCTGGCGCTGCGTGGCGAGCCCCTGCCTTCCTCCCGGCGGCTGATGTGGACGTGGGTCGCGATCGGCTCCGTGGCGCTCCTGCTCGCGGTGGGGTTTGGCATGTGGCTGGCGCAAAGCCACCGCACACGCACGCTGATGGCGATGAACAATTCGGTGCCGCGATTGAAGATCGTCACGACGCCCCCAGGCGCGGTGGTCTTTGCCGGGGAGGATCAGCTCGGGGTCACGCCGCTGGAACTCAACCCCGCTGAAGGCGTGCCGGTGATTTATCAACTGCGGCTGCCTGGCTACAAGCAGATCGAAATTGACCACATCGCCCTGGATGAGAAACCGGCCGTGTTTGAGCTGAAGCTGGAGGCCTCACGTCTGCCGCAAAAAGGCGAGCGCTGGGTCAACAACCTGGGCATGGTCTTCAAGCCCGGACCGGGCGGGCACATCAGTGCGGAGCCGGTGGAGATGAAATTCTTCCGGCGCTTTCTGGAAGCCACAGGCAGATCGTTTGAAGGCAAGGTGGTGCGCTTTCAGCGCGGCAAGGATCAGGAGTCGGCCTACCTTGTCGTGGTGCCGGACGGCGATGCGGAAGCTTTCCGCTACTGGCTGACAGACCGCGACCGCAGCGAGGCGTTTCTGAGCCAAGAACACCGCTATGAGGTGGAGCCCTTCTTCTTTGTGGAAAGCGGGCAGTCCGCCCCTGATGACATGCCCGATGGCCGCGAGACGGACAAAGGGGAGCAGACTGAGGAAAAAAACTGGCGCGCGTTTCATCTGCGCGTGGAGCGGCAGACCTATGGCAGCGTCGTCGTGAATAGCCAGCCGGAGAAGGTGCGGGTGTATCAGCATGAGCAGTTTCTGGGCGAGACACCGCTGGAGCTGCCCCGCGTGCGCACGGGGCCGGTGGAGTTTGAGCTGCGTGAGGAGGGCTTTGCCGATGTGGTGCTGGAGGCCGAGGTGCGGGAAGGGGAGCAGGCGGAACTCTTTGCCGACATGCAGACGCGCAAGGCGGTGACCTTTGGCCGCCAGTGGAAGGCGAACAGCCTCGGCATGAATCTCGTCCCGCTGGGAGACGTCATGATCTCCGCCTGGGAGACCCGCCACCGGGACTACATGGAATACTGCAAGACCACCCCGGCGCGCCGCCCGGCACGCATGGACGGCAGCAACAAAGGCGGCGGCACCCAGCCCGTCGTCGGCGTGGACCGCAACGAAGCGCGGTCCTTCTGCGTCTGGCTGACCGAGCGCGAGCGCAACGCCGGACTGATCGGCGCCAAAGATTTGTACCGGCTGCCCACCGATGAAGAATGGAGCCGTGCGGTGGGGCTGCCGCTGGAGCGTGGGGCGACCCCGGAGGAGCGCAATGGCCGCATCCGTGGCATCTATCCCTGGGGCTTTGACTGGCCACCACCAGCGGATGTGGACAATCTCGCCGATATGAGCGGCGCACGCAAAGCCAGCCTCGACAATGCCATTCCCGGCTACGAGGACAAGTTTCCCTTCCTCGCTCCCGTGACCGCCCTGCCGCCGAATGACCGTGGCATCAGCGGGCTGGCGGGCAATGTGTCTGAATGGATCGATACCGACTACACGCCCGTGCCACCCGCCAAACCCGATGAACCCGCCAAACCCGTGCTGGGTACGACGCGCGGCGGCAACTGGCGCTCCGCCTCCCAGGACGAACTCCTCGCCTCCGCCCGCATGCCGGTGCCGCCCGAAACCCGGCGGAACACCATCGGCTTCCGCGTGGTGCTGGCGCATGGGAAGTGAGGGGGGCTTTTTCGTCCTAGATCAAGGTGTGCTAAAGCCACAGGTCTATCAAAGATTGTGGAAAGTCTGATGATGCTTGGCAGAGCGCGGATGGAAAGAAGTTGGGTGGACGCATGCCGCTTAAGGTTGTGAATGCGCCGCAAGCTTTTACCGTGCGCCTAATTCCATTCATGAATCAACTTTCCAAAATCAAGATCGAGGGCTTTCGCTCCATCCGGTCAGCTGAGATCGAACTCAAGCCTCTGAATGTATTGATCGGAGCCAACGGCGCGGGGAAGTCGAACTTCATCGACTTCTTTCGCATGCTGAGCTACGCGCTGAAGCGTGGTTTCCAGAATCCTTACCTGGTGGAGCGTGGGCCCGCTTCGGCGATTCTGCACTTCGGTGCAAAGGTGACACCGCTGGTTCGTGCGGAGCTGTCTTTCCAAACACCCGCCGGGATGAACATTTACAGCTTCTCTCTGGCAGACAGCACGGGAGACCTGCTGACATTCACCCGGGAGGAGGTGCAGTTTCATGGCAGCAGCGGAGCGTCTGCCAAGCCCCCCATCCCGCTCATTCCAAGACCGAGTGATGAGAGCGGGCTCTCAGAGGTCTGGTCTGACAACGACCCCTTAACGAGCTTGGTCAAAATGCAAATTTCCAATTGTCAGATCTATCAGTTCCATGACACCAGCCTGCACTCGCATTTGCGCGATGCCGCTCCAGTGGACCAAAACCGCCATCTGATGTCAGACGGCGGGAATCTCTCTGCGGTTCTCCTCGCACTGCGGGGAGACAGTCCTGCGGACTACGCAGCCATCGTGCGCACGCTCCGCCTGTTGCTGCCGTGGTTTGATGACTTTATCCTCGAACCTCAGGGCCCCGCGCAAAAACAGCGCGTGCTGCTGCGCTGGCGCATGACTGGGAGGCCGGAGTATGAGTTTGGCCCAGGCCAGATCTCGGATGGCTCGCTCAGACTGATGGCCTTGGTGACACTCCTCCTGCTGCCAGTGGAGCAACTCCCCAATCTGCTGCTGATTGATGAGCCGGAACTGGGGCTGCACCCCGTGGCGGAGCAAGTGCTTGCTGGGTTGTTGAAAAACGTGGCGCGGGAGACCCAGGTGATCGTGGCCACGCAGTCGGCCACGTTCCTGAACTTCTTCGAGCCGCAGGACGTGCTGGTGGTGGAGCATGAACTGGGAGCCAGCTCCTTTCACCGGCAGAATGCTGATGAACTGGCCTCATGGCTCAAGCGCTACACTCTGGGGGAAATATGGAACAAAAACCTCATGGGAGGGCGGCCATGAAAAGGCTCTACATTTACGTCGAGGGCCTGACTGAGGACTTCTTCGTCGAGCGCATGCTGCGGCCGCACCTGGCCCTGCATGGGGTGAAGGTGGAACGGCCTCTGACTGCGAAGAAGGACTTCGACCCAGAAGGACCGCGCGGAGGGTTCACGAACTGGCCCGCTATGGAGGCGGACATGCATGACTGGTTTGCCGCCCATCCTGACCGGGCCGGATCGCCTGCCCGATTCACCTCGTTTCTCGATCTTTACGCGCTGCCTGCCGAGGTGCCCGGCTATCAGGGGCGCGGGGCTGCGACAACTGAGGCCGATGTCACTGCCCTCGAGGCTGCCATCGCCGGACGTCTCAACGAACCACGCTTCAGCCCCTACCTCCAACGGCATGAGTTCGAGGCCTTGCTGCTCTCCCATCCGCCAGCGTTGGCGGAGATCTTTCCAGACTCGGCAGCAGCAGTAACGGCCCTGGAAGCATCCATTGCCGGGCTGCCACCTGAGGAGATCAACCACGGTCGTGCCACGCACCCTGCGGCACGCATCATGAATGCCATCCCCAACTACTACATGCTGAAGGCGTCAAACGCCTTTTGCGTGGCATCGAACATCGGACTGGACGTCATGCGTGCCAAATGCACGCGGTTCAATGCCTGGCTCACTCAATGGGAGCAGTGGGGCATGCAACCTTGAGAACGCATGCTCTGAGCCCCCCGCACCACGACCTCACGGTGCCCATTGACAAGAAGTTGGGGTTAAAATCCACCCAGCATTCGTCATTAGGCATTAAATTTCCCCTTCGTCTCGCTTCGGCGCAATTTTGCTCGTAGAACTCCCCTCGGCAGCCGTTATTCTTTCACCCCCATCATGCAAACCGCGCTCGAAACTCCCGCTCCGGAGAAAAAGGTCGAACAGACCGAGGCTGGCAACTACTTTGTCTCCAACTATCCGCCCTTCTCCTTCTGGAAACCTGACCAAGTTTCCGCCGTGGAGGCCGTGCTGCAGCAGCCCGCCCCTGCGAACATCCCGCTCGGCGTCTATTTCCACATCCCCTTCTGCCGCAAGCGCTGCCACTTCTGCTATTTCAAAGTCTATACCGACAAGAATGCGCAGGAAGTGAAGGCTTACATCGACGCCGGGATGCGCGAGATGGAGCGCTTCGCCAGCCAGCCTTATCTGAAGGGCCGCAAGGCGCACTTCGTGTACTTCGGCGGCGGCACCCCCAGCTACCTCTCCGTGCCGCAGCTCAAGGACCTGACCAACCGCATGAAGGACATGATCCCCTGGGACGAGGCGGAAGAAGTCGCCTTCGAGGCCGAACCCGGCACGCTCAATGAAGTCAAGCTCACCGGCATCCGCGATATTGGCGTCACCCGTCTGAGCCTTGGCGTGGAAAATTTCGATGATCACATTCTCGAAACGAACGGTCGCGCGCACCGCAGCGGCGAGATCGAAAAGGCCTATCGCTTCGCCCGCACGCTCGGCTTTGAGCACATCAACATCGACCTCATCGCCGGGATGATGAACGAGACCTGGGAGAACTGGAAGGACACCGTTAGGAAAGCCATCGCCCTGCAGCCGGATGCCGTGACCATCTACCAGATGGAGGTGCCCTTCAACACCACCATGTACCAGCAGATGAAGGCCGAGGGCAAAGTCACCGCCCCCGTGGCCGACTGGCAGACCAAGCGCGACTGGGTCAGCTACGCCTTCGATGAATTCCAAAAAGACGGCTACACCGTCACCAGCGCCTACACCGTGGTCAAGGACACGAAGCGCATCAAGTTCGTCTATCGCGACTCCCTTTGGGAAGGCGCGGACCTGCTGAGCTGCGGCGTGGCCTCCTTCGGCCATCTCGGCGGCGTGCATTACCAGAACCAGTCCGACGTGGGCCCCTACATGCAGGCTTTGGATGCCGGCCAGATGCCGATCTACCGCGCCTACCAGACCACGGCAGAAGACCGCTTCGTGCGCGAGTTCATCCTCAAGCTCAAGCTCGGCCGCAGCGAGTTCGACTACTACGTTAAGAAATTCGGCGAAGACCCACGCAAGCATTTCGGTCCGCAGCTCGACTACCTGGCCAAGGAAGGCTTTGCCACGCTGGACCCCGCCGGTGTCACGCTCACCCGCGACGGCCTGCTCCAGGTGGACCGCCTGCTGCATGACTTCTTCCTGCCCCAGCACCGCCAGTACGCCCGCTATACCTGAAGCCAAACGACGACGGCGATGAACGAGGCACCCCGGCAGGACGAGGACATCCTGGCACCCCTGATTTTCTTTTACGGCATCGGCAGTGTGCGCCCACGCGTCACCTTTGTCGATCCCCTGGAGATGGCCGAGCAGGAGCGCTTTCTCTTGGTGCATGACAAGGACATGACGCCCCACCTGCGGGAGTTTCACGCCAGCGAGATCGACCTGGACGTGGCCGCGCATGCCCGCATCGGCAACTACCTCGTGCGTGCTTCCGTGCTGCACCGCCACACCGACGGCATGCCCGTCGAGTTTGGTGCCATTGGCATCCACCTCGACATTCTGCCTGAGGAGGCGCAGAAGCTCGTCCTCGAAGGCCTCGTGCCCTTCGGTGCCATTCTGGAGCGCTACCAAGTCCCGCACTCCAGCCACCCGCGTGGCTACTTCCGCATCTCCGTGGATCAGCGCCTTGCCGATCTGCTGGGGGCGACCAGCGGGCAGATCCTTTTTGGCCGTTGCAATGAGCTGAGGCATGGCAGCGGGCGAGTGCTGGCGGATGTGGTCGAGGTGCTGCCGCGGATGGGGTAGCGTTTCAGCGTTTACGCTCCGGTCGTAGGTGGGGTGTGTTTGGCGGGTGGTGCTGCCGCAATCATCTGCCTTTCGCTGCGCCAAACCGCCCGACTTCGAGGGCGTTTGTACGCCCCAGTTTCTCCGTACGCTCGCAGACGGGCGGGCTGTCGCCACACCCATCTACGGCTGCCTCATACTCCCGCCTTCGTTTCCCGTTTCCATCCTAGAGGCTCAAAAATGGAAACGAAGGTAGGGACCGGTTTAGCTACCGCTGGGGGCTGCGATTGTTTCAATTTGCAGTTGCATGATGCAGTTCGTGGAATTAGGTGATAATCACCCCACCGGACCAGTTCAAGTCTATGGCTGGAAAGGCGGGCGGCGCAGTATCTCAGGGGCTGGCGTGGTTCACACGCGGGTCACGCGGATGCGGTGCCAGGCGGTTTTCGTGACTGGCCGGGTGATCACCCGGACGGGCGCTGAGGGTCGCAGTACCTGTGAGACGCGGATGCCCGGACCTACCACCCGGTGCATGGCGCAGTCAGGGCCTTTGTGCCCATGCGGCGGTGCTTCCTGCACCTCTGCCGATTCCGCATACCATATCCTCTAAGAAAATAGCAGATCATGTCATCAATCACACCTGTTGCATGCCGGCGTGGCCCGCCGCCACCCGCTGCCAAGAAAACCACCCTCGAGCGTGCCAGCGCCTATCTGGCCAAGATGCCCGTGGCTGTGTCCGGCCAGGGCGGGGACTTTGCCACCTTTGCCGCCGCGCAGGCGCTGGTGAAGGGCTTCAGCCTCAGTGTGGATAAGGCGCTGCCGCTGCTGCTGGCCTGGAACAAGGACTGCAAGCCGCAGTGGTCGGAGGCCGAGCTGCGGCGCAAGCTGCGCAGCGCCGCGAGCAGCTCCGGCAAGGCGGAGGGTTACCTGCTGCCAGACCGCCCTCTGGCCTCAAAGGCGCACACGGCCTCTGGCGTGGAGAACGAGGCGGAGCGGCGGGCCTGGCAGCGCCGCCAGTGGCCTGAGCTGCGTCGTGTGAGCCAGGAGGAGATGTTGACGATTGCCCGGCTGCGCGGCATCCCGTGGGATGGCTTGTACATCGCCCACTGTTATGGTCTGCTCAAGGCCTGCGAGCTGGATGGCCACGACTGCTTTGTGGTTCACGAGGGCCGCTTTGCGCAGGTGCGTCGGATGGACGGCCAGCCGCTGACGAATGCGGAGGGCAAGCCCATCAAGGCCAAAAACCTGCCTGGCAGCGAAGGTGCCTTCTTGGGACACGGCCTGCTTTTTGAGGCACCGCATGTGCTGCTGGTGGAGGGGGCTGTGAGCCTGCTGGAGGCGCTCACCGCGTATGCGCTGGTGGACATGGAAAAGTCCTGGACGGTGCTGGCGGCCACCAGCGCGTCCTCACGTCTGGAGCGCGATCCCACGCTGCTCAAGGCTCTCTCCGGCCGCCACGTCCGCATCGTGCCAGATCAGGACTCCGCCGGCCTGAATGCCGCTGCCTCGTGGTTGAAGGACCTGCGCAATGCCGGAGTCACCGTGGACATCCAGCAACTTCCCGACGGCTGCAAGGACCTCGGCGCACTGCTCACCACCCCCACGCCCAATCTCGACGAACTCAACCTGATCTTCCAAATCTTATGAAAGACATCACCGAACTCGTGGCGCAGCTCGCCGCCCTCAAATCCAGCCCATCCCAGCCCACCGCTGCTCCTGGTACCCCGTCACCGCCGGAGCCGCCGGACTTTGCCCGCTCCCTGCTCACGCCGGAGCAGTTGCGCCACACCCAGATCACGCCTCGGCCCCGCTTGCTAGGGGAATGGCTGCGGGAGGGGGATCTCGGCTACCTCTTTGCCCCGCGCGGCGGTGGGAAGACCTGGCTGGCCATGCTCATTGGCAATGCCCTGGCGGAGGGCTGCCTCCTCGGTGCCTGGCAGGCCGGGGAGGCCCCGCGCAGGGTCTTCTACTTCGATGCCGAGATGAACGTGCCGGACGTCAGGGAGCGCGCGGAGAAGCTCGGCATCACCTCGCTCAACTTCCGCTGGCTGAGCAATGAGCACCTCTACATGGACCAGGGCCTCAGTGTGAACATTGCCCAGCCTCTGCACCAGACGGGCCTCTCCTCCATGCTGTCGGACGGCTCCGTCCTCATCATCGACAATCTCAGCGCCAGCCAGATCGGCATGCGTGAAAATGAGAACGACGACTTCGACAAGCTCAAAGAGTGGCTGTTGAGCCTGCGCCGGCGCAGTGTTACTGTCATCATCATCCACCACGCCGGGCGCAATGGGGAGATGCGCGGGGCCTCCCGTCGTGAGGACATGGCCCACTGGATCCTCAGCCTGAAGGACGCCACGGAGGACGAGTCCCGCTTCAAGGAGTTCATCACCCGCTTCTCCAAATGCCGCAACTGCCAGGGGCGCGATGCCATGCCCCTGCGCTGGGCACTGAAGGACGAGGGCAGCCAGATCACCGTGAGCTGCGAGGCCTACGGCAACCTCGACGCCCTCCTGGCCCACATCCGCGAAGGCATCGTCAACGCCACCGAACTGGCCGAGATGCTCGGTGTCCAGTGCGGCACCGTCAGCAAATGGGCCCGCAAGCTCATGAACGCCGGTTTGGTGCGCAAGAAAGGGCGTGAGTACGAGGCGGTGGAGGATGGGCCGAGGGTGGGTGTCGGCCTGGATTGAGGGTGGGGGCGCCCAGCAGCGGGTGGTCTCGCGCGTAGCGCGAGAAGGTAGGGCGGTTGGTCCTCCAACCGCCGCCGAGAGCGGGAAGCTGCGCGTTTGAATTCTTGCCAATTCTGCGACATCACCCAGTGTGGTGCTGTGCCGCCTAATTCAAAAACACGCATGACTTCTGACCCGCCGCCATGATTCAGCGATTTTATGTTCACAATTACCGAAGCCTCGAAAACTTCGAGCTGCCCGTCAGCGGGCTCTCCTCGGCGTTGCTGATCGGCAAGAATGGGTCGGGCAAATCGTCGGTGGGTTATGCATTGGAAATTTTGCAGCAGATTGGCAGGGGAATAAATAAGGTGGATGATCTTCTGTTACCAAGAGACATCAGCCATGGGCGCGCTGAAGTCCCTGTGCGTTTGGAACTGGAGGTGGAGATCGAAAAAGTCCGCTACGAGTACAAGCTGGCGTTCGAGCTGCCGAAGGGGGCGAAAGAACTGCGCGTGGCTGAAGAGTCCCTGACAATCGCAGGGAAACCAAAATTTGCACGTAGTGCGGAGGGAGTAGCCACTAACTTCTGGGATGAGGATGACTTGGACCTCACTTTTCCTATAGACCGGCACTTGGTCTGGCTCCCAATGATGGCGGGCAAAGAGACAGATCCAGTGCACATCTTCAAGCAGTGGTTGGCACACATGATCATCCTGCGCCCCCTGCCGCTTCTTATCGACGGAAATTCCACAGACGAAACCCTGCATCCCAATGCTGATGGCATCAACCTGGGCGGTTGGTGGAGTGGCCTCCTCGCGCATGCTCCGGCTGCTTATTTGAAAATCGATGCCAGCCTGAAGTTGCTGATGCCTGACCTGAAGGACATTAAAAATCCTGTGGTCGGCAAGGATTCGCGCAGCCTCGTGGTACAGTTTGAAGGACAGAAGGAATCCTCATCTATCCCTTTTGAACTCCTTTCGGACGGTGAAAAGTGCATGGTCCTCTGGGCGTTGACCATGGCAGCCAATGAGGCGTATGGCCCCTTGCTGTGCTTTTGGGATGAGCCTGACAACTATCTGGCCCTCTCGGAGATCGCCAATTTCGCCACGGATCTCCGGCGTGCCTTCCAGGCCGGGGGGCAGTTCATCGCCACCTCGCACAACGCCGAGGCCATCCGGCAGTTCTCGGACGACAACACCTTTGTCATCTTCCGGCGCAATCACCTGGAGCCCTCCCAGATCAGATCCCTCGCCAGCATTGGCTATACCGGAGACCTGATTGGCGCGCTCACGCGTGGAGAGATCGAGCCATGAGCGCTAACAACTATCTGCCTCACCTTTTGGTGCTGCCAGAAGATGATGCCAACCGGCAAATTCTGGTGGGTTTTAGAAACCATCATGCGGTGAATTTCAGGAGGATGGATGTGCAGAACATCGCCGGGGGATGGCTCGTGGCAGTGAAGTCAGTTAAAGATGAGCATGTTCCGTTGATGCGCAAATTTCCAAAACGGCATGTCCTGCTGGTCATCGATTTTGATGGTCACTCCGAAAGGCGTGATCAGATCTTGAGCGAAATTCCAGCAGAATTGAAGAGCCGCTTTTATATCCTCAGCTGCTCAGATGAGCCCGAAAGGCTGCTCGCGTCCATGGGCGTCCGTGCTGAAGAAGGTAGCAAGCTTGAAACGCTGGGCAAATGCCTGGCCTCTGACTGTGATCACAACACCAACGAAACTTGGGAGCACGAGATGCTGGCCCACAATGAGGCCGAGTTGGAACGGCTGAAGACGAATGTGAAGGGCTTTTTGTTCAGTTAGGACGGTCGGGAATCCCTCACCGCCTTCGTTTCCACCACGAGGGCCTCTAGGGGTGGAAACGGGAAACGAAGCGGCGTCTGCCTGCTTTTCCCCCAGTGCATGCAGGCTGGCGTGGTCTATGGCTGGAAATGAGGCTGGAAATCAAGCGGGGGGCTGCAGAGGGCGCTCGGCATGGAGCCCTCCAGGCTCTCCCGTTTTCTCGGCTCTTCTTCTTCTCGGTGAAAAGAGGTGCGCTGCGCACGGCCTGCGCTTCGTATGGTTACTGGTCAAACCAGTTGCGATTTGAGGGTTATGCGGCTTGAGTTGTCCTGTCACAATCTGCGCTCTCACCCCCCGGTTCTTTTTTGTCATGAAACGCTCCCTGTTCCTTCGTCCTGCTCTGTCGGCTGCTTTGCTGCTGGCTGGCAGTCTGCCTCTCACCGCCGCTCCTCAGGGCACCAAGGGGGTGGAGGAGTTTGATCCGCTCGCTTTCCCAGGCAAGGTCGTGGACGACGTCATCGTCCCGGTCCCGAGTGAGGTCTTCTCCGTGCTCGACAAACTCGGCGAGCCCAACTGGCAGGCCGAACTGCGCAAGCAGGACATGCCAACCACCAGCGACCGCACCAAGCTCTCCCTGCTCTTTGGCTACACCGTGGCGGAAGGTTTTGTGGCCGTGCAGGCGGAGGACAAGGAAGCCGTGAAGGACATCGGCCATGACGTCATCTCCCTCTCCAAGAGCCTCGGCCTCAGCAAATCCGTGCTGCCGCATGCCCAGGCCATCCTGGACGCCGCAGACAAGGGGAACTGGAGCGCCATCCGCAAGGAGTTTGACCAGACCCAGAAGACCGTGCGCGACACGATGGAGCAGATGAAGGACATGGACCTCTCGCAGTGCGTCAGCCTCGGCGGCTGGCTGCGCGGCACGGCCTCCGTGACCTCCGTGGTGAAGAAGAGTTTTTCCGCCGACCGTGCGGAACTGCTGAACCAGCCGATGCTGGTGGAGCATTTCGTGAGCAGCATCGCCAAAATGCCCGGCAGCACCCGCGACCACGATGTGGTGAAATCCATCCAAAAGGGCCTCTCCTCCGTGCTCAAGCAGATGGAGAGCGCGGTGGACGGCTTCTCAAAAGATGCCGTCTCGGACATTGGCAAGACCTGCGACGGTCTGCTGACTGAAATCCTGGCGAAAAAGTAGTCGGTGCCCTTCACCTTCATGATCTCCTCCGAAAGATACCCCCAAATGAAACGCCCCTGGTCCCGCTTTCAAGTTCTCGCCGCCGCCTGTCTGCTGGTGCTGGGAGCCACGTGCGTCTACGCGACCGTGGACGAGTCCCATGACTTTGCCATGGAGGCCGCGACTCCGTTTGTGGAGCAGGGCTTCATCGTGCGGGAAGACTACTGGAACGGCGAGGTGAAAAGCGGGCAGAAGCTCATGATCACCCACCAGCTTTTCAAGGGCAACGAATACGCCTTCTGGCTCGGCACGAGCCAGGAAGGGGTCAAACTCGACATGAAGGTCTTTGATGAAAAAAACCAGCCGGTGCAGATCGACTCCAAGGGAGACAAGTTCTTCATGAGCGTGCGTGTCAATCCGCCGAAGACCGGCACTTACAAGATCGTCTTCGAGCTGAAATCAAAGACGGATGCCGGCGTGCTCTGGGCGCTGGCGTATGGTTATCGTTGATCGCAGATGCCCGTCGAAACGCTCACCTACGAGACGCCGCAGTTCCTCCAAAAGCTGATTGGCAATGACCTCGGCAGTCTGCGGCTGATGGGGGATGCGTTTGGCGTGAATGTGACCAGTCGTGAAGGCTGGGTGCGGCTGGAAGGGGAGGCCGACCAACTGGCTGCCGTCCGTGATGTCTTCACCCAGCTCGAAAAGGTGCGGCGCAATGGTGGCGAGGTGTCCTTTGGCATGGTGCGTCTGGTGGTGGAGAGCGTGCAGCGCGATGCTGGCGACGCCCCGGCGGACGCCATCATGCAGCTCAAACTGCTCGGCTCCGGCAAGCGCCCCGCCGTGCTGGCCAAGACGCGCGGGCAGATCGCCTACGTGCAGGCCATGCGGGAGTGCGAGGTCGTGTTCGGCGTGGGTCCGGCGGGAACGGGCAAGACCTATCTCGCGATGGCGCAGGGTTTGCACTACCTCAAAGAAAAGGTCGTGCAGCGCCTGGTGCTCACCCGTCCTGCCGTGGAGGCTGGCGAGGCTCTGGGCTTTCTGCCGGGAGATTTGAAGGAGAAGATTTTCCCCTACCTGCGTCCGCTGTATGACGCCCTCTATGACATGCTGGAGCCCGAGGAGGCGGAGCGCCTCATCGAGCGCGGCAGCATCGAGATCGCGCCGCTGGCCTACATGCGTGGCCGGACGCTGAAAAATGCCTTCATCATCCTCGACGAAGCGCAGAACACGACCACCGAGCAGATGCTGATGTTTCTGACGCGCCTGGGCGATGGTGCGCGCTGCGTGGTCACGGGAGACCCCTCGCAGATTGACCTGCGCCGTCATGTGAAGTCGGGTTTGAAAGAGGCGGTCGAACTGCTGCAGGACGTGGAAGGTGTGCGCTTCGTGGCGTTTGCCCCGAAAGACATCGTTCGCCTGCCGGTCGTACAGCGTATCATTGAGGCCTATCAATCCGGGCGCAGTCGTAAAAATGAGACACAATGACTCAAATTATGGGAGGGGCAGGGAAAGATTCTTGTCCTAGCGCCGATGTATGATAGGTTCGGAGCGTCTTCCCCATTCTTTTAAATCATGTTTGAGTCCATTCGTCGTGCCCGCTTGCAACGCGAAGGGCTTTCCTGCGGTAAAACCCGCCGAAAGCACCAGGAGGGGGATTTGCTGGATGAGATGCGCACGCATCCGGCGGGTACCGTCGGGGCCTATGTGCTGTTCTTCATCGGTGTAGGTGCCCTGATGCGCCTCGGCACCCAGGTGGAGGCAGGCCTGCCCGCCGTCACTTGGCTGCACCTTTTGTATGCTGCGGCCATTGGTTTTGCCATGGTGGTGCATGAGCGCGTGGTGCTCCGTCGGGAAATCTGTGACAACGGCGTGCTGCTGCTCGTGCTGGGCACCATTTTCACCCACCTCGCGCTGGTGGTGCTCATGCTGGACCTGTCCTTCAGCCAGAGCTGGGGCAAGACGCTCAAGGCCATCGTGCTGCCGCATGCCTTTGGGCCGTTGGTGCTGTCCGTGATTCTCGGGCGGCGCATCGGCCTCTTTGGGGCGATTTACGCCACCTTCTTGGGCGTGCTGGTCTGCATTTCCATTTCAGCGCCCACCTACATGGCCACCTCGGCCCTGCTCGGCTTCACCGGCGTGCTGCTGACCAAGCGTGTGCGCCGCCGCAACCGCCTCTTCATGGCCGGGCTTTACGTCGGTCTGGTGGCCACGGCCTACTCGCTCCTGCTGCACGAGGCGGCAGGCGTCATCATGGAGGAAAAACTCGGGCGCATGGTGGGCCTGCCGCTGCTCATCGGCGTCGTCACCGGCATGGCCGTGGGCGGCCTGCTGCCGGTGCTGGAGAGCGTCTTCGGCGTCACCACGGATGTGTCCTGGCTGGAACTCGGAGATTTGAACCACCCGCTCATGCGGCGGCTCAGCATCGAGGCGCCCGGCACCTACCATCACAGCCTCGTCGTCGCGAACCTCGCTGAGGCCGCCGCCGAAAACATTGGCGCCAGTGCCAGCATGTGCCGCGTGTGCGCCTACTTCCATGACATCGGCAAGCTCAGCAAACCGGACTACTTCATCGAGAATATGGACCCCTCGGCCAATCCGCATGAGGACCTCACCCCGCGCATGAGCGCGCTGGTCATCATCGCGCATGTCAAAGACGGCGTCGATCTCGCCATCAAGCACAACCTCAACTCCCGCATCATCGACGTCATCGAGCAGCACCACGGCAACTCGCTGGCCTATTTCTTCTACCGCCAGGCGCTGGATCAGAAGGCCGAGGTGGAGCGTCTGGTGAAAGGCGGCAAGGCCAAGGAGGACGATGTGCCGCAGGTCAGCGAGGAAACCTTCCGCTACCCAGGCCCGCGCCCGCAGTTCAAGGAGTCCGCCATCATCTCGCTGGCCGATGCCGTGGAGAGCGCCTCCCGCACGCTCGAAAAACCGAATGCCTCACGCATTGAGACGATGATCAAAGACATCGTGCAGGCGCGCATGATGGACGGCCAGTTGGATGAATGTGATCTCACCATCGCGGAACTCGCCAAGATCAAGGCCAGCTTTGCCAAGACCCTGCTCAGCATGATGCATGGCCGCATCAAGTATCAGAAGGCCATTGAATCCAAGCCCGCGCGTGAGGCACCCGTGCGTGACGAAAGCCGTCCCGTGCTGGTGGGAGACGAAGAGGCCACGGTATCTGACTCGGACAAGATCGTCGAAGCCTCCTTCACCGGCACCTCCGCCCCTGAAGGTGCCGTCAAGAAGACCCGCAGCCGTAAATCGCCTCCTGCCTCCGCCGCCTGATGCCGCTGCCAAAGCTCCGCATTTACAACCGGCAGACAGCCCACGCCATCCCGCTGCCCTGGCTGCGCCGCATCGGCAAAGCCGCGCTGCCCGGCTGCCTCGCCGCCCTCACATCCCCTGACGCCCCGCTCGCCTCGCTGGAGGAGATCGAGATCACGATCGTCAATGACGCCGACATCGCCCGCGTCCACGCCGATTTCCTCGACGATCCCACGCCCACGGACGTCATCACCTTCCACCACGGCGAGATCCTCATCAGCGCCGACACCGCGCTGCGGCAGGGCACCGAGCACGGCCAGCCCCTCGACCACGAGATCGCCCTCTACCTTGTGCATGGCCTCATGCACCTCGCCGGCTGGGACGACCATGAGCCGGAAGAGGCGCGTGAGATGGCGCAGCGGCAGGAGGCTGTGCTGCAGGCCGCGGTGAAGCGCGTAGCGTCAGGCGGGTAGGGCGGACTGTCCTCAGTCCGCCATGTGAGGCAGCGTGAGGTTCGAACATTTCATCGTCACCAACGAAGCCCGCTTCACCCTGCCAGCTTATTCGGCCGTGGGAAGCGCTTGGCATCATTGCTCCCGAACAATTCCTCACGCTCACCACTCAGCGCGACACACTGCGGCCGAAGCATCTGAGCGTGGCAAGCTTCTTGTAACCGACGTTTGACTCTCTAATATTTACCACGCGAATCATGATCACACGACTAGAACTCACTAACTTCGGCCCGATGAACCGGGTCGAATGGAATGACCTTGGGCCGATCAATCTTGTGATCGGCAACAACGGCAGCGGAAAGACTTTTTTACTGAAGTCTCTCTACACCGCGATGCGGACGTTGGAGGAGTTTCGGCGCGGTGATGACCCCCGGACTGCAGAAGAGATTCTCTGGGACAAGCTATATTGGACCTTCCAGCCGGACCAAAAGCGAATTGGTGATTTGGTCACCAAGGGCACCGCAGAGGGGCTGCGCTTCAGCTGCTCAGTGGACGGCAATGCCTTCAGCTATGGCTTTGACAGCGAGACGGAGAAAGTCTTTACGCCTTTCGACAATCGGGTCCCGCCGCGCGCTAGCAATTCCGTGTTTCTGCCTGCCAAGGAGGTGCTGTCGCTTCAGAAGATCATCCTTAAATCGAGAGAGCGCGAGCAGGACTTTGGATTTGATGATACCTATCTGGATCTGGCCCGGGCGCTGGCGCAGTCCACGACGCAGGGCAAGAACTATCCTGAGTTCGCTGACTCACGCCGCCGACTGGAAGACATGCTTGGAGGTAAGATTGAGTTTGATGTGGTGAGTGACCGCTGGCGGTTTAGAAACAGCGATAATTGGTGGTTCCCGATCGGCATGACAGCCGAGGGCGTAAAGAAGATTGCGATTTTGGATACTCTGCT
>NCCR01000302.1 GCA_002279765.1 Verrucomicrobia bacterium 12-59-8 | reverse complement strand
CCTGAGCAGCTGGAAGCCTGCGATTGCGTGCGCTACTTCTATCGCCTGTACCCTCTTGTCAATCCTGCGCAGCTTGCCCTAGCGTTTGATGTGCAGTTTGTTCCTGTACCTGACAGGAAAGCTCCGCAGTCTTACGCGCAGCTGCTGCTTCCGACCAACGGCAGGAAGGTTATCGCGCATCCTCGCAAGCCTATCGAGCACGCAGAAACTCTGATCCTGTTCAGGAAGCACATCAGCGGCAAGTGGATAGCACTGTTCATTCCTGTTTGGGATTTCCATCCTGCGCAGGAAGGTGACGACGGAATAGCGCTTGACATTCCGGCCCTAGTGCGATACAATGCAAGTCTGAAACTTCAATTCACCAATCGGGAGACTGTTTAACATGGCACAGACCGCAGAGCAGAAAGCAAAGATTCAAGCCTTGCTTGCCAAGCTGCATAGCAAGAAGGCAATCAGCCCGGCATCCTTGGAGCAAGCAACAGCCGACGTAGCCAAAGCAGATAGCATCGATCTTAGCAACATCATCGGCAACAAGACGCTGGATGATGAAGCTGCAGCGGAAGCTGTGGAGAACGTTCTGGAAGCTGCGTACGGAACACCTCCCTCGGCTGCGGAGCAGCCCGGACCGCCGAACATCTCCCAACCTGAGCAGGAACCTGAGCAGCCTGCATCTCCTGAGCAGAACATCGTTCTGCAGCGCAAAGTCGTAGGCGTTGCTCGGGATGACATCACGCTTAACGCAAAACAGCAAGAAGCGTGCGACAGGATTGCGCGCGGCGAGGATGTCGTGATTCTGGGCCGCGCAGGAACAGGCAAGACCACTTCGATGCGCAGCTGCATCCGTGCGCTGATTAACAGCGGCCGCATTCCTCCCATCGGCATCGATCAAGGTACAAAGTATCTGCAGGAAGGTTTGCCGGGCGTCGCAATCGTCAGCTTCACGAACAAAGCAACAAATAACATCCGGCACGCAATGCCGGATGATGTCAAGGCACACACCATCACCATCCACAAGCTGCTGGAGTTCGGTCCAGTCTATTATCTGGACGAAGATAGCGGCAAGAATACGATGCGCTTCGAGCCGTCGCGCAACAGGTACAACCCGCTACCATCCTGCCTGCGCGCCATTGGCTTCGAGGAAGGTTCGATGATTGGCTGCGATCTGCACGCTATGCTAGACGCTGCGCTGCCGCACAAGTGCCAGCGGATCTATCTTGGCGACATCCGCCAGCTCCCGCCAGTCTTCGATACCGCGATCCTAGGCTTCAAGATGCTCGAGCTTCCTGTCATCGAGCTAACTGAAGTCTATCGCCAAGCCTTGCTGTCTCCGATCCTGCGCTGTGCCCTAACTTTGGACGATGGCCGCGTAGAAGAATTCCAGCCGGGCAAGGCAGAAACCTACACTACGGAGGATGGCAGGAAGCGCAAGCGCTGGCCCGGACTGGAAAAGTGGAATGTATCAACGGAGCACGGCTCGCTGCGCATTCAGCCGTGGCAGGAGCAGGTTCATCCGGAGCGCGCAATTAACAACATGGCGCTGTTCTTCAAGATGGCTTGGGAGCGCGGTGAGTACGATCCGATGGAAGACATCATCCTGTGTCCGCACGGCGCAGAGTACGGTGGCAAGTCCGGCAACTACCTTGTTAGCGCTGCGAACATCAACAAGAAGATTGCCAACTTCCTAGGTCGTGCGCGGAACGCCGAAGTCTGCGAAATCATCGCAGGATTCAACAAGCACTACTTTGCCGTCGGCGATCGCGTCCTGTATCAGAAGGAAGATGCAGTCATCACCAAGATCACGCACAACGGCACCTATCTTGGCAAGTCGCCAGAGCCGAAGTCAGTCTATCTGGATCGCTGGGGTAATCTGGAAGGCGGCAAGTCTGCTCCCATTGGCGACATTCTTGCTGACCTGACGGAGGAAAGCATCGAAGATGTAGATGCGCTGCTCGACAGCATTGGCTCCGGCGTCGAAGATCGAGTCAATCAATCCTCGCACATCATCGACCTATACATTCCTTCGCTGGATGTCACCGAGACTATCAGCACAGCCAAGGAAGTTAATGACTTGCTGTTCGCCTACGCGCTGACTGTGCATAAGTCGCAAGGCTCGGAGTACGATCGAGTGTTCTGCGTGTTCCACGAGACGCACAAGACGCAGCTTACTCGCGAGCTAGTGTACACAGCTTTCACCCGCGCCAAGAAGTACTTGCACGTATTCTGCCCGGCTGACGCTCTGGCTCGCGCTTGCAAGAATCAGGCGATCAAAGGCAATACGCTGGAAGAAAAGGCACTGTTCTTCAAAGGCAAGTTCGATTCCAAGGCAGCAGACAAAGAGCTGTTCGAGATGCAGCAGACTAAGATCGACCAGTGCAAGCTGGCAGTTCAGACTCGCATTGATGTCTGCATCGACAAGCTGAAGGCAGCCTATCCCAATCAGCGCTTCGATCTTGAGGTGCAGACGCTGTACATGGACGTAGGTAACTGTGCGGCAGTAGCGCAATCTACAAACGGCACCAAGGCATTCCTCAAGATCAGCCCGACCTACCTGCGCGCTGACATGGATGACATGCTGTTCTACACCATTCCGCACGAGCTTGCGCACCTGTACTGTCACCGCTGGTTCGGCCAAACTGCGCACGATCATGGTCCGGAATGGAAAGAGTTGGACGCAGCAATGGACGGTAACGGGCAGCAGTACCATACTCTTGGGCAGGCAGCAGTGCTCAGGACTGAGCAACGTAACCAAGGAGCTTAAGATATGAAAGCAACATATATCAAGATTGTACGCACGCGCCCGAACTCCAGACAACATGACATTACTGTTTGGATGCCTGCAACAGCTGAGAATATCGCATGGGCTAAAAGCCAATGTAAGCATTTGGCCGCTGATCCTGCGTGCGGTGCCGATGTTAAGTACAAAATCCGCTACAGCCGGCCAGCCTCTGAACTGCAGCGAGCAGGCCTTAAAAAAGGTGCGCAGCTGCGCACTCTTCGTGGCTGTGTAAGTCAGCTGGAAAGACTGTACTATCGACACTACGGGAAAGAATCCGAGTGCCTTCGACAGCTGCAAACAATGCTGGAAGTTTCGATCAACGAGCAGTACCGCCAAGCAAAGGAGAAGCTGCAATGCAAGAAGCATACGGAATCTACGTAGCAGGATTGTTGGTCGGCTTCCTCACCGCAGTGTTCATCGGCTTCCGCAGCATGCAGGAAGAAGAACACGCGAAGGATGGTGAGGATGTCATGTATCCGGAGATCGAGGCCTGCTTCATCATCCTTATCTCCATCGCGCTGCTTACCCTGTACCTGGAGGTGTGGAGAACATGAGCAAAGATGATGAGCAAGAAGAAATCAACGGCTTCTTTCTCGGTGTGAAGTACGCAATCCAGTGGCTCGGAGCTGCTTCTTTTATTGCAATGATCGTTGTCATCCTGATGGAGGTGTTGAAATGAAGCAAATCAAAATCAAGCACGAGATCTATTATACAATAGAACTTACAGATCAGGAAGTAGAACTTATTCACCGGCTACTTGCGCAAGTAAAAGATGCCCTGCCGGCAGCAGTACCTGGAGTTTTCAAAGCCGCTGAAGATTTAAGAAAAGAGTTTATTTCCATGTGTGCTGCAGCCAGTGAAGCCAGCTAAAGCAAAACAGGGCTTGACAACCGACCGCCAGTCCTGTATAGTATGAATACTGCAGCGGGCATCCGCCACGCGCAGCCACTTTCCACCGTAGCAGCTAACAACCTAGGAGTCTAGCAACATGAATGATACCACCGCATCCGCCCTCGTCCAGAAAGACATCCTCGTTTCGCAAGAAGAAATGTCCTTCTTCTTCAAGAGCAAGAAGGATGAACTGGGCAACATGGTCAAGCGCGACACCGTCAAGCTGAACGTTCCGATCCCGACGTGGGATGGCATCGTCACTGCGTTGAATGATGATGACACCGGCAAGATCGCTCAGTTCCTCGTTTCGCTGGTGCAGTCCGAAATCTACCTTGAAGCGCGCTCGCAGGTCAATGACAAGGAGCCGTTCACCCAAGCTGATCTGGACGTTGCAGCTCTGCGGCTGATCGCTCTGGCAACGCGCCCGGTCTCGGAACGCAAGGGCTCCGCGATCAGCGAAGATCTGTGGAAGCAGTTCGAGGAAGACTACTGCGCAGTCATGGCATCCGCTCTCAGCGACAAGACCGAGAAGCAGATCAAGCTGGGCGCCGAACTCATGGTCAAGAAGTTCGCTCCGGTCCGCGAGAAGAAGCAGCTTATCGCCACCCTGCGCGGCTACCTGCAGCAGTGGTACGCCAGCACCGGCGCCAAGGAAGATCTGCAGCCGATCTACGACTACCTGGATTCGCGCGCGCAGACGCTGCTCACCTCCGAAGTCACCCCGAAGACCTTCGACATCTAATTTCCTCCTGGCCTCTCGGCCTTTGGGGCAGCTTACGGGCTGCCCCTTTTTTGCCCTCCATCTTCCTAGCTGAAGATTGATAGCAAAGAATGACCGATAGCCTCACTCCGACTCCAAGCTAAACAGATGACCACAGCCCAACTAACAATCAAGCAGCTCTGGGAGAAGTTAGTAACCGAGCGCTCAGTAACTGTCATCCTTCCAGCAGATAAGCTGCAGATCCTTCTTGTCGGGCTACACAAGAAGCGCAGCGGAGAGCGGAAGGTTCTGCAGGCGCTCGGAGAATCAGAGTTTCTGTTCGCTAAACAGGACGCCATCCGCGTTGTCAAGGATAAGCAGTTCATCGGAGACAACGGAGAAGTCAGGGCTACAATCCTGATCGCTCCTGTTCAGCGCCAAGAGTACACCGTAGTCTCAGAGGATGAAGCAGGAGAGATTGATGGCACAGCATAAAGGCGGAATCTACACTCCGGTCTGGGAGAAGCTGAAGGTGGAGCGCGTTGTATCTTTGCAGCTTACTACTCGCTCGCAGGTCAGCACCATCATCCGCGGAGTCCGAGACACCAAGTATCGCGACCGCGCATTCCAGCTTGCGAACGGAGACATCCCGTGGTTTCTGCACAACAAGTTTGATCCGCACAGCCTAACACTAACCATCACGCTAGACAGCGCTTACGACATCGAAGGAGTTAAGGAATCATGAGTCTGCCACCGAACGCAAGCATCGAAGCCTTGGAAGTTGTCATTCCCCGCGTACAGTCCAGAATCGCTGAGCTGCAGCAGGCAATGGCAGGACAGTTTCCGTCATTTCCTGACCTGCTGAAGAAGGTGCACACCACGCTCAAAGAGTACCCTGACACTGTGCA
>NCCR01000047.1 GCA_002279765.1 Verrucomicrobia bacterium 12-59-8 | reverse complement strand
TTGGTTTCGGGGACGCCGGTGGTGCCGAAGTCGATGATGAGGGCGTCTGGGTGCAGGCCTTCGATGAGGCCGCCGGGGCCGAAGACGATGGCTTCGACCACGTCGGTCATGGTGAGATTGATGCAGATGATGCCGGGGCCGATTTCGCGGGCGAGGTCCGGGAGGGAGGAAGCGCGGCGCATGCCGAGGGCGACGGCGGCCTCTGCGGGTGCGGGGCTGCGATTCCAGACGACGACATCGGCTCCGGCGGTGTGGAGGTGGCGTGCATTGGCGCGGCCCATGTTGCCGAGTCCGACGAATCCGATCTTGTGTCCTGCGAGTGGCTTGCTCATGTCGGGACGAACTCACATCAGGCGGTGCCTGATGGCAAACTCCTTCCCAACCCACATATGAAAATCATCATCACCGGCGGCGGCGGCTTTCTTGGCTCGCAACTTGGTCAGAAGCTTCTGGAACGCGGCACGTGGTGCGGCAAGCCGATCACGGAGATGGTGCTGCTGGATGCGTTTTTTCGTGGGGAGCCGACGGATGCACGGGTGAAGCAAGTGCAAGGTGACATTGGTGACTGGGCGACGGTGTTGGCAGCGACGGGCACGAAGTTTGATGTGATCTTCCATCTGGCCTCGATGGTGAGCGGGGAGTGCGAGGAGAGATTTGATGATGCGA
The DNA here is from genome assembly GCA_002279765.1 of Verrucomicrobia bacterium 12-59-8. The sequence goes on along the minus strand of NCCR01000047.1, from coordinate 23,484 downwards.
TGCGGGTGAACCTGGATGGAGGGCGCAATGTGTTTGAAGCGGCGCGCGCGGCAGAAGGCAAGCCGCGGGTGGTGTTTGCGAGCAGCGTGGCGGTTTATGGCGGGCTGGACATGTCGCAGATGATGTCGGATCTGACGAAGCAACTGCCGCAGACGACGTATGGGATGACGAAGGCAATGTGCGAGATGATGGTGAACGACCACACGCGCAAAGGGCACTTTGATGGACGGAGTGTGCGGCTGCCGACGGTGATCGTGCGTCCGGGCAAGCCGAATGCGGCGGCATCGAGCTGGGCGAGCGGGATGTTTCGTGAGCCGCTGAATGGTGAGGCGTGCATGCTGCCGATCCGGCGGGATCAGCCGCACCCGATGACGGGTTACCGGACGGTGATTGAGTCGTTCATTGTGCTGAGTGAAGTGCCGGAGGAGATGCTGGGCAAGGATCGTGCGTATGTGCTGCCTGCGCATCGGGTGACGCCACAGATTGCGGAGAAGGTGATTCAAGAGGTGGCGGCGGAGCGTGGGATGACGCTGGGGCCGATTGTGGATGCGTTTGATGCGCGGATTCAGGGGATCGTGGACAACTGGCCGCAGCAGGTGGATGGCGCGCGCTCTGAGGCGATTGGTTTGCCGAGGCCGCCGGAGCTGAAGGTGATCGTGGAACAATATGTGGCGGACTTTGGAATGAAGTAGGCTTTGCCGTGACCGTGGAATGCGGTAGCCTCGTTGCATGAGTGAGATACGACCCTTTGCGAATGCGCCCGAAATCCACCTCAACCCGCGACTCGCTATCATTGGTGTTGGAGTGCTGTTTCTGCTGGTTGGCGTGTATTCCGGGATCTATCAGGTTCCGGCGGAATCCGTGGCGGTGGTGCAGCGCTTTGGTGGTTACTTGAAGACGGAAACCCCCGGGCTGCACTTCAAGCTGCCGTGGGGCATCGACCAGATCACGCTGGTGGAGATTTTGCGTCAGCAGAAGCTGGAATTTGGCTTTGGCACCCGGGGTGCGACCAACCCGTATCAGTTTGTGGATGCTCGTGAACAGGAGGGTGAAAAGACGATGGTCACCGGGGATCTGAACACGGCGATGGTGGAATGGGTGGTGCAGTACCACATCAGCGATCCGGTGGCGTATGTGTTCAATTTTCGCGAGCCGGTGCCGACGCTGCGCGACCTGTCCCAAGCGGTGATGCGCGAGGTGGTGGGCGATCGTACGGTGGATGAAGTGCTGACCATTGGCCGACAGGAAATGGAGACCAAATGCGCGGAACGCCTGCGCGAACTGGTGGCGGCGCTGAACATGGGCGTGCGGATTGACCAGATCCAGCTGGGGAACATCAATCCCCCGGACGATGTGAAGGCGAGCTTCAGTGATGTGAACCGCGCGAAGCAGGAGAAGGAGTCCTCGATCAATGCGGCGAGCGGGAATTACAATGAGATCATCCCGAAAGCGCGTGGCGAAGCGGAGCAGAAGCTCAAAGGTGCCGAAGGCTACGCGGCCAAACGCATCAATGAAGCTGAAGGTGATGCGGCCCGGTTCAAGTCTGTGCTGGCCGAATACCTGAAGGCACCGGAGGTGACCAAGAAGCGCCTGTATTTGGAAACGATGGGCGAGGTGCTGTCCCAAGTGCCGGGCAAGATCATTCTGGATGACAAGGCCTCCTCGTTTCTACCGCTCATGAATCTCCGCCAGGCGGAACCGCAAACCACACCTGCCCCTGCCACACGATGAAATCCTCCCTTCTTTTGATAGTTGTTCTCGCGCTGGTCTTCGTGGCGAGCTCTGGTTTGTACACCGTCAGCGAGACGGAGCAGGTGGTGATCACCCAGTTCGGCAAGCCGGTGGGAGAGTCCATCCGTGACGCGGGTCTGCACTGGAAGACGCCTTTTGTACAGACCATCAACCGCCTGGACAAACGGGTGCTGGAATGGGACGGCCCTTCGGCCAACATGACGACGAAGGACAAGGTCATCGTGGTGGTGGATGCGTTTGGCCGCTGGGAGATCAACGACCCGCTGGTGTTTTTCCGCCAGCTCACGGATGAGCGGCGTGCGCTGTCGCGGCTGGATGACATCTTGGCGAGCGAGACGCGCATCGTCATCGCGAAGCATGAATTCATCGAAGCGGTGCGGACCACGAAGGACCGGAAAGCGGTGCGTGATGAGAGCAATGTCACCACGACGGGCAGCACGCCTTCGACTGCGGATACACGTCTGGGAGTGCTGCCGCCGATCACATATGGTCGTGTCGAACTTGAGGCGGAGATTCTCAAGAATGCCATCCCGAAGATTGAGGGTTATGGCATCCGGCTGCTGGATGTGCGCTTCAAGCGCATTGATTACGATCCGACGGTGAGCAAGTCGATCCATCAGCGCATGATTTCTGAGCGTGAGCAGATTGCCAAGCTGCACCGTGCGGAAGGCGAAGGCGAGGCGGCGAAGATCAATGGTGAGCGTGAGCGTGATCTGGCGACCATCGAGTCCGAAGCGTACCGCAAGGTGCAGGAACTCGAAGGCACGGCGGATGCGAAGGCGACGGAGATTTATGCGAAGGCGTACAACCAGACACCGGAAGCGGCGCAGCTGTTTGATTTCCTCAAGACGATGGAGACGTACAAGCAGCTGATCACCTCTGACACGACGATGATTTTTACCACGGAGAGCGAGCTGTTTCGGTATTTGAAGTCGAGCGATCCGCAGGCAACGAAACCGGCGGTGGGAGTTGCCACTCCTGAGTTCACACCGCTGCACAAGCTGCCGACGCTGCTGGAAGTGGGGCGGTGAGGGGGGCGTTGTCAGAACCGGACAGGCTGAAGCCCTAACTACGAACGGAGAACCGGAACCGGCTGCTGCGTAGCCGCGAAGCGAACCCGGGACTACAAAACAGAGCTGGGTGAATCGTGAGCGGAGAGGCGGATGGGGGAAGTCTGTGAATTGCCGTGGCTTGGGTGGTTCTAGCAATTTGCAGAACTTATTTCCGTTTAGCAGACTGTTCCTTGCGCGAAGGGCATGGGCTTCGGCGGCGGCGGGCTGAGGACAGCCCCGCCCTACCAGCGCTGAGCGTGCCCGGCGCGAGGTTGGGCGCTTGGTCCAACTGCTTGCCGGAAATCCGTTTTGACGGTCATGAAGCGCGGCAGAGATGAGGTGTCGTGGGCTCCGGCGGCGGCGGCTTGAGGGCAAGCCGCCCCACCCAAGAGCGCTGCCGAACCGCAGCGATTAATGCACTGTGCGACGGCGGCGGAGCAGGAGGCCTGAGAGGCCGAGCAGCAGAAGGAGGATGCGGGAAGGCTCGGGGACAATGACGATGACGCCGTAGGTGGTGAAGGCGCTGGTGTCCCAGAAGAGACCGGAACCCAGGGACAGGCTTGTGAGGTCCAGATCCGCAATGGTGAAAGTGCCAGAGCCTTTCAGAGAGTTCAAATCTCCCACCGTGCTCCAGTCGAGGAGCTTGAAGATACTCCCGGAGGTCAGAGTGGAGCCGTTATCGAGCACCAGGACCGTGCCACCTAGGGTGGTACCCAGATTGAAGGTGCCGTTGGTCAGCTTGATGCTGTCGTAATTTCCCGACTGGTTCCAGATGGTGGTGTAGGGAGTGCCGGTGGCACCGCCGTGGGTGTTCAAATAGGTGAGGGCATCGCCCGAGAGGTCGTAGCCGGCATCGAATTGGGTGCTGGAGGTCAGGCCGAGCTGAATCTGGCCGCCATTCTGGACATCCACTGCCGTGCTGGCCGCTGTGAAAGTCAGGGTTTGATTGTTGGAGCCAGTGACCCCCACGCCTGGTGCGAGGACGGCACCGCTGCTGATGACAGTGCTGCCGGCGATGCTGCCAGAGCCGGAAAGTGCAGCGCCGGAGCTGACAGTGACGGAGCCAGATCCGGCCAGAGCGCCGCTGGTGCCATTGCCCACCTGCAAGGTGCCCGCAGCCACTATGGTGGGGCCGGTGTAGGTGCTGGTCTGGGTGAGAGCGAGAGTGTTGGCACCCATTTTCGTGAAGCCGACGCTGTTTACTCCGGCGTTGGTGTTGGCGATAACACCGTCATAGGTGAAGCTGCCACCGGCGGCGTTGGTGGTATCCAAGCCTAGGACCGAACCATTGGTGAAGCCGCCACCGGCGGTGCCGAGCGACTTGATGACGTCCACATCCGCAGCGGTGAACTCGCCTGCACCGCCTACATTGAATGCGGCGGTGGCACCGCTGCTGACCACGATACGCGTGTCCGTCCAGCTTGCCTGGGTGTTATTGTAAAGCGCTGTTTCCTTGAGGAATTGCAGCGTTCCGGCCGTGACCGACGTGGCACCGGTGTAGGAGTTCACGCCATCCATGTAGAGAGTGCCGGTGGTGGTCTTGATGAAGGCACCGCCGCCATTGAGTTCGGCGAGATTTTTTAATGTGCCGGACTGGGCATTGAAGGTGATGGCATTGCTCGAAGCACCGATGGATCTGCCGGTCATGTTCAGTGTGCCGCCGTTGAGGGTGATGGCGGCGTTGCGGGTTCCTGCGCCCGTGCCGCCCACGATGTCTCCCTGGACGGTCAGAGTGCCGCTGGTGATGCCAATGGTGGCGTTTGCAGTGCCGGCATTGGCATTGGCCATGGTCACGGCGGTGGTGCCGGTGGTGGCGAGAGTGACATTCCCACCGGAAACATTGAGGGCGGTGGTGGTCGAGCCGGTGCTGGTGTTGCTGCTGCCCATGATGAGCGCCTGACCGCTGCCGGAGCCGATGGTGACGGTGCCTGCTGTGACATTGATGATGGAGCTGACGACACCGGTGCTGGTGTTGCTGGCGAGAGTGGCGGCGTTGCCCGTGCCGGAACCGATGGTGACGATGCCGCCGCCGAGGTTGATGACGTTGGTGCTGTTGCCAGCGGCGGTCTTGGACCCCATGGTGAGATTGCCGGTGGTCAGGGTTCCTGTGTCGAAGGCAAAGAGGTTGTCCATCGGTCCGGTTCTCCCGGTCTGAGTGCCAATGGTCACCGTGCTGAACAGGAGATCCGCCGTATGTCCGGTGACATCAAAGGTGTTCCGATTGCCAGCAGGCAGCACCGCTCCGGTGACGCCGTTGATGGAAGCCATATTGAAGGCGGCAGCGGACACGCCGTCAGCAGCACGGATGGTGACGGTGCCGTTTGAATTGAAGAAGGTGATGGAACCCAGATCGCGCGACCCGGTGCCGATATTGACCGCGTCAACGTTGATGACGTTGCTCGTGGTGCCGAGCTTCAGCACGTTGACCTGTCCGGCGTTGCCGTTGTAGGAGCCGCCGCCGCCAACGGTCAACGCGCTGGCGGTGATGGTCGTGTTTTGCGCCAGGATCAGAGTGCCGAAACCGGTGCTGTTGGTGGTAGAGGTGCTGCCTACCTGAAGAATGCCGCTGGTGGTGTTTAGGGAGACACTCATGGTGGTCAGCGCACGGAAGTCGGCGGTGGCGATGTTCGTGTTTGAGTTGCCCACCAGGAAGGTCACTCCGGTACCGGTTGTGTTGATGACGCTGAAGGCACCCGCCCCTGAGGCTTCGAACAGGGTGGTGGAAGAAGCCGCGCCACTGCCCAAGGTCACGGTGCCACCTACGGTGAGGGTCTTCCCGGCACCGATGAGGAGCTGATTGGTTTCCAAGGCGGTGTTGGTCTGCACCAGCAGCGCTCCGGCAAAGGTGGCGCTGGCGCTGGTGAGATCCAGCGTGCCCGCCGTGGTGATGGAGTTGGCGCTGCCGAAGTTCAATGCACCGGCGAGATTCTGGTCTGCGATGAAGCGCAGGACGCCGTCATTGATGCTGGTGGCACCGGAGTAGGAATTGGCGGCGCTGAACACCCAGGTGTTCGTGTCCGACTTGATCAAGGTCAGCACGCCAAGGCCGTATTCATTGATGGCACCCAGGGTGTTGGCCAGCAGAGGATCGGACAATCCCTTCAGGGTGAGGGTTTTGTTGCCTGCGGTTTCAAAATGAACTCCGCCGAGCACCAGCGCACCGGTGCCTGAAGAATCCAGAGTGACAGCGCCCGTGGTGCCCTGCATGCCGATGGTGCGATCACTGGTGCTGCCGCTGCCGGTGTAGATCAGCGTGGTGGCTGCGGTAGTGAGCCCCATGTGAATGACGCCGTCCTGCGCATTGGTGACGCTGCCCAATGAACTAGCGCCGCCGCCGATGCTGGTGATGGTGTTAAAGCTAAGGGTGCCGGCTTGAACTTCGACGGGACCGGAGAAGGTGCTCAGCCCGGAAAGCGTGAGCATGTTGGTCTGTGTTTTTAGCAGTCCGCCACTGCCTGCAAGAACAGCGGCCACGCTGATGTCCCCGGTATTCCCGAAGGAGAAGCCAGCGCTGGCAGTGATGGTGCCGGTACCCAGGATGGCAGGGCTGTCGCCATAGGTGCTCACCAGTCCGGCCGTGATGTGGGAGAGGCCCACATTCAGCGTGGCAGCGGCTCCGATGCTGAGATCCCCGCCGACACCGGTGGCATTGTCTGCACCGAGGGTCAGCGTTCCGCCGGCAACGATGGTGTCACCGGTATAAGTGGCGGCAGCGTTTAACGTCAGGTTTCCTGCACCTGTTTTGGTCAGGTCTCCCAGACCGGAGCCGACTGAATGGGCGAGCACAAGATCGTTGCCATTGGTGTCAATGGTGGCACCGCCCTGGAGGAAGACGATCGTACGCTGTGAAATGTCATCGGTGAATCCTGCACCGAGACGCAGGGTGCCACCGGCGAAGACCAATGATCCTGTGGCACCACCAATGTTGCTGAGACCAGCGATTTGGAGGATGCCTTCGTTCAGGGTGGTCTTCCTGGCACCACCGCCGGCGGTGTTGGCACCACTGAGGATCAAAGTGCCACGTCCGGACTTGGTGATGTCCGCAGTGGACGACAGCGGAGCGCTGATGCTGGCCGTGAGGTTCTCAAGGGTGGCGTATTGATAGGTCTGGGAAGAGGCGCTTAAGGTGGACGGCAGACTCATGACGAAGCGGGTCGCATCCGTAATGCTCAGCACCGTGGCACCCGATGGGATGCCCGCACCGAAAACTGGCATTCCGGCCAGCAGGCCCGTGGTGCTGGCCACGGTGACGATCGAGCTCCCAATCGTGGTGGAACCGGTCGTCAGACTGTTGGACGAGTTGGGATTGATCACGCTGATCACGTATTCGTTGGTGCCGCCCACCGTAACACCATTGTCAAAGCCGCCGAGGATGGTGCTGTAGGCGGTGTTCGTCACCGCGCCGCTGACAGTGAAGAGCAGCGCCCCGCTGGTGACTCCCAAGGTCTGGCCCGAGCCGGAACCGGTGACGTTGACCACCGCCGTGGCGGCGTTGTTCAAGACCAACGAGTTGACCGTCTTGCCGGCAATTCCGGTCAGGTCAGCGCTCAACGACTCGCGGGCATTTTCGGTCGTGCCTGCGAGAGCCAGGGTGTTGTACTCAGTGGCGAAATCGAGCGGGCGGAAACCAGCGCCACTGATGTAAGTGACGAGGGAGTTGCCCATGTTCGAGGCGGCGAGCGCATTGGAGCCGATGTCTTCCCCGACAGCCCACGGCACGATGCTGATGTTCTTGGTGCCTGCGGCACCAGCGCCGCCGACGAGGTTGTTGGAGATGAATGTGGCCTCACTGGCGGTGACGATGCGGAACTGGTTGTTGCGGACGTTGGTGCTGCCCAGGTTGGTGCCGCGAATGTTGAGCGTGGCGTTGTTCAGCCGCGAGATGTCACTCGCGATGATGTCCGAATCATCATTGGCAGTCGTGGCTTCCATACCAATGTAGCTGGCACCGGAGGCCGCCGTCACGACGCCAACTGTCTCATCGAGAGTCGCATCCTGATCGGTGCGAGTGGAGAAACCGCGGACAATGGTCTGACCGTTGAAGCCGCCGTCGGCGGAGTTGAGCGTGATGGCCGTGGTGTCGAGGATGCGGGTGCCTGAGCGGGTGGTGCCAGTGTTGTCGATGATCAGCGCGCCGCCCTTGTTTACACGGATGATGGAGGCATTGATCTGACCGACGCCGCTGAGCTGGAGCATGCCGCTGTCCACGGTAATGACGCCGGTGAAGCCGGTGCTGACATTGTTGAGGTTCAGATTGGCGGAGCCGCGCACGACCAGATTTCCCGTGCCGGTGAGAAGTCCGCTGTAGCTGGTGTTGGACGTCTGAGTGACCGTAAGCGTGTGTGTGCCGATATCGAGCACGGCCAGCGTGTTAAGGCCGGTCGTTGAGCTGCCACCTTGAAGCCGGCCGATCACTTCATCATCGAGAAGCTGCAGGGTGTTGTCATGATCATCCGCCAGAGTCACCAGCGAGGTGTCGCCGATGGCGTTGCCGCCGGAGACCTGCAGGGTGCCTTCCTGGAGTTCCGTTTCATCGGTGTAAACGTTGTTGCCGGTGAGGAGGAGGGTGCCAGCGCCGGACTTGGTCAGCGCATGGTTGATGCGGATATCGGAGGAAATTTCAAAGGTCTGTGTGCTGTCCTGAATCACGATGATTTCAGCCGCGCTGGAAGCGAGGATGCCGCCTTTGATGGAGGGCGTGCCACCGACTTTGCTGGTGACGAGGATGCCGCCGCTGGCGATGTTGAGGACGCCGCCCCGAGCCACGGTGATGTCGGAACCGACAGCGGCATCAAAGCGCAAACTGTTGATGCCCACGCCCTGCACCGTGCCGGTGAAGCCGGTGGTGTCATCGGTAATGTGGTCGGCGAGCGCCCAGGTCGTCACGGCGTTGTTCACGGTGCTGACAAGAGCGACGATGTTGCTGCCGCTTTTGGTGGCGAACCAGACGCCCGTGCCATCATCCACGGTGGCGAAGCCGGCGGTACCGACCACACCATTGGTCAGTCCAGTGGAGGTGGTGATGCCATTGGTGGCGCTTTGCGCACCGGAAGGAAGGTAGAAGCGGATGGTGCCGTCCTGGGAGCCGTTGGCGCGGGTGATGGCACCGAGGTTCAGCACCGCGTCCTGTCCGGCACCTGCATTGATGACGATCTGGTTGGAGCCGCCGTTGCCAAGCGTGAAGCTAGCGATGGTCTGGCTGGTGGCAGCACTGGCATTGCCAGTGAGGGTGAGTGTGCCACCACGCATGTCCAGGCCGCGAGTGACTGGCAGCTTGGTCGTGTTGTTCACGGAATAATCCAGGATGAGATTTCCCGAATCGAGACGGGTTAACGCATTGACACTGCCGTTCAGTCCGCTGTTGTCGCCGGAGAGGGTCACCGTGCCCAGCCCTTGTTTCAGGATCGTGGCCCCCCCGGCCAGATTGGCGGCAATCGAGCCACTGAAGAATCGGAAACCCTGGGCGTAATCCGTGCCGGTGTAGGTGGCGGTGATGACCCCGTTTCCGGTGATGAGCCCGTCCAGGCCGGAAGCGATCGCGCCGACATCCAAGCGTGGCACGGTGATGCTGAAGCCATTGGTGTTGAGGATGCCGGGCTGCGGTCCGCCCGAGTCTCCCAGAAGGATGAAGTCCAGTCCGCCGCTGTTAGCGACTCCGTTCACATCGTTAGCTTTGAGATTGATGGTCGCTCCCGTGCGGGCATAGAGGCCGCTGCTGGTTCCCACAGGGCTGGCAGCCACCAGCACGCCAGTGGTGCTAAGATTCAGCACGGTGGTGACACCTGTCACGATCACATCATCGGCGATGGTGACCGTGTTGTCCCGGAGGGTCCAGGTGCCGGCATTCACGAGGAGATCCGCCGAGGCCGCCCCGAGGGGCTGGATGATGCCGCCGCTGATGATGCTTTCTCCGGTGCCAATGAGTGTGAGGATATTGTCGGTCGCGAGAGTGATGGCACCGGCATAGGTGATGATGGAACCTGCGGTGCCGCTGGCGTCTAAAGTGAAGCTGGCGTTGGCGGTGATCGGCCTGTTGGTGGACTGATTGGTGTCACCCATGAAACGCAGCGAGGAGGTGCCGGTGATATTGATCGACGAACCACGGCCGAGGCTGCTGGCGGCACCAGCGATGTTGGTCACGGTGTTGAATTCGAGCGTTCCTTCCTTGAGGGAAATATCGCCGCTAAACGAATTGGCCCCCGTGAGGCGTACGGTCTGGCTCGTGACACCCCAGGTGCCAAGCTCGTCATTGATGGCAAGGCTGTAGCCCAAACCCCCATCAGAAATGGCGGCGGAAATGATCAACGGCCGGACGGACGAGCCCTGGTAGCTGAGGCTGGCGTTGTTGCCGAGCACGAGGGAGTTGCTGATGTTGATGATGCTGAAGTTGTCCGAGGCCTGGCTGATGCGGAGAGCGTTGTTCGCGTTGGCGGCGCTGCCGATGGTGATGATGCCGTTGAGGTTCACCGTCATGTCGCTCACGGGTGTGCCCGAGGCGTCTGCACTGAGTTCCAAAATACCGCCGGGGGCATCCAAGGTGATGTTTTGGCCAAGATTGTAGGTGGTGCCGCCAGCGGTCACGAACTGGATCCGGCCCGCGCTGGCGGTGATATTCCCCGTGCCGAGGCCGGTGACGGTCTGGGTCTGGATGGTGCCCCGGATGAGATTGATGCCTCCGGACCAACTGCTGTTGTCCGCCTGGAAGTAAAGGGTGCCAGTCAGCTGGTTTCCAGCGGAGAGCGTGCTGATGCTGTCTAGGGTGAATTTGCCAGCACCGCTCACGGCACCGCTGAGAACCACATTGCCCTGAGTGGCGGTGAGCACGGCTGAATTGGAGCCGCGCATGTTGATGAATGAATCAGCGCTCACATTGACCGTGCCGGTGTAGTAGTTGTTGCCGGCATTGCCGCCGACGGAAAGAGTGCCGCCGGCCAACGTCAATTTATTGGCCACGCCGGTAACCGCAGCATTGACGGCCCCATTGTAGTAGAAGGCCGCGCCGCTACCGACGGTGACGGTGGCGAGATTGTTGTTGGTCGTGCTGCCCAAGGCGGTGGCCGTGAGGATTTCCAACGCGCCCGCATTGATGGTGAAGTCCGCGGTGAGCGTGCTGTTGAAAGTCAGATCGGCGGCGGTGCTGAGTGTGACTCTGCCCGCGCCGCTCTTGATGACATCGGCCTCGCCGAGCAGGGAGCCAATGGAGAGGACGGAGCCTGCGTCAGCCACAGTCCAAGTCTGGTCTGAACCGAGACGAACGGGAGCGCTGATGGTCACTGTGGCAGGCCCGCCTGCGGTGATTTTGATGCCATCGGTGGCGACCTGAGGGGCGATGCCGAGGCGGTAGGTAGGATCCACGCCAGAACCGATGGTGACGGAGGAGGGTGTGTTCGCGCCGATGGTGGCTGCTTCGAAGGTGAGCGAGTTGACCTTGAAATTTTGCTCCAAGGTGGTGGAGACCGCCGCATTGCTGGCTGCATCCCATTGGAAGATGACATCCGTGCCCTGCCCCGGAGTGGAGAGCGCGACGATGGAGCCCGCTTTGTCCTGCGACCAGTTGTTGATGTTCCCGTTCCATGTGTTGTCCGACAATCCGCGCCAGTAGGTGGTGCCGGTGATGAGGGTGCCGGTGGTGATGGAAATGAGGTTGTCGGTCTGATGGATGGTGATGGAGCTGAAACCACCCGGGGTCAGACCGAGAATCCAGTCGCTCGCGCCAAGGGGGCCGGTGATCAGACCACCGTCTGCGGAAGAAATCAGGCTGTAGCTTTGCGATGCACTCAGACCAATGTCGGTGAGATTGAGCGTGATCTTATTTCCGGAGAAGAGATTCAAGCTGCCGCCTGAGAGCAAACCAAGCAGGTCAGTGCTGGCGTTGTCGCCCGGCGTGGTGCCGTCGCCCACATTCAATCTCAGAGTGGTCATGGTGCCGCCACTCGACCCCAGGGTGAGGATGGTCAACTGGCTGAGCTGGTTGCCAGTGCCATCGAGAAGGTTGAGCGTGGAACCGTTGTCAACGACCACACTGGTGACCGCCGCAGGCGCGGCGAAGCCGCCGGTGAGAGCGAGCGTGGATCCGTTCGTAACGCTCAGACCGGTGGTGCCATTGAGCGGCGAGCCGATGGTCAAGGAACCGCCGTTCACATTCGTTGAGCCGGTGTAGGTCAGCGAAACTCCGCTGGAAATGGTCGCAGCAGTGGCACCCGTTTTGGTGATCGAGAGAGCACCACCGCCACTGTTTTGGATGGAGTAGGTGCCGACGCCACCGCCATAGCTCACTGCGGTGTCACTGGCACCGAAGGTGAGGGAGGCTGTGCTGGCGGAGGTGTTGTCGATGACGGCGACACCGTCGGTGTTCGCCGTGAGACCATTGATGGTCTGGGAGGTGCCGTTGAGATCCAGCGTGGCGGTGTCGGCATTGGCCAGTTCCGGTGTCAGCAGCACGCCGCCAAATCCAGCCCCGGAAGGAATGGCATTGCTGGTGCCCATGCGCAGAATGCCGCGGTCGATGTCCGTACTGGCGTTGTTTAGACTGTAGTTCGAGTTGCTGCCGTTGAGCTGAAGAACGCCGTCACCGGTCTTGGTGAGAACGATGCCGAAGGCGGTGGAGGTGGTGAAATCGCCGTTGATGATCGTCATGCCCGAACCGTCAACGGTAAAACTGCGGTTGGCGGTGAGGAGGTTGGCGGTGGCTCCGGCGAAGGTCAGGGATTTGCCGCTGACGACGTTGTTGTTCAGGCCGGTGTTGTTTGCGGCGTTCAGCAACTGGAAGACATTGGTGGTGGTCAGGCTGTAGTCACCTGCGAAGGCGGTGACGGTGTTGTTCACGAGACGGACGACGTTGGTGATGGTGCGGTCTGCACCGTAAGAGAACAAGGTGCCGTTGCTCCAGTCCAGATTGCCGGTGCCGAAGGCGTGGTTGTCGCCGATGCCCAGCGAGCCAGCGGAGAAGGTGGTGGTGCCGGTGTAGTCATTCGCGCTGTTGGTCAGAATCCACATCGCAGAGCCGTCCACCGTGATGCCGAGGGCACCGCCGTTGTCGGACAACTGGCTGGTGATCATGTTGCCAGCGGCATTGACGCCTCGGAGATTCAGCGTTTTGGCTCCGCCGACCAAGTCATTGGCCACGTTGGTGAGGATCAAAGCGCCGACGCCGTCCGCGTGGATCTGATTGGCACCCGTGGTGGTGTTGAGACGAATGTAGCGGTCACTGGTTTCACCGAGTCCCACATATTCCAGAATGCCGACAGTCGTACCGCCATTTCCAAGCAGAATGGCCCCAGCATTGGTATTTCCAACCGTTGAGTCCCCGACACTGGTCGCTCCGGGTGTGGCGCTGTTGCCGAGGGACTCCACCGCCAGGGTGCCCTGCCGCACCAAGGTCTGCCCGGTGTAGGTGTTGTCACCACGCAGGTTCAGGATGCCCGCGCCTTCCTTGGCCAGATTGCCGGCACCAGAGATGACGCCACTGATGGTGGCAAAGTCCGCGCCGATGCTGGTGAAGTCTCCCACATTGACCTGACGGTAGCCGTCCCCGGAGGCGGTGGTGGCGACACCGGTGGCGGCCAGAACGCCGGTGGCGGTGCTCAAGGTGAACTGTGTGGCGCTGATGATGTTGGCAATCGTGGCACCGGCGGGGATGTTGGGATTGCCGGAAATCGTCTGGCCGGCGGTCAGTCCGGCCGTGGTGCCGGAGGCAAGATTCACCGTGGCGCTCGCGGCAGTGGTCGTCAGAGACAGCCCGGAGAGGGTGGTTCCCTTGGTGATCTGAAAGCCGTTGAGCATCGTCACATCGGACTTGGCAAAGCCGCTCACCGTTTGCGATATGGCATTGAAGAGCAAGGCCCCACCGTCCAGGAAACCCGGCGTGCTGCCCCACACGGGGTTGCTGCCAAGATCCACCGTCAGCGGGGAACCGCCGGCAGAAAAGCCGCCGGCAGAAGTCCCCGTGAACTGCACCTGACCGGCACCGGTGCCGAGGGTGCGGACAAAGGCTCCGGTGGTGGCGAAAGCGCCACCATTCAACATGAGATTCGAGGCTGTCGGCAGACTTGTGCCATCATTCGCGTAGAGGATGCCCCCGCGGATTTCAGTGACCCCTGAATAACCATTGGTAGCTTCCAAATACCAAACACCCGCATCCGCCTTGTAAACCGAGGTCACCGCCGCGCCGTTGTCGTTGATGATGGGAAAGAAGCGGTTGTCACCGGTCGATGCCCCGCCAAGGACGAGGCCCTGAGCATTGCCTGTGGCAGCACTGCCGAAAGCCAATGCCCCCGTGTTGGTGAAACTCAGCGTGGCATTGTTCACGCCATTGGCCTGAATGCGGGCTCCGCCGCTGGCACCCCCGTTGAAGGTGAAGAGGTGGTCGGTGAAATCATTGGTGGTACCGGCGAAACTCAGACCACCGTAAACTTGAGTGGTGCTGGTGCCGGTGAAGACAAGATTGCCCGCAGCATTGCTGGCCGCGCCGAAGCCGCTGGCGATACCGCCATCCGCCACATTATTCACCGTTACGATGCCGGTGGAGCCGATGGTGGTGACGCCGGTGTAGGTGCTCAGGCCGTTCCAAGACATGGCACCGGTGCCGAGCTTGGTGATATTGATCACCCCGTTGGTCTCATCAATGATCCCAAATGAAGTGCCTGCGCCATTGCCGCCGCCAATGGTCAGTGTCACTGCAGCGGCATTGGTGTTGGTCACGGTGCCGTTGTTGTTGAAGTCGTCGATCCCGGTGGCGGCATTCACCCCGTTCAAGTCGAAGACTGCCCCCTGGCGGATGGATAGAGTCACGGTGGTGCCACCACCGCTCAACCGACCGCCTGCGGCAAGCTGGACAGTGCCCTCGTTGATCGAGTTGGTGCCCGTCTGTGCATTCAGACCGGCGATCACGAGCGTACCCGCCCCGGCCTTGGTGAAGCCGCCTGTACTGGTGCTGGTGATCGGTGCATTGAGAGTCAGGGTGTTGGCGCCGCCGTCCACGTTGATGACCAGCACCCCGCTGCCGCCGGTGCTGACGCCGGTGCCTGAAATGGAACCTGATCCGCCGGCCTGGATGATGCCGCCCGAAGCGTTCGTGGCTCCTGCAGTGCGAATGGTGAGCAGACCAGTCATGTTGAGAGCGCGAGCGCCGTTGATCTTGAGTGAGTCGATGGTGACTGCCGCATTGCTGAAGCTGCCGGTGATTTCATTGCTCTTGGCCGTGGTCAGTGCCGTGGCACTGGTCGCAAAATCCGCGTCGCTCGCGTAGTTGGGTGCGCGGACGGCCAGCCCTGCCCCAGGCACAAAAGCGAAATCCGAACCGTTGTAGAAGAGCCCGGCATTGGCGATATTGCTGGTGACGGGGGCGGTGGTAAACGAAACGGTGTTACTGCTGGTGGGTGCCACGATGTTCACCGTTGCGCCGCCGCCAACAGTCCCCAGTGAGGCAAAGACGAGCGAAGCGGTGCCACCGCTGCCGGGAGTCAGTTTGATGGTTCCTGAACCGAGAGTGGGCGTCAGCACCCCGAGGGTCTCCACGTTGTTGACACTGGCCTGCCCGACAAACTCCAAGGTGCCACCCGCGTATTGGTTGACCTGATTGAAGGTGATCGCCGAGGCGTCGGCGACGATCGTCGAAACCGCAGCGTTGGCCTTGAGTTTCAAGATCCCGCTCGTGATGGTGGTGGCACCGGTGTATGTGTTGGCACCTGCGAGCACCCAGGTGCCTGTGTCCACTTTGGTGAGATTGACTGCGCCGCCTGCATCGTTGTTGGGAATGATGCCATTGATGGTGTTTTGTGCGATATTGGTGCCGCCAAGGGTCAGCGTCTTCGCGTTGGCCGAGGTGCCGCCCGTGGCGCCAAAGTTCGCATTGAGAATCAGGCCGGGGCTGGTGCCAGTCTGATTGGCGAGGATGGTCGCACCACCGGTGGTGCCAGCGAGATTGATCACCTTGCTGGTCGTCAAATTGGCCTGGAGGACATTGTTGCCGATGATGCTCAGAGTCGCCGCGGTGGTGGAGGTGCCGATGTTGATGGTGCCGGTGTTGTTGTTGATGGCGCGCCAGTCGTTGACGGCCAGAGTACCACCGCTCACGCTCACGGCACCGTCCAGGGTTGATCCCGTGCCGGTGATGGTGAGTGTTCCCGTGCCGGACTTGGTCAGGTTGTGCACAAAACTGGCGGAGGCACCGATGACGTTGCCATTGATCAGCGTGTTGCCATTGCCGCTGATGGTCATGGTTCTGTTGCCAGTGTTATCCGTGTTGCTCCAAAAATTCCCGGTGAAGGTAAGCAGAGCCCCACCTTGGAGATTGTTAGTCATCGTGGTATCCCCGTTGCCACCGTTGACCGGTGAGGTCGTGAAACTCATGCCGTAGCCATTGCGGCTGTTGAACGTCAGCACGATGCCGTCCTCATACGACAGATTGCCGAAAGCCACCGTCTGGTCCTTGACCGAACTGTTCGGCGTGTGGTCCGCAAAAATGGTGCTGGCAGCACGAAAATAGACATTGGCGTTCGAACCGTTCGAGACTTTCACCTCAGGAGAGTCCATGAGGACGGCGAGGATGCCGCCGTTCAAGTCCAGCACTGCGCTCGTGGTCCCCGCAGTGCGGCTGCCCAAGACATTGGGCGAGTCGATGCGGACCACGCTCTGGCCGCTGGCGGCGCTGCCGCTCACGCGGATGGTGCCTGAAAAGCCAGATGAATCGGTGGGATTGAGGAACAACGTCCCTCCCCCGCTGCCCTCCAGCGTTCCAGAGCCCGCAAGCACGCCCGTGATATTGTAAAAACTGGCACCGGCTTGGTTGGTGGCACCCAAGGAACTGATGGTCGTCGTCGCAACGCCGAGCACGTTTAAAGTGCCGGTGAAATTGAGCGTGCCATCGGCAGCGATGATGCGGGTGCTGAGGTTGGTGGTGACATAAGGAGCGCCCATCGTGACCGTGCCAGAGAGCGTGTTCGCGCCGGTGCTGATGACCGCGCCGCCACGGTCGGAGATCGGCCCCTGACCTTGAAGCAACAGATCGCGCGAGATCGTGATGCCAGCGCCGGTGCCATCCAGCACCAGTGAACCACCACCAAAGCCACGCAAATTGGTGGAGGTGACCGCCGGGTTGAAGCCTGTTACAACAATCGCCGAAGTGTCGTCGCCGAGCGCGCTCTCATTCGTGATGATAATCGAACCATTGCTGATGGTGGTCGTGCCCGTGTAGGCGTTGGTATTGTTGCCGAGACGGATGGTCCCACCCCCCAGCATCGTGAGGCCTGCCGTTCCGAGAATCTGGCTGTTGATCGTCACGGTCGTCCCCAGGCTTGCCATCAATGTGGGTGTGCCTCCCGCCAGCGTGAGATCGCCGCCGGTCAGAAGGTAGCCGCTGCGGCGGAACGTGAGCTGACCAGCCGTGATGCCGGAACTGAGCGTGACGGTGTTGAGCCCAGGCAGCAAAACGGAAGGTGCGGAAAAAAGGGCGGTGTCCGCAGCGGTGTTGGGCCACAGGCCGAGCGCCGCACCATCCCACCAGGATGACGTGGACAGATCCCACGAGCCAGTGCCGCCAAGGCCGGTGCCAGCAGCGCTGTTGTTGCCAGCAGTACTGGCATCCGTGTCCCAATAAAGAGTCGCCGCGTTCGTGGGTGACGACACGAGTCCAAACTGACAGATTATCATGGCATAAACCATGGCGCCATGAAACGTGAGGGTATTTGGCAGGGGGTGGTTGGCCTTCATGCAGTAGGATGAAACGGTCGGATTGGGCAGGTTCCCAACGGGCGCAGTGCGCCCAGGATTGGAATGATCAGTCAGGTGGTTGTGACGCTGATCATTTTGATTGAGTCATGCACTTTGAAACAAGAACAAAGTGATGCTTATTCAAGAGTAAGCCGATATGCCTATTATTGAAATCTATGATCTTTATTCTAAAAGTTGCTTTTTCTTTAGATTCGATAGGCTCGCCGCTCGTACAGCTCATTGTCTGCCGCAGTCACGCTCAGCCGCCCGCTTGATTCCTCCGTAGGTATCTACCCATGCTATCGAGCTAACGCCGATAAGCGATCGTGGAGACGCGCGGCGGCAGCTTGAGGACAAGCCTCCCTACCTCGCTCGTGATCTAATGAGTTTTGGAAATTGCTATAAAACCGCGCACCTCATATCAAGCCATTCGTCAGACCACGCCAATCTGCAACGACTGCCGAATCGCGAGTGCATCATTGAGCGCCTGATCAATGGTGTCACCGAGGACGGTGAAGTGGCCCATTTTGCGGCGAGGGCGGGCTTCGCGTTTGCCGTAGAGGTGGAGCTTGGCGCGGGGGTGATTGAGAACGGAGGACCAGTCGGGGTGGATGAGGGGGGCGGGCCAGACGTCGCCGAGGAGATTGACCATGACGGCGGGGGTGTGCTGGGAGGCATCGCCGAGGGGGAGGCCGCAGATGGCGCGCTGCTGCTGCTGGAACTGGTTGGTGCGGCAGGCGTCGATGGTGTAGTGGCCGCTGTTGTGGGGACGCGGGGCGACTTCGTTGACGATGACTTTGCCATCGGCGGTGACGAACATTTCGACGGCCAGGGTGCCGACGTAGTCGAGGCCTTCGGCGACGGCTTGCCAGAGGGCGATGGCTTGCTCGGTGATCTTGGGATCGACGCGGGCGGGTGCGATGGTGACGTCGAGGATGTGGTGCGTGTGCTGGTTTTCCACGCAGCCGTGGGTGGCCATGGAGCCATCGATGCTGCGGGCGCCGACGACGGAGACTTCGCAGACGAAGGTGACCCATTGCTCGACGACGGCGCGCTGGCCGGTGAAGCCGCTCCAGGCTTCGGCGAGATGGGTCTCGGCGGTGACTTTGCACTGGCCTTTGCCGTCATAGCCGAAGGCGGCGGTTTTGATGACGCAGGGGCGGCCGAGTTCGGCGACGGCGGCTTCGAGTCCGGCGAGGTCGTCTATCACCCGGAAGGGGGCGCAGGCGATGCCTTGATCACGCAGGAAGTTTTTTTCGCGCTCGCGGTGCTGGGTGGTGATGAGGGCCTTGGCTCCGGGGCGCAGGGGTTTTACTGATTCGACGGCGGCGAGGCAGGAGCCGGGGATGTTTTCGAACTCGGCGGTGACGACATCGACCTGCTGCAAGAAGCGGTTGAGAGCGTCAGTGTCGGAGTAGGCGGCGTTGATTTCGGCGTCGGCGAATTGTCCGGCGGGGCAGCCGTGGGGTTCGTCGGTGAAGATGGCGATGCGATGACCGGCGCGGCGGGCTTCGAGGGCGAGCATGCGGCCGAGCTGGCCGCCGCCGAGGACGCCGATGGTCGAAGGAGGCGGGAACTTCATGCCTTGGGTTCGACTTCGAGTTCCTTCTGGCTTTCGAGGACCTTTTGGGTCTGGCGCTCGCGGAAGGTTTTTAGTTTGGCGACGAGGTCGGGATTGTCATTCGCGAGCATGGAGACGGCGAAGAGTCCAGCGTTCAAAGCGCCCGCATTGCCAATGGCGAAGGTGGCGACGGGGATGCCGCCGGGCATCTGGACGATGGAGTAGAGGCTGTCCACGCCGCTGAGGGCGCGGCTTTGCACCGGGACGCCGAGGACGGGGATGGTGGTCATGCTGGCGGTCATGCCCGGGAGGTGGGCGGCACCGCCAGCACCGGCGATGATGCATTTGAGTCCGCGCTCCGAGGCGGTGGTGGCGTAATCGTAAAGAAGCTGGGGCGTGCGGTGGGCGCTGACGACTTTCTTTTCAAAGGGGATGCCGAAGTCTGTGAGCACCTGGGCGGCATTTTGGAGGGTGGGCCAGTCGGAACTGGAGCCCATGATGATGCCCACGAGGGGCTTGCTGGCGGCGGTGGTACTCATCGGGAAAGGCGGCCAAAATGGCGGGCGGGGTGGCAGCGTCAAATCTTCGATTTGGCGCGGAGGAAAAGCCGTGCGATGAAATCAGGGACATGACCTTTCTCGACAAACTGAATCAACGCATCGCCAAGACTGGATCCAATCTCTGCGTGGGGCTGGATGTGCGGGCGGAGAACGCGGAGGAATCGACGAAGCGGTGGATTCTGGATGTGATCGAGCAGACGGCTCCGTATGCGGCGGCGTTCAAGCCGAACTCGGCGTACTTTGAGGCGCTGGGCTGGCGCGGGATGAAGATGCTGGAGGAGATCTTGCAGGAGATCCCGAAGGAGATCCCGGTGGTGCTGGATGTGAAGCGCGGGGACATCGGCGAGACGCAGGGGTATTACGCCAAGGCCTGTTATGAGGTGATGAACGTGGATGCGGTGACGCTGAACGCTTACATGGGCCGCGACACGCTGGAGCCGTTTTTGAAATACACGGACAAAGGACTGTATTTGCTCGGGGTGACCTCCAATCCAGGCGCAAAGGACATCGAACTGCAGCCCACCACGGGTGATCGTCAGGTGTATGAACTTGTGGCGGAAATGACGGCAGGACACCCGCAGGCTGGCCTAGTGGTGGGCCTGACGAATGCCGCGCCGGATGTGCTGAATCACATCCCCGACGTGCCGCTGCTGATCCCCGGCCTTGGTGCGCAAGGGGGGGATCTGGGTGCGCTGAAGGGCAGCGGAAGGCAGGCACCCGTGCTGGTGAATGTGTCGCGCGGCATTCTGTATCAAAAGGATGCGCTGACTTTTTCCGCCCGGGCGGAGTTCTGGATGAGCCAAATTCAGGCTGCGCTGCACTGACCTGTTATTTTCGAGAATGACAAAATCGAAACGCTGATGGCGCTTGATTGAAACGAATTCGTGGGGATGGGTGGTATCCGTCATCCCCATCCATGGTTTTCGATCTCAGCGAGCAATTAAAAACTCCCTTTCAGCGCCGGATCTACCGCCTGATAGGTCCCGCCGTGGAAAAGGCTCTAGGACTGCGCGGCTTTGAGGCGTGCTATCAGGAGTCTGCAGAACTTTTCAAGAAGCATCCGCAGCATCCCAATGCCTTCGCGTGGTTTGATTCCGTGGCGCATTCACTCAACCTGCAGGAAGAAGTCGATCTACCCGCTGAGTTTGTGTTTCCGCTGCAAGGACCACTGATCATCGTGGCCAATCATCCGTTTGGAGTGATCGACCCCGTCATGCTGGCACGCTGGGCAGGACAGTTCCGGCCGGATCTGAAGGTGATGACCAATTCATTGCTGCTGGCGATGAAGGAGCTGGCGGATCATGTGATCCCGGTGGACCCCTTTGGTGGCAAAGGTTCCGCGAAACGCAACATGGCGCCGATGAAGGAGGCGATCCGGCTGCTCCGTGGCGGTGGTGCTCTGATCATTTTCCCGGCTGGAGAGGTGGCCTCTTACAAACCCGGGCGTGGCCTTGATGAACCGACCTGGAGCGATCATGTGGGATCTCTGGTGCGCCGCACGCAGGCGACGGTGCTACCGGTGTTCTTCCCTGGCTCCAACAGCGCGCTGTTTCATGCGGCCGGGATGATCCACCCGCGCCTGCGCACGACCTTGCTGCTGCGTGAGTTCTGCAACCGCGCCAACACCCCGGTGCAGATGTGTGTGGGGCAGCCTATCCCGTATTCACGCCTGAAGAAATTCGAGGATGATAAATCCCTCACGCGCTACCTGCGCATTCACACCTTTGTGCTGCATCAGCGTGGCAAGGAGCAGGCCGCCAAACTGACCGTGACGGGTGAAAGTCTCACGATCACACCGCCGTCTGAAACGCAGCAGGAGCACATGGTGGAAGAAATCGACCGCCTCCGCGCCCGTGGCGGCCGACTGGTCGGGCAGGGTGGCTTGTCTGTCTATCAGGCGCACTCCCACGAAATCCCGGTACTGCTGCCGGAGATCGGGCGTCTGCGCGAAATCACCTTCCGTGAGGTCGGCGAAGGCAGTGGCAATGACATCGACCTCGACAAGTACGACCGCTACTATGAACACCTCATTCTGTGGGATGAGGAGAAGGAACAAGTCGCGGGGGCCTACCGGCTGGGACGTGCTGACATCATTCTGCGTGAGTACGGCTCAAAGGGGCTGTACACCAGCACGCTGTTCCGGTTTGAAAAACCGTTCCTGGCGAATCTGGAACATGCGGTGGAGATGGGGCGCAGTTTCATCATCAAGGCCTACCAGCGCAATCTTGCCTCTCTGCCCCTGCTCTGGAAGGGCATCGCGCACTGGATCGCCCGCAATCCGCATTACAAAAAGCTGTTTGGCCCGGTGAGCATCAGCAAGGACTACAGCAGCCTGTCGCGGAAGATGATCGTGGAGTTTCTGCAGGACAACCGCATGCATCCGCACCTCTCGAGTTTTGTGAAGGCGCGCAATCCTTTCCGCTACATGCGCACACGCCGCATGATGCGTGAGTTCATCAGCGCGGATCTGCAGAACGTGGACGACTGCTCTGCGCTGATCTCCAGCTTGGAAACGGACGGCAAGGGCATCCCTATTCTGCTGAAGCACTATCTGAAGCTCAACGCGACCCTGCTGAGCTTCAACGTGGACAAGGATTTCTCCTCCGTCGTGGATGGTCTGATCATGGTCGATTTCACGGAAACCGACGCACGGCTGCTGGCCAAGTACATGGGCGAGGAAAACTGCCGCCAGTATCTGGCGAGCCATAAAAAAGAAGCGGCCTGAATCCAGGCCGCTCCGTGAGTGAGTGAATCGACGGCTTCCGCCTTATCAGGCAGCGCCGTTGGTGGCTGCAGCTTCCATTTCCGGCTCGATGAGGCCGTAGTCGCCATCCTTGCGACGGAACAGGAGCGCGAGCTTTTGGGTCTTCTGATTGTGGAAGATCACGAAGGGACGATCGCTGATTTCGAGATCCATCATGGCTTCATCAGCATAGAGGGGACGGATTTTGTACTTCTCCTGATGCACATAGGCTGGCTCAACGTGCTCTTCTTCGGTGTGGAGCACTTCCTGATGGAAGACCTGCTCTTCGATGTGGCGGATGGAGACTTCCTTGCGCGGGCGGTGGTTTTTGAGCAGGCGGGTCTTGTACTTGCGCATGCGCCGGGCGATCTTGGCGGCGCTTTCGTCGATCGAAGCATAGATGTCTTCGGTGACGGACTTGACTTCAATGACGATGTGGTCGGCGCAGAACAGGATGATTTCTGCGAAGTGCCGGTGATGAGTCTGTACATCGAGAACGACCTTGGCCTCAATGATGCGGGGATAGTCAAGGTGGAGTCCTTCGATCTTTTTATGGGCGTAATCGCGGATCGCATCGGTGACTTCCATGTGTCGTGCGGTGACGATGATGGGGAGGTTGACGTTGTGTTTTTGCATGGTGGTTCTCCTTTTTTGGTTGGATTAAAATTACATGGTGAATCCTTCGCCCAGATAAAGGCGGCGGGCCTCGTCATCATTGACGAGAAAATTTTTGCTGCCGTGGCGGCGCACCCTGCCCTCAAAGATGAGGTAGGCGCGATCCACGATGTTGAGGGTCTCACGCACGTTGTGGTCGGTGATGAGAATGGCGAGGCCGGCACTGCGCAGCATGCGGATGATCTCCTGAATTTCGCTGACGGCGATGGGATCTACGCCGCTGAAAGGCTCATCAAGCATGAGCAGCTTGGGCGAGGTGACGAGGGAGCGGGCGATGGTGAGGCGGCGTTTTTCCCCCCCGCTGAGAGTGATGGCGAGATTGTCGGCCACATGGTCAATGCCGAACTTTTCCATCAGGGACTGGGTCTGCTCCTCACGTTCCTCTTTTGTGTAAGGCTGCGTTTCCATCACTACCATGATGTTTTCACGCAC
>NCCR01000301.1 GCA_002279765.1 Verrucomicrobia bacterium 12-59-8 | reverse complement strand
CGCGACGGGCGGCTGGCGCACCCCCGAGTCGACCCTGCACCTCGTCGCGTTCGCGGGCGGCTGGCCGGGCGCGTGGGTGGCCCAGCGCCGGCTGCGGCATAAGTGCTCCAAGACCAGCTATCAGTTCGAGTTCTGGCTGATCATTTGCATCCACCAGTTTGCGGCGTTCGATTCGCTTCAACACTGGAAATATTCCCAGATGTTGAAGCAGGCGCTGTTTGAGGATCATCGAACACCTGCACAGCGACACAGGCCCTGAGTTGATTTTGGGGAACTGCGATTCCATGTGGTACGACATTCTGTCCATCGGGTGCTGGTCATGCTCGGCAATGGGGGGCGGGGCGGCGGGGGAAGGACGGAAAGGACGGAAAGGACGGAAAGGACGCCGGATTTGAACAGGCTGCCGCATGGTAGCCCCAAGGGCGAACGCAGTGAGTCAAAGGGAAGGGCAATCTACGGCCTTGCTTGCTGAGGGCATCGTTGTCCCCTCACCCCAACCCTCTCCCCCGAGAAGAAAATGGGGACATCATGTGCCAAGGGCGGGGAGAGGGAGACCGCTCTCGCTGCCTTGGATGGGTCGGTTACGCAATGACTTGAGGAGCTCTAGCGCGCTGAGCTATGAGACCTTCAAGCCGAGGTAGGCTTTGGCATTGGCGTAGCAGATGTTTTTGACCATGGTGCGTATTCGTGGCGGGGGAAGCTCATGAAGCTGCGGCTGTCGGTGAGCATGCCGATGAAGCGGCTGAGGAGGCCGAGATTGCTGAGGGCATTGATCTGCCACTCCATGCCTTCCTTTTGATCGACGAACCACCAGGCGGAGCCGAACTGGACTTTGCCGGGGGTGGTGCCGTCGGCGAAGTTGCCGGCCATGGTGCCGAAGACGTAGTTGGCGTTGGGGTTGACGTTGTAGAGGACGGTCTTGGGCAGGGCGTTTTCGGTGTCGAGGCGGTCGAGGAAGCGGGAGAGGGTTTCTGCCTGCGGCCAGTCGCCGATGCTGTCGCAGCCGACGTCTGCGCCGATCTCGCGTGCGAGGCGGCTGTTGTTGTTGCGGACGGGGCCGAGGTGGAGCTGCATGGTCCAGCCGCGTGCGGCATTGAGGCGGCCGACGTGGAGCATGATGTTGCTGGCAAACTGATCCTGCTCCTGGGCGCTGGCGGCGGTGCCACTGCGGGCTTTTTGGAAGATGCGCTCGGCCTCGGCATCGCTGACGAAATTGGCGTGGCAGTAGTTCAGGCCGTGGTCGCTCAGGCGGCCGCCGACGTTGTGGAAGAAGTCGTGGCGCTGTTTGAGGGCATCGAGGAGGGAGGCGTAGCTTTTGACTTCGATGCCGCTGGCGGCGCTGAGTTTGTCGCACCAGGCGTTCCAGGCTTCGGGCTGGTGCACGGTGAGGGCTTTGTCGGGGCGGAAGGTGGGATAGACGCCGACGGCGAGGCCGTCTGCGGCGCACTTTTGATGATGGGCGAGGTCGTCGATGGGATCGTCGGTGGTGCAGAGGGCTTTTACTTTTTGCGACTGAAGGATGCCGCGGGCGCTGTTCTCGGGCTTGGCGAGGGCGGCTTCGGTCTGCTCCCAGATGGCGGGGGCGGTCTTTTCATCGAGGAGGGTGTCGATGCCGAAGTAGCGCTTCAGTTCAAGGTGGGTCCAGTGGTAGAGGGGGTTGCGCAGGGTGTGGGGAACGGTCTTGGCCCAGGCGAGAAATTTGTCGCGGGGGGAGGCTTTGCCGGTGATGAATTCTTCGGGGACGCCATTGCAGCGCATGGCGCGCCACTTGTAGTGATCGCCCTCCAGCCAGATTTCGAAGATGTTTTTGAACCGGCGGTTCTGCGCGATGTCCTTAGGTGGCAGGTGGTTGTGGTAGTCCAGGATCGGCTCGTCCTTGGCAAAGGTGTGGTACAGGCGGCTGGCGGCCTTGGAGGAGAGCAGAAAATCGTCGTGGATGAAAGACATTGCTGTTTGTCGGTTGGTGGTGGCATGCCTACACTGGCAGGATGATCAAAACACGCAACTGGTTCGCGCTTCCACCCCTCCTGGCATTGTGCGCGTGCAGTACGGTGAAGTTTTACGTGCAGGCCGTTGGCGGACAGACAGAGATCTGGCGCAAATCCCGGCCGAATGACGTGGCGCTGGCCGATCCGAGCGTGAGCGCTCATGTGAAGCAGCGGCTGAAGCTGATCGAGGAACTGCGGGCCTTTGCTGCGAGCGACCTGCAACTGCCGACGAAGAGCTTTGGCAAGTATTGCGACCTCAAGCGGCCCTATGTGGTGTGGGTGGTGTATGCGGCGCCGGAGTTTTCCACCGAGAGCAAGAAATGGTGGTATCCGCTGGTGGGGAGCCTGAAGTATCGCGGCTTTTTCAATGAGAAGGATGCGCAGGGGGAGGCCGAGCTGCTCAAAAAGAAAGGGTATGATGTGTTTGTGGGCGGAGTGGAGGCCTACTCAACGCTGGGCTATCTGGCGGACCCTGTGCTGAACACCTTCCTGCACCGCCCTGTGCCTCTACTGGCCGAACTCATTTTTCATGAACTGACGCATGCCAAAGTGTTCATCCCAGGTGACACCGACTTCAACGAAGCCTTTGCCACCGCGAACGCCCAGAACGGCGTCCGGCGCTGGCTGCGCTCGAAGGGCAATCCACGCGCACTGCAGGAGTATGAATTGCATTTGAAGCAGAACCGCCAGGTCATTCATCTGATGCTTGAGACGCGGGAAAAGCTGAAAGAGACCTATGCCGGGACTTATCCCGATGTGGCGGCGAAGCGGCTGGCCAAGCAGAAGGTGTTTGGCGGCATGATCAAGGAGGCGCTGGAGATCGGTCCGCCTGCAAAGATGCAGACTCACATTCAGCATCTGTCGAAGGCATGGAACAATGCGCGCATCAACACTGTGGCGACGTATTATACGATGGTGCCGGGGTTTGAGCGGCTGATGCAGGAGAAAGGCGGCGACCTGGATGCGTTTCATCAGGAAGTTGATTCGATGCGAAAGCTGACCAATGAGCAGCGGATGAAAACTCTTGGCACCCCTTTGAAACATGACTGACCATCGCTCCATACAAACGCTGTTATTCTTTCTGGTGCTGGGCTGCTGCGGCATGGCTGCCGCGCAGCAGACGAAGTGGACGGAGCCTTTCCCGCCGCACCGGATTGCGGGGAACTTGTATTATGTGGGATCGGCTGATCTGGCCTCCTATTTGATCACGACGGACGAGGGGCATGTGCTGATCAACAGCAGCCTGGAGGAATCCGTGCCGCTGATCCGTGCGAGCGTGGAGAAGCTGGGATTTAAGTTCACGGACATTCGCATTCTGCTGATCAGCCATGCGCATTCGGATCACTGCGCTGGAAGCGCGGAGATCGTGAAGCAGACGGGTGCCAAGTATTGGGTGATGGAGCAGGATGCCGATGCGGTGGAAAACGGCGGGGCGAAAAAGACACGGGTAGGGAAGGGGGACTACACGCAGTTCCCTCCTGCCAAGGTGGATCGGCGGCTCAAGGATGGTGAGGAGATCAAGCTTGGTGGCTCAGTGCTGGTGGCGCGACTGACGGCGGGGCATACGCTGGGCTGCACGACATGGACGATGCAGGTGATGGAGAACGGCAAGCCGCTGAATGCGGTGATCATTGGCAGTCCGAATGTGAACCCTGGGTACGTGCTGGTGGGGAACAAGAACTACCCGGGCATCGCGATGGATTACGAGAAGACTTTCAGTGTGCTGAAGGCGCTGCCGGTGGATCTGTTTCTGGGGGCGCATGGTGGGTATTACGGCATGGAGGGGAAGCATGCGCGGATGGGGACTGGTGCGGTGAATCCGTTTATCGATCCTGAGGGGTATCAGCGGTATGTGGCGGACAGGGAGGGGGCTTTTCGGAAGGAGTGGGAGAAGCAGGGGAAGGGGAAGTGACCGCCCCCCATGAGGAGCGGATGCAACAAAGCGGAATGCTTGCGTGTTTAAGGATGCAGGCGCACTCTCTGGTGCCTTCTGTTGTCACAACCATGACACGCCTCCTTGTCTTTTCCATTCTCTCCTGCACGGTGGGTGCTGCACCCCTGCCGCCTGTCACTCCCTTCTTGGAGAAGCACTGAGTGCCATGATGGCGATGTGAAGAAAGGCGGGCTGGATTTGACCGCGTTGTCGTTCAAGCCGGAGGAGCGGAAGAATTTTGAACGCTGGGTGAAGGTCTATGATCGTGTGAGCAAGGGTGAGATGCCGCCCGCGAAGAAGCCCCGGCCTGAGACTGCGGCTTTGCAGACTTTCCAGACGGCGATCAAGACACCGCTGCGGGATCACGAACTGGCGCAGCAGACAAAAAATGGGCGCACTGTGCTGCGCAGGCTGAACCGCACGGAGTATGAAAATACCGTGCATGATCTGCTGGGCATCTCGCTGCCGCTGAAGAATATTTTGCCGGAAGACACGCCGCTGCATGGGTTTGACACGGTGGCGGAGGGGCTGCGCTTTTCACAACTGCAGATCGAGAAGTATCTGGAGGCTGCGGATGCGGCGCTGGATGCGGCGATTGTGCTGAGCAAGCGGCCGGTGGGGATCAAGCAGCGTTACAGCTATAAGAACGAGCAGGGGATCCGCAAAAACCTGGATACACCGGCCGGCACTTTGTCTGACAAGACGAATCCGAAGAGCGGGCATCGCGTGATGTTTCGCGAGAACGACAAGGAGGTGATCATGTTTACCACGGGGGACTATCTGGTGGGGCTGAAGCAGTGCCGCCTGCCGGGGCCGGGTAACTACCGCATCAAGATTTCAGGGAACGCCTTTCAAAGTGAGGGCGAGCCGGTGACGCTCATGATTTATAGCAGCAACTACAAGCATAAGCGGCTGCTGAGTTATTGCGAACTGCCGGCGGACACGCCGCGTGAGTTTGAGTTTACGACGCGCCTGGATGGCACGGAGCACATCGTAATCAACTGTGATCGCGTGGGGCGCGACAAGAAGGGGCAGAACATTTACAATGTGGGCGCGGCTGAGTTCAAAGGCACGGGGCTGGCGATGCAGTGGATCGAGGTGGAGGGGCCGCTGTCTGCTGAATGGCCGTCGGCGAGCGTGAAGAAGGCGCTGGGTGACGTGCCGCTGACGGAGCTGAACGACAAGCAGAAGAAGTTTCGAGACGGCAAGCAACTTGGGTATGAGCTCGCGCCTGCGGATGTGAAGCAGGCGATTGTGAGTGGTCTGAATGGATTCGCTGCACGTGCTTTCAGGCGGCCCTTGGATGCGGATGAAGCGGCACCTTACATTGCTCTTGCAACGCAGGCGCTTGATGAAGGGCGTAACTTTGAAGAGGCCATGCGGGTGGGTTTGCGAGCGATTCTGACTTCACCGGCTTTCCTGCTGCTGGAGGAGCATCCGGGCAGGCTGAGTGACCGCGCTTTGGCCACGAGGCTGGCGTATTTTTTGACGAGTTCGATGCCGGATGAGGAGCTGATGAAGGTGGCGAGCGCGGGGCAACTGAGCCAGCCGGCGGTGTTGAAAGCGCAGACCCAGCGTCTGCTGAAGGGACCGAAGGCGGCGGCGTTTGTGACGAACTTCGTGGGAATACGACATGCTTTTGAAGCTGGGCATGGTCACGGAGACGGAGGCTTTTTTCAGCGAGCTGCTGGCGAAGAATCTGCCGGTGACGAATCTCATCCACAGTGATTTTGCGATGGTGAACAATCGCATGGCCGAGCACTACGAACTGCCGGGGATCGCGGGGGAGCAGTTTCGCCGTGTGTCATTACCGAAGGAGAGTCCGCGTGGTGGTGTGCTGACGCAGGCGAGTGTGCTGAAGGTGACGGCAAATGGCACGGTGACCTCGCCAGTGATTCGCGGGGCGTGGGTGATGAAGCATTTGCTGGGACAGCCGCCTGCACCACCGCCTGCGAGTGTGGGGGCCATCGAGCCTGATACGCGTGGCACGACGACGATTCGTGAGCAGTTGGCGAAGCATCGTGACAGCGAGAGCTACGCGAGCTGTCACCGGGAGATTGATCCACCGGGGTTTGCGCTGGAGAGCTTTGATGTCATTGGGCGGGTTTCGTGAGAACTACCGCTCGAATGAGAAGGGTGCGAATGCGAAGCGGAAGCTGCATGGGCAGAACATCTGGCAGTACAAGGAAGGGCTGCCGGTCGATGCGAGTGGTGAGCTGGCGGATGGGCGCAAGTTTCAGGGCATCATTGAATTCAAGAAGCTGCTGCTGGATCAGCAGGATCAGGTGATGCGCGCGCTTGCTGGCAGCCTGCTCACTTATGGCACTGGGGCGGGCGTGCAGTTTGCGGATCGTGATGCTGTTGAGGCGATTGCGAAGCAGGCTAAAGCCGATGGCGCGGGATTGCGCTCGCTGGTGCACGCGGTGGTGCAGTCGCCGCTGTTTTTGAGCAAGTAATCGACCTTTTAACCCGACTCCATCCCATCATGATCACTCGCCCTGCTATTTCACGCCGCGCTTTCTTGCATGGTTCAGGTGTCTCGCTGGCACTGCCGTTTTTGGAGGCGATGATGCCGAGGCTGTCGAGTGCGGCGGCAGCGACGCCACCGAAGAGGATGGTGTTTGCGTGTGCTTCTTTGGGGATTTATGGGCCGTCGTTGTTTCCGAAGGAGACGGGGCGGGGCTATGCGCTGACGCCGTATCTGGAGGCGTTGAAGGATCATCGGGATGATTTCACGGTGCTTTCAGGGGTGTGCCATCCGGATCAGGCCGGGGCGGATGGGCACACGTCGGAGATGACGTGGCTGACTTCGGCGCGTGGGCCGGGTCTGGGTGGGTTTCGCAATACGGTGTCGATTGATCAATTCGTGGCGGAGAAGATTGGGTATGAGACGCGCTATCCTTCGCTGGTGCTGAGTTCGGCGGGTCAGAGCAGCCAGAGCTACACGCGCAGCGGGGTGATGGTGCAGGCGCAGTCGAAGCCTTCGCAGGTGTTTGCCAAGCTGTTTCTTGATGGTACTCCCAGTGAGATCAACAATCAGATGCGCAAGCTGAAGGAAGGACGCAGCATCATGGATACGGTGCAGGCGGAGGCGAAGAGGTTTGAGAAACGTGTGGGGGCGGCGGACAAAGAAAAGCTGGACGAGTATTACACGTCGGTGCGCGAGATGGAGGAGCGGATGCTGAAGTCTGAGGCGTGGGTGCAGAAGCCGAAGCCGAAGGTGGATGCGAAGCAGCCGACGGACGTGGACAATGAGGCTGATCTTATTGCGCGCATGAAGCTGCTGTTTGATCTGATCCCGCTGGCGCTGCAGACGGACAGCACAAGGGCGATCACGGTGCTGGTGCAGGGCAGGGGCGATGTGCCGCTGATCGCCGGGGTGACGATGGCGCATCACAATCTGTCGCATCATGGGCAGGATCCGATGAAGATTGAGCAGTTGCAGCGAATTGAACGCGCGGAGTTTGAGGCGTTGAATGGGTTGTTGAGTTCGCTGAAGGGCAAGAAGGAGGCGAATGGGAGCCTGCTGGACAACACGATGGTTTTGTTTGGCAGCAACCTGGGCAACGCCAACAGCCATGACTGGCATAACCTGCCGCTGGTGTTTGCGGGCGGTGGTTTCAAGCATGGGCAGCACCTGGCGTTTGATGCGAAGAATAATCAGCCGATGTGCAATCTCTTCGTGCAGATGCTGCAGCGCATGGGGATTGAGGCGGATGAGTTTGGGTCGAGTACGGGGAGTGCGTTGCCGGGGCTGGTGGTGTAGGCGGCCAACGAAAGTGCTGAGGCAGGTCGAAAGGACAAAAAGGACGGAAACGACTCAAAGGACAGCGTGTGCGATGAGGGCCTGCGTTTTTTGCGCTGTTTATGGATGAACTCCGAGGCTTGCGACGATTTGTTTTGGGCATGGTGTGAGCCTGGCGGATAGCGAGGGCGCTGATCGACAGACAGGAGTGTCTATCGTACTATTCCTTCGTGCTATTCCTCCACGGCGTCGAAGACATCGGGCACGGGCGCGTGAGCGGCGACCCAGTCGAGGGCTTCCTCCTTGGTCTTGAGGGTGCCTTCGAGCTGGAGGGTTTGCAGGGTGGTGAGGAGTTTGCCGAGGGCTTTGCCGGCGTGCCAGCCTTGGGCGATGAGGTCGGCACCGGTGATGATGCGTGGCGGTAGCATGGGCTCGCTGGCGAGTTCTTCGCGCTTGGCGAGGAGGAACTCGTAATTGTCCAGCCAGCCGTTGGAGCCGAGGCAATCGACGCGGTGCAGGGCGAGCTCGTCATCGAAGGAGGGGCGGGCCATGAAGCGGCGCAGCTTGGCGGTGCGCATTTTTTTCACGTCTTTGAAGACCATGTGATTTTCCACGGCGACGACGGTGGGCTCGATGACGTCGTTGGGGAATTTCATGCGACGCATGATCTCGCCGGTTTTTTCAGCGCCGAGTTTGTCGTGGCCGTTGAAGCGGATGCGGCCGGTGTCGGCGTCGCGGGTTTGCGTGGCGGGCTTGGAGATGTCGTGCAGGAGGACGCTCATGACCAGAGGCAGCGAAACCTTCTCCGGCAGGAGGCTGAGCATGAGGCGGGTGTGGATGAAGACATCGCCCTCGGGGTGAAACTGGGGTGGTTGTTCGCAGCCTTGCAGCACAAGGATTTCGGGCAGGAACTGCTCCATGAGGCCGCTGTTGACGAGCAGATCGAAGCCGCGCACGCGGTTGGGATGCAGCATGATTTTCACGAACTCTTCGCGGATGCGCTCGATGCTGACGCTCTTGATTTTGGGGGCGAGGCCGCAGATGGATTCCCAGGTGGCGTGCTCGATGTCGAAGCCGAGCACGGTGGCAAAGCGGACGGCGTGGAGCATGCGCAGGTGGTCTTCTTCGAAGCGGTCTTTGGCCACGCCGATGGCACGGAGCAGGCCCATGCGGAGATCCACCTGGCCGCCGACGTAGTCGATGACCTGATTTGTCAGCGGGTCGAAGAAGAGGCCGTTGATGGTGAAGTCGCGGCGCTGGGCGTCGAGTTCGGGGGTGGAGTAGGTGACGCTGTCGGGGCGGCGGCCGTCGCTGTAGCTGCCGTCGCTGCGGAACGTGGCGACTTCGATGTGGTGGTGGTCGAGGCGGACGATGACGACGCCGAAGTGCGCGCCGACGGTTTGCGCGCCGGGGAAGAGGGCGACGACTTGCTCGGGCGTGGCGCTGGTGGCGACGTCGTAATCTTTGGCCTCACGACCCAGGAGCATGTCGCGCACGCAACCGCCGGCGAGCAGGGCGGTGTGACCGGCGTGAGTGAGTTTTTGGATGACCTTGATGGCGGTGGCTCGCATACGGTGATGTTCCATGGGCAGGTGTAAAGTTCAAGGCTGGTCCGTATATCGCCCGTGCAGTGGCCGTGGAATCCTTCTGCTTTCTGCTGTTCAAATCGGGGACTGGCATTAGAATCGATGCCCCTATTATGGACCCGCTCATCGAACTACTGCACAATAACTCCAAGCGCTCGCATCAAGAGATGGCCGCAGCCTTGGGCATCACGGAATCCGAAGTTGCTTCACGGATCGCCGCCGCAGAAGCCGATGGCACGATTTTGGGATACAGTGCGGTGGTGGACCGTCTGAAGGCGGGGCAGCGTGGGGTGACGGCATTGATCGAGGTGCGTATCGCACCCGAGCGTGATGGCGGCTTTGACCGGCTGGCACGGCGTATTTCGAAATTTGACCAGGTGCGTGAGTGTTTTCTCATGAGCGGCGGGTATGACCTGGCTGTGATCGTCGAAGGCAAGGACCTGCTCGACGTGGCGACGTTTGTGGCTGAGAAGCTGAGCACCCTGGGTGGTGTGCTGTCCACGGCCACGCGCTTTCAACTGAAGGCGTACAAAGAGGGCGGGTTTCTCGCGAATGCCGGTGGCGATGAAGAGCGCCTGCCGGTGAGTCCATGAGCCGACTGAGAGGAACCTGAGGTCATGGAATACGACAACAAAATTTCAAACATCATTCGCGATCTGCCGCGCTCCGGCATTCGCGATTTCTTCGAGCTGGTCATCGGTCGCACCGATGTCATTTCTCTCGGCGTTGGTGAACCCGACAAACCAACCCCGTGGCCGATCCGCGAGGCGGTGATCCGTTCGCTGGAGAAGGGGCAGACGAGCTATACTTCGAATCTTGGTCTGGAATCGCTGCGCATTGGCATCAGCGAGTATGTGACGAAGCATTTCCGAACGACCTATGATCCGAAGACGGAGATTCTGGTGACAGTGGGTGTGTCTGAGGCGCTCGACATCGCGTTTCGTGCGGTGCTGAATCCGGGGGACGAAGTGATTTATCATGAGCCGTGCTACGTGAGCTACTCACCGAGCATCAAGATGGCTTATGGTGTGCCGGTGGTGGTGCAGACGCGTGAAGAGAATGAGTTTGCGCTGATGGCGGAGGATGTGGAGAAGGCGATCACGCCGAAGACGAAGGTCATCGCGCTGAATTTTCCGACGAATCCGACGGGTGGCATCATGCCGCATGAGGAGCTGGCGAAGATTGCTGCGCTGGCGGTGAAGCATGACCTGCTCGTCTTTACCGACGAGATCTACAGCGAGCTGCTTTACGACGGTCGTCAGCACAAGAGCATCGTGGAGTTTCCTGGCATGCGTGAGCGCACGATTTTGCTGCACGGTTTTAGCAAGGCCTTTGCCATGACGGGCTGGCGTCTTGGGTATGCGTGTGCTCCGGCGCCGCTGCGTGAGGCGATGATGAAGATTCATCAATACTGCATGCTGTGTGCGCCGATCATGAGCCAGATGGCGGGCATTGAGGCGCTGAAGATGGGCGAGACTGCCTATGAGGACATGCGGCAAAGCTATGAGCAGCGGCGCAATTTGATTGTGAGCCGTCTCAATGGGATGGGGCTGCATTGCTTCAATCCTGGAGGGGCGTTTTATGTTTTCCCTGAGATCCGCAGCACGGGGTTGACGAGCAAGGAGTTTGCCATTCAGCTTTTGGAGAAGAAGAGTGTCGCAGTCGTTCCTGGCAGTGCGTTTAGCAGTGCGGGTGAAGGGTTTGTGCGCTGCTGCTATGCGACTGCTCCGGATCTTATCGCGAAGGCGATGGATTTGATGGAGGAGTTTGTGAACGAGGTGCGCGGGAAGAGTTAATTGCCCGTCAGGTTATTTGCGACGCACAGCAAGCATGTGCCGCTGCGCGTCGCAAATCATGGCGAGCATGGCTGCTGAATACGCCTTTGCGAATTCACTTCCTTGAAGACGGCATGAAGAGTCTAGAGCTTGTGCATCCTTGCCCAAACTCGTGGCAAAGTGGCTTCCGCCAGTTGCCAATCCGGTTCAAAATTAAGGCTTCCCACTTGGTTTTCTAACTCGTCCCACATTCCCTGGTGTGACTTAACACCTCCGTGCCTAAACATG
>NCCR01000300.1 GCA_002279765.1 Verrucomicrobia bacterium 12-59-8 | reverse complement strand
GACGCTGCGCCAGGCACTGGCTCAATCAGCGGTCCTGCCGCTGTAGATGGACCGACAAAATCAAGCTCATTGGCCACGGGGACATGGACACCGGATACGCAGGATGACTCCCACTTGCAAAAGAAGCAGCCTGCTTCTCACAAGGCCAGCCGTAGAAACATTGCTTCTTCGTCCAGCAGCAGCTCTGGATGGATGGATTCGGCCAGTTGGAAGGCTTTTGCAGTCTGACCATTGACGGCCAGCAGACCGGCATAAACGGCGCGTTCCCCAGTTTTCAATGCCCGTGCATCGCGAACTTTTTCAAGCGCCGACGCAAGCAGGGCCGGATCATTCAGGCGGTAGGCTTTCAAGGCCTGGAGCAGCTGGGAGGCGTCACTCTCCACTTCACCCTCAGGTTCGCCGGCAGGCACCGGCGCGGATGCGAGTGTCGTTTCAAGCTGATCACCACAGAGCAAATGCATGTAGTCACGCTGCACGGCCATCTGGACGTTGGCAGGTTTCAGCCGGGCCCGTTTGTCGGCCAGCTTGAGCAGCACGTTGGAATCTTTGAGGGTGGCGGCCGACCGCCAGCAATTTTCAAGCATGTCCGCTTCCTGCGCAGAACCTGGCACGGCCAGTGTCTCGTAGGCTTTGAGTGCCAGGTCTGCCATGGCCCATTCTTCCGCCAGACGTGCGGCCCCCATGACCGCCAGTACATTCTTCTCCAGGTTGCCTTCCCGGATGGCTTCCTCCAACTGGGCTCTGATCTCCTTGGCGTTGTCCGGCTGGAGGTGCTTGGTGGCCAGAGCCCTCCAGGTGGCGGCGCGCGCATTCGACACAGGCAGTTTTTTGCCTCTTTTGACCAGGTTCATCAGCTCCGCCCACTTCCCCTGCTCGGCAAGGCCCTGGGCGACCTGCGGAAACAGCACGGGGGATTTCACCAGCATCGCATCCGGCAGCAACGCCATGATCTTGTCGTATTCCTTTTCCTTTGCCAGCCATGAAGCCAGTTGCGTCTGAACCAATGCGTCCCCCTTCTCGTAACGCTTCACTTCGGCACCCAGCAGATGGTCGCGCTGAAGCGGGTCAAGGCGCATGAGGGTGGAAATGATCGGCAGTCGATCTCCTGCAGAAATGCCAGACTGGCTGTCAGCCAGTTCAAGGAGACGCACGGCGGCGGACAAGGTCAGGTCGGAGCGCTGACTGAGCAGGCGGATGGCTGTCGCCTGCTGGACCTCCGGGAATGCGCCCTGCAGGTCCTGCATGGCCTTGCGCACGATTGTTTCAGGATCATCGGTAAATTTTTCAAAGAGCTGGCTCTCTACCTCTGCCGCTTCGAGTACATGCCCTTCCTCTTTCAGCAGCTCCATGCTAAGCCTCATCACGTCGGCCGTCTGGCGCGCAGATGCAGGGATTCGTTCGAACACTTTCCGCGCGGCCTCTATCTTTCCCGACATCAAACGCAGGCGGCATGCCCAGATGAAATCCACAGGCTGCATGAGACCTTTTCCATCCAGTTTGATGAGGGTGGTGTCCAGCAGGGCGGGCTCGGCGCGGGTGGCTTCGAGGAAGTCGGCCAGGACTCGCAGGAACTCCGCCCGTTCACGCGCAGGCCCCTGCACGTGCTGAATGGCCCCCACGGCTGCCTGCCAGTCCTTGGCGGAGATCGCCTGCCGTGCCTTGCCGATGAAATGATCCGCGCCACGCAGCCGTGCAAAGTCAAATTTGCTGACAAAAAGTGCGATGACTCCCACCACCATAAGCACGATGGCGCACCACGTAAAGAAGGCAAAGGGCGAGATCACGCCATGTCTGGAGGGAACCAGTGAATCGCTGTGAAATTCAGACATTGGAGTTCGGCTTGGATGAGATTCCAGAATTCAAAGTGGCAGGCTCTCCTCTGCTTTAGCAGCGAGGGGTGCTGTTATCAAACGCGGGGATGCACCACGCCGCAGAAAGGACTCCAGCCAGAAGATGGCTACTAGACATGGAAAGTGACATTCCTGTTTCTGGCGCAATCACCGCACTCCAAGGGCGGCCCACAAAGGCAGGAGAAGTCAATCAGGGAGAGATCATCGAATGGCATCGGAGCGTTCCGCTGTGGTGCCCGTCCGCCGCTTCCTCCTTCAAGTCAGGCGCTGGGTGGAAATAGGACTCGTTCAAACGAGCGCAAGCTCACCAAAACATGGGAACCCGGCATTCGGGTATCAGCTTGCCCGGTTGCATGCTGCCTGACTTCGCGTTCCATGCCGCATACCATGGAACCCACCATCAAGATCGCCCTCGTTGGCGCCGGCATGTTCGGCGGAGATGTTCACGCGCGTGCTTACGCGGACTTGCAGCGCTTCGGCATCGCCGGGCAGCTCGCCCGGGTCGGCCTCGACAAATACTCACGCGAACTCGCCGGAGTGAAGTTTGATCTCGTCGCCGTCGCCACGCGCAGCGAAAAATCAGCGCAGAAAGCGGCTGCCGCCTTCAAAGACCTCACCGGTCACGAGCCTCGAACCTTCCACGGGGATGCGCCTTGGGATGACATCCTGGCCGCTTTCCCTGACCTCGATGTGATGGCCGTTGCCACGCCGGATCATCTTCACACACAGCCGATCCTCGCCGCGCTCGGCAGAGGGGTCCACGTCTTGACCGAGAAGCCCATGTGCCTCTCGATTCAGGAATCGGACGAGATCATCGAAGCAGCCAAAGCAAAGAACCTCATTGTCGCCGTCGATATGCACAAGCGTTACGACCCCGATCACCTGCGCATTCGCGATGACATCCAGAACCGCATCGGTGCGCCGCTCTATGGAACTGCCTATCTCGAAGAGCCGCTCGAAGTCAGCACCAGCACCTTCAAGTGGGTGGAAAGCAGCGATCCCTTCAGCTACGTCGGTCCGCATTGGACGGATCTGATCTGGAGCTACTACCACAGCAAGCCTGTGTCCCTGACCGCCGTGGGCCAGAAGAAACGGCTGATCCGCGACGGCATCAATGCCTTCGATGCTGTGCAGGTGCGCGTTGATTTCGACAACGGCATGTCGATCAACTTTCATAACAACTGGGTGACTCCTGCTGACTTTGAAGGTCCGGTGAACCAGGGGCATGAGATCGTCGGTGCAGACGGCAAGGTCGAAAGCGACCAGCAGTATCGTGGCTTCCGCTGGTGGAACCAGGGCGGCGGCTCGCGCACGAGCAACAACCACTTTACCCGCGAAGTTACCCGCCCTGATGGCAGCAAAGGCTACATCGGCTATGGCGTCGATAGTCTGACCGTGGGGTTGGTGGCTGTCTGCCGCGTCAAGTTTGCCCAAGAGTCACGGGATGCCGTGGCCACACTTTATCCTACCGCCGAAGATGCGCGCATTACCTGTGCCATCGTGGATGCCGCCGCCCGTGTGCGGGATCTAAACTGGAAATACCTGCAGGAGGGCAAGGGAGCCACAGTTACGGCACGTTTCGACAAGAATGGTATAACCATCATCGACCCGAACGCCGCTGAAGTATTCCAGAGCATCTATGATAAGGCGCTTTAGCCGCCAAGCCCAGCAGGCGTCCCTAAGGTCTGTGCTTGACTTTGGTCTATACCTTTCATAAACAAGGTATTGCAATCCAAAATAAACCAATAATGACCCTATCCTCATCCCAACTACGCCGCGCCGCCGCTCTTCAAGAAAAAATCGAAGCCCTGCAAGTAGAGCTGGCACAACTGCTTGGCGGATCATCCAAGGCACCCTCCACTTCTTCATCCAAGGCTGACAAACCCGAAAAAAAGAAGCGCGTCATGTCCGCTGCTGCCCGCAAGAAGATCGCTGATGCACAGCGTAAGCGCTGGGCCAAGCAGAAATCCGCCGACCCCGCCTCCGAAAAGAAGGCCAAGTAAGTATCAACTTACGGTCACCCCGTAAACTACAAAGGCCCCAGTTCGCAAGAACTGGGGCCTTTGTTTTGGCAACAGATGCTGAAGAGACGAGCTATTTCACAAACATAGGATCGTCGGGATTGCCCTTGCTGAGCAGGTAGGCCATGAGGTCGAGGATGTCGTCTTCCTTGAGCATAAAGAGCAGGCCCGGCGGCATCATGCTGATCTTGCTTTCCTCCGTTTTCACGACCTTGCGGGCATCGACATTCGTGAAGTTGTTCGGGTCCATCATGTTGGTGCAGACCATCATGTTGTTCTCCTTCATGTTGGCGATACGACCCACGACCGTGCTGCCGTCCTGCAGCGTGAACACCGTGCTGCCATACTGGTCGCTGATCTCCTTGCTGGGCTCCAGGATATGTTCCAGCAAATCCTTCGGGCTGTACTTGCCAGCCACGCTGGTAAGATCAGGACCGACGGCACCACCTTCGTTGTTGAAGCGGTGGCAGGCGAAGCAGGTGGCGGCGCCGAACATATTGCGGCCATTGGTGAAATTACGATTGCCCTCCAGGCCGACTCCGAGCGACTTGCCAAGTTCAGCGAGCGTCCAGGCTTTGACGAACTGCATCGGCTTCACTGTGAAGCTCGGTGCCTTGGCTTCCGGCCTGGCATCCAGCACATCCTTGATGGCCAGCTTTTCCTCCTCCGTCATCGTGGAAAGGGCGTTCTGCTTGATCTCGCCGATAAAGAGGTCAAACGACGCACCGCCCTTGTAATTCGCCGCGCGCAGGAACCAGCGGAAGTAGTCAGCACGCAGGTCCTTCGTCCAACCGGTCTTCGCAAAGCGCAGAATGCGGGCGTAGTCGATCTGTTCCTCCTGCGTGGGAGAGGCATTGACCAGAGGTGCAGCTTTGGCCACGATGCTGGAGTCTCCCAGATAGACCAGCACCTCGCACAGATCGCGGTTCAAGGCCGGATCATTCGTGGGAAACAGCGGCGCAAGATGCTTGATCAGCGACTCCTTCGTCGCGGCATCCGGCTCTCCCATGCGCGTGAAAGCAAGTGCGTAGTCGCGGATCAGCGTCACGCGGTCGATGCCTTTAAGTGCCTTGGAGTCGATCTTGTTCAGCGCAGCCAGAATCGGCTGCTGCAGCGCTTTGTCATCGCCGCTGCTGCGGATGAGGCCCATGAGCACCGTCAATGCAGCACGTGGGTTAGACTCATTCAACGCCTTGTCCTTCCATGAAGCGATGGGCTGATGCTCCAGCGCAATGCGGGCGGCGAAACGGACGTTACGATCTTGCGATGCCAGATAGGGCCAGGCCATTTCAACTGCCTGCGCATCGAGTGTCTGCAGTCCTTCAAGCCGGTGCCGAATGGCTGCTTCACTCTCAGCCCCCAATGCCCCACCTCCCTTGAGCATCACCGGTTCTTCCGCACTCTCACCACCCACATAAGTCACCCGGTACAATCCCGACTGCACCTTGCGGCCACCGACGCTCACATACATCGATCCATCTTTTTTCGAGACTTCGATGTCCGTCAGTGGCAGTGGCGCGGCGCTCATGAATTCCTCGGCCAAACCGGTATATCCACCGCCGTTTGGTGAGAGATGCACGGCATACATTTTGCCGTAGCTCCAGTCGCAGATGTAGAGCGCGTCCTGATACTTCGCCGGGAACTTGGCACCATAGCCAAAGGCCACGCCGGTGGGCGAGCCGGGACCGATGTCCACTACGGGTGGCAGACTGTCCTCCCAGCGCACGGGGAATTTCTTGCTGCAGGTGCGCCAGCCGAAATCGCCGCCACTCTGCATGAAGCACACGCGGGTGGGGCGGTACCAGGGCATACCGGTGTCCCACTCCATGTCGGCATCGAAACCGAAAATGTCGCCGCTGCGATTCATGGCGATATCGTAAGTGTTGCGAGTGCCAATGTTCACCAATTCCCACTTTTTGCCATCGAGGTCGGTCTTCGCCAGCCAGCCGCCGGGGGCCAGCACATCGCGCATGAAGCCTCGGCCGGTCAGCATCGGGTAAAGCTGATCCTCTGACCAATGCCGGGGCACCAGGCTGGTTTCGCAGCTCGGCTCAGGTGTCTGGTTGCCGCACATCACATACAGGCTTTTTCCATCCGGAGCTGCAATCACGCCATGCGGGCCGTGCTCGCCGGCCTTGCCGGGAAAGGAGCGGAGCATCTCCACAGTGTCGAATTGATCATCACTATTCGTATCTTTGCAGCGATAGAGGCCACGGCCCTGATAGGCCTCGTCATTCACCACGCCGTATAGCGCACCCGCATGATACAGCAGGCCCTGGCAGTGACCGAAGTCGGTGTTGAGCTTTTCCACCTTAGTGTCACCGGGGCTGCCATTCAGCGCTGGTGGGGTGATGCGATACAGCGCGCCATACTGGTCGCTGCAGATCATGCGGCCTTTGTCGTCCTGCGTCATCGAGACCCAGGAGCCTTCCTGCTCCTTCGGCACTGAATACAGCAGCTCCACCTTGAAGCCTTTGGCGATCTTGACCTTGTCCGCTGGCGTCGCTTGATCGGCCAGTTGCGCGAACGACGCAGTCGCGATGAGTAGAAGTGGGATGAGAGCAGTTTTCATGGTTGGAAAAAAGAATGGCAGTCAGGCGCATGAATTGCGCTGATTAACAGACAGGGAAAGAATAGCCCCTCCCCAGCTATTGCATGAGTTCCTTGACCTTGCCTTCGATGGCGTCGGCCCACATCTGGTAGCCTTTGGCGTTGAGGTGCAGCAGGTCGGGCATGATCTCTTTTGGCAGCGTACCGTCGGGCTGCAGGAAGGTGTTGCCGATGTCCATAAAGTAGATGCGTTTGCCGT
Organism: Verrucomicrobia bacterium 12-59-8; assembly: GCA_002279765.1. The sequence goes on along the minus strand of NCCR01000300.1, from coordinate 2,644 downwards.
CAGCGAAGCCGGAGATGAGGTTGTTCGTGGCGACGTTCTGCTTGCGCATCGCATCGTCCTTGGTGGCTCCACGTGGAAAGATGCCCAGCAGCAGCACTTTCGCCTCAGGCAGCTTTTTGCCCAGGATGTCGAGGATCATCTTCACGCCTTCGGCGGTCTGTTCAGCGCTGCTGGCATACACCGCACCGCCATGCTCGGCAGCCGGGCGGCCCTGATGGCCGGTGTTATTGGTGCCGATCATGAGCACCACGAGCTTCGGCTTGATGCCGTCAAAGTTGCCGTTCTGCAGACGCCAGATCACATGCTCGGTGCGGTCTCCGCCGATGCCAAAATTCGCCGCTTTGAGTGGTGCCCAAGTCTTGGCCCAGACTTCCTTGCCGTTGCCTTCCCAGCCTTGCGTGATCGAGTCTCCCAGAAACACCAGCTCTGCCTCGCCCTTCTTGGAGATTTCGTTGAAACTCTCGTGGCGCTTCATCCATCCGGCCTCACGCGGCTTGGGATCAATGGCAAGGTTCTTGGCCGTTTCAGCAAAGCTGGTGGCGGCAACACAAAGGGAGGCAAGCAGGATGGTGTGGAGTTTCATGGTCAGTGGCGGCGATGATGCCGGGCAGCCCTGAAACTGGCAAGCAGGGATTGTTATTTCACGCTTTCAACGCCCAGTCGAGCAATGCCTGCGCATCGCGCCAGACGCTTTCGCTGCTGTCATTGAGCACGACCACGATCCGGCGGCGGCCATTGCGCTCGCCGGTGGCCACCAGGCAGTAGCCAGCCGCCTCAGTGTAGCCGGTTTTCATGCCATCGCAGTAACTGGCGGTGCGCAGCACGCGGTTGGTGTTGGCGAGATCGATGGATTTGCCGTCAGGCTTGGTGAACTTGAAGCTCTGCAGCCTCACGATCGCACGGATGTCGGGCAGCTTGTCAGCTTCCTTGGCGATCATCGCCAAATCACGCGCCGTAGAATAGGGATTTTCATCGGTGAGGGACGGCAGGCCGTGCGGGTTGACGAAGTGGGTGTTCTTCAAGCCGAGCGCCTGCGCACGTGCGTCCATCTTTTCTGCAAAGGCTGCCACGCTACCGGCATTGTCCCGTGCGAGCGCCTGCGCGATGTCGTTGGAGCTTTTCACCAGCATCGCGGTCAGCAGCTGGCGGCGGGTGTACTGCTCGCCCACCTTGAGTCCGATGCGCACCGGGGCGCACTGCGTGTCCGCCAGCTCAACGGTGACGACCTTGTCGAGGTCTCCCGCCTCCACAACGAGCAGACCGGTCATGATCTTCGTCGTGCTGGCGATGGCGCCACGCTGATCGGGACTCTTCTCGAAGAGCACATCGTCGTTCTCAGGATCAATGACAATGCAGCGCCCGGCATTGATCTGTGGAATGGATCCCCGGAGATTTTTAATCTCAATCTCACGGCGCACCTTCTTTGTCTTTTCGATCTCCTCGGCGAGCTGGTTCTCCAACCTCTTTTTGAGCTGATCAACCGCCACCTCACGCGCGGCGATGTCTGCCTTGGCCTGAGTGATTCGCTGGCGCTCGTTGGAAAAGTCCTGTTCGCGTTTGGCGATGGCTGCGGCTTTCGCTTCCACCTCCTCCTCCCGCCACTGCAACTGCTGCTCGCGCTTGGGATCACCGCAGCCCGAGATGGAAACGCAGAGGAGACCGGTTAGAACGGCGTGACGGATGTGGTGTGACTGACAGCGGGTGATCATTTCAGAGTTCAGCGAGGAGTTCTTTCAGGCGGGCGACGGGCCACTGGCCGGGAGCATTCGAAGCACCAATAAAGCCGTAATTCAACAGGCTGCCACATTTAGCGAGCACCAGACGTGAAACACGCCCCCACGGCCCCATGCCCATGACGGAAAGCCGCAGCCGATGCGTCTCACCGGCCAGTTTCATCAGCCGGATCAAATCATCCTGCGTGTTCAGGTAGGTGGCGATCTTGACGGCATCCAGCCCCGCCTGCTGGGCGAAATTCACCGCCCCACGCAGCACTTCATCCGCCGGGGTGGCTTGAAAGTCATGGAATGAACCGACCACCGGCACGCCTGCGGTACGCGCTTTTTGAATCAAGCCCTGCATCTGGCCCGCGCTGCGCAGTTCGAGATCGATCAGTGTGGCGAGATCCAGCAAGGGCTCGATCATCGCCGCACGGGCCACCGGATCCTCAGGAGCCTGCCCACCCTCCGCAGGATGCCGGGCTGTGAGGAGCAGCGGCAGGGTATTCCCAGCCAGATTGGCGCGCAATTCCGCCGCAGGCAGTTGCAATTGGTCCAGCCGTAGCTCCGCCACGTCGCACAAGTTCGCGCGTGAGGCATTGTCGAGCGAGGTAAAGTGCTCAAGGGCAGTCGAATCGGCCACCACTCCCACCGCTAATGGACGGGAGGAAAAGAGCAGGTTTTTAGAGGAAACAAGTTGAGCCATTGGCTAGGCGGAGTATAATTTTAATAAATCTAAACAGATTTTAGTATCTTACTCGTCACTATGCTGGGCAGGAAGCAAGAAATCAATTTGCAGCTCACCGAACTGCTCGACAGCGCGCTGCTGGCGTTCTGCCTGTGGTTTGGGCACTTCCTGCGTGCAGATCTGATGCCGGTCTTCTTTCCTGACGCGGTTGAGATTCCCCCCATGGAAAAGTTTTACTGGG
>NCCR01000299.1 GCA_002279765.1 Verrucomicrobia bacterium 12-59-8 | reverse complement strand
GCAGATTGTATACTCCCGACAGGACATTTTGTAGAGACTGAGGCTGCTCTGTCTCGAATGGGGGGCAAGAGGCCTGCCCTCAAAGCAATTAAACGTAAATCAGCGATGCAAAGGAAAGCTGCTATTTCGGCAGATACTTCGCGAGGGGGATCACCTTACTAACGATGCTGCCGACGCCATCCCACACATAGGCGCAGATTGTTCGTGTAACGTGCCAAGAAAGAACGAGGAAAATAAATGTTTTTGAGTGCTTTTGGCACAGCATCTCGGCTTTGTCTTCTTTGAGATCGTGAATGATCAGATCAATTTCGTCGCGCTTAGCACGTGAGATAAGCCACCTCATTGCCGCCAAAGTGTTCAACGGTGCGTTAACAATCGAATTTATCGATGATCCAGCGGATGTCATAGTATGCAGGACAGTGAGGACCATGGCGAGCACCGCTGCTGAAATACCAAACATTTGTAAAATTAAGGTGCCTTCCTGCTCCTCCCATATGAGAGCCGCATGGGTAAATGTTGGAACCCGCCCAATAACAGACTGAACAAAGTGTGAGCCACTGATCATTATAATCAGGGTGACCGTAAAAAAAAGTATTTTCATACCACCACCTCCCCGAGTGCGAAATCGCTTTGCAGTTTAATCAACTTCGGAAGCGCGGTGGCACCAGCACCGCTCAATTTGAAATAGCGCACGCGGCGGTCGCCATCTTCATCATCGCGTGCAGTTACCCAACCGCCATCTTTCAATCTGCGCATGGCGGTGTAGAGCGTGCCATAGGACATGGATTTGCCGGTTTCTTCCTCGTAGCGTTTGGCGAGATCACGCCCGCTTACCTCGCGCATCCCTAGCGCGGATAGCAGATCGAATTCTGTGGGGGAAGGAACCTTCATGAAAATAGTATGCAACAGTGCATACTAAATGCAAGGCCCAATTTGTTGCCTGCTACGAAAGGCGAGGTCAGGAGCCTTTTTTGCTGAAGCTACGCAGGAAAGTTGCAGCAGAAAGGAGGGAGAGGATGGCGGGAAGACGCTGCTGGTGGACGCCGCTTGCGGAGGCTGCGTTGTGTCTGCTGTCCGAATGGGGACGGTGCCGTACCGGGCGTTGCGCTGGGCTGCGATAGGTCGCGCCTTTGGCGCTGACGCTGCGGCTGCTTTTTTTCAGAGATCGTAGAGCAGGCGGGCGGCGCTGTTGGCGCCGGGTGGGATGTCTGGGATGGGCTGGAAGAGGAGGGCGGGGATTTTTTCTTCTTCTGCGGCTGATTCTGCTGCGGCTTGGACGGATTCGGTGACGAGGATTTCCCAGGGGTGGGCGCTGTCTTCGCCGAGTTTGCTGGCGGCGTTGACTTCTGGGCCGAAGACATCGTCGTCGCCGATGCGGAGGAGGGGGCCGTAGCCGAGGCCGATGCATTGGAGGATGTGCTCTTCCTGGGGCTTGCCGGTGTTGTAGGCTTTGGCGGTGCGTTGCATGTCGATGGCGCAGTGGAGGGCCCATTCTTCGCTAAAGCTACGAAGGGCGCGTGGGCGGTGCGGTACCCAGGGCGTTGCCCTGGGCTGCGATAGGTCGCGCCTTTGGCGCTTCAATCCAGGTGTGGGTAGCTGCCTTTGCGCGGTGCGGTGGGGGATGGCGGAGCGCCGCTCAGGGGATTGCCTTCGGCGCGCTTCGCGAGGAGCGGACCCCTTTACTGGCGTCTTCGTGATGCGCTTTGGGGATGTGGGTACGTGGAGAAGTTCGGCGGAGGCTTGGGGACAAGCCTCCCTACCTTGTGGAAAGAGGGCTGGCGGATGTTCGGCGGAGGCTTGGGGACAAGCCTCCCTACCTGCCGGAGGGACGGGCTGGCAGCCCGTTTCACGGGCATGAACGAAACGGCAGCGGGGTGAACCGCTGCCGTTTTGGTTTGATGGGTGATGTGGGGCGCTCATTTCTGAACGCGCTTACCCGGACGGGCTGATCCATCCTTCGCAGAAAGATTGCGAAGGATGGAGGGTCAATTTTTTGGGCTTATGAGAGTCTTGGGTGTGAGCGATTGACGATTGATGAGCAATCGATTTTTGATTTTTGAGGTGCCGGATTTGCAGCGGAGCTGGGGTTAGGCTTTCCAGCCGTCGCGGTAGGAGGGGCGGGTGATGAATTGGTTGGGGGCTTCGACGTTGGTGACTTTCATGGCGGATTTGTCCCACTGGACGGTCTGCTGGGCGCGGATGGCGAGATTGCCGAGGAGGACGAATTCGGTGAGGGGGGCGGAGTAGTCGAAGTTTGAGGAGGGGAGGCCGCCATTGACGATGTGATGGGCCCACTCGCCCTGGGGATTGTCGGGCATGACGGAGCGGGTTTCGGTCTGCTTGATCTTGCCGGACTTCATGTCGAGGCGGACCTGGGTGTATTTTTCCAGGGGATAGACGATGGGGCTCTTGCAGTAGGCGTCGCCTTCGAAGATGACGCCGTCGGTGCCGATGAACATCATGCCGGAGGTGGCTTTTTTGAAGGTGTCTTCGGGGATGTCGGGGTGGCGCTCGGGCTTATTGGGGAGGCCGTCTTTTTCGCCGTCGTGCCAGGTGACGGTGAGGGCGGGGTGTTTGCCGGCGGGCATGTGGTAAACGAGCTTGCTCCACATGGGGGCGTTCAGATCATTGATGGGCCCGGATTCGGCTTCGATCTTTTCAGGGATGAGCTGGCCGAGGATGGAGAAGGTGGAGTCCATGATGTGGCAGCCCATGTCGCCGAGGGCGCCGGAGCCGAACTGCCACCAGCCGCGCCAGTTGAAGGGGGCGGGGCCGGGGGAGCGCTGCTTCTTTTTGGCGGTGACGGGGTCGAGGTCGAACTCGAAGTAGGGCTCGGAGGGCTCGCAGGAGAGCCAGAGGTCCCAGTCGAGATTGGCGGGGCATTCGACGAGCTTTTTCTTGATGGGGCCCTGGGGCCAGATGGGGCGGTTGGTCCAGAGGCGGATTTCTTTGAGGGTGCCGATGGCACCCTGCTCGATCCATTCTTTGGCCATGCGCTGGCCGTCCATGGTGCGGCCCTGATTGCCCATCTGGGTGACGATTTTGGCGTCTTTGGCGGCGCGGTGGAGGTCGCGGACCTCGGAGATGTAATTGCAGAGGGGTTTCTGGACGCAGACGTGCTTGCCGTGCTTGATGGCGTGCATGGCGGCGAGGTAGTGGGTGTGATCGGGGGTGGAGACGATGACGCCGTCGATCTGGTTCGACATTTCGTCGAACATTTTGCGGAAGTCCTGGTAGAGCTTGGGGGCGGGGGGAGCGGGCTGGGAGGAGTCGAGGTGGTGCTTTTCGCGCTTTTTGGCGGCTTCATCGAGGCGCTTGGTGTCCACATCGACCATGGCGATGATGTTGTGATTGAGGGTGACCATGCCGGTGTCGGCGAGGCCTTTGCCGTTGGCGCCGATTTGGACGAGGTTGAGGCGCTTGGCGGCGGTGTCCTGGCCGCGAAGGAGGAGATTGGGGCCGGTGAAGGCGGAGGCGGCGAGGCCGGCGGTGGTGGTGAGGAAACGACGACGTGAGAGCATGCTGGAATTCATGAATGGCGGTTGATTTGGATGCGAATGGCTGGGAACGGCTGAAAAAAGTGCAACCTGCATTCCGAAGTTGAATGATGGGCTGAACCGGTGGAAACGTGCCGGGTGTTCCGTTTGTCTCCGTAGTTCAATGGATAGAACGAGGGTTTCTATCCTCCCCCGTTTGAGAAATCATTTCACTGGGGAAAAGACAAAACTGGACGCCTAAAAACAAGGGTGGACATTCTTACTTTTATTCTTACCGTTTTCGGCATCGAATATGGCTTCTGTCTGGAAACACCCGAAATCGCCCTTTTGGACGGCTTGCTTCACCGATGAAACGGGAAAGCAGTCAAAGCGTTCTACGAAGCTGGAAGACCGCAAACTGGCTATGAAGGCAGCGGAGGCTTTCGAGGAAGCCGCGAAGAAAGCCAAGGGGGCAGAACTCACCCGTGCCGCCGCTGTGAAGATGCTCAATGATCTCATGGAGCGCACGCATGGCGAAGGGCTGGACACCCGTTCCACCCGTGAGCATTTCACAGACTACGTTACCAGCCTGGAAGCACGCGGCCACGTTCAAACGCCCGCATTGCCAGTGTGTCAGCGCAGGAGGTCGAATCCTTCCGTGATGCGGAGATGAAGGCGGGCAAGACAGCAGGCACAGCAGGCTTTGCGCTCAAAGTACTCAACGGCGTTTTCGAGGATGCGCGCCGGAAGGCGGTCATTCTCTCCAACCCGGTTCAGGCCGTGAAGCCACTCGCCAGCGCTACGAGCGAGGAACGCCGCCCGTTCACCGATGCGCAGGTGAAAGCCTTGCTCTCCGTGGCGGACACCGAATGGCAGGGCATGATTCTCTTTGCCTATCACACTGGCATTCGTTTGAACGATGCCGCGAATCTTTCGCGCCAGAACATCGAAGGCGGGAAACTGCTTCGCTTCCGCGAGGCAAAGACAGCGCACCGGAAGCAGCGCGCTACCGAACGCGAAACCGTTGTCGTGATGGCGTCCGATCTGCGGGACTATCTCAAAAGCCTGACCATCCCCATGAAGAAGGATGCCCCGCTTTTCCCTTCGCTCTATGGAAAGAAGTCCGGCAGCGCTGGCGGGTTGTCGAATGCGTTTGCCCGGCTGCTGGAAAAGGCGGGCATTGACCGCGAGCTAGGCGAAGCCCGGAAGGGCAAGGGCCGCCGTTTCAGCGCTTTGAGCTTCGTGGAATCGGCGGCGAGCGATTGCGCCAGCGCTTCGTATGTCTCCAGGGATGCAGTGACCAGCCACGAAGGCCATGAGCGGGCATTCCACCGATGAAGCGCACCGCCGCTATGTGCATTTGGATACGAGCGCACAGGCGCGAGTCGTAGCCAAGGCACCGCGAATTTGGAAGCAGGCCAGCGCGGCTGCATAGGCTGAATGTTGGCTTTGTTGGCCCGACGCATTCTGATTTTATATTGAATTTTTCAGAGGTGAAGGGCGAAGACGAAAGACCCCAAAATCCCAGCCTATGAAACTCGAACAAGTGAGAGAAATCGTTGATAAACTCAACTCTGGCTGCGCTGTCTATATCCACGATGGAGCGCACAGCTACCCCGTGGCAAGGGCTGGCATCACCCCCGCTGATGAGGTCTGGTATCAGAACGGCGGAGCCGCTCACCTAGCAGGCCCCGTCGGGAGTTGCGTTGAAGTGGGGTGCGGCTGGCGTTTTGAGCGAGATGGTCATTTCGTAATCTTCGTATTGCCTGAGGACGCCGACGATTGGGAGCTTGTCGATTTGACGGCGGCTCTCGAAAATGACCGGCAATCGGTATCCCTCGATTGGTTGCTCGAAACAGTGATGAATTAAGCGGCGGGAATTGCGCTTGGAAGAGGGCGAAATTTCGCGGTGACATCAGATCTGATGTCACCGTGGAAGAGTTCAAGATCAACGAAGTAGGGAAAATCAGAAATGGAGTTTTTTCAGCCCTCACGCGGCCAAATCTCAACGCAAGGCGGTACATACGGTAGAGCATGGAGAGGGCGCGCTGGCGAGGCCCTCCGCGATTGGGTGGGGAAAAATGGATTGACGCCTCAAGCATGAACCGACTAGGTTTCCTACGATCAGCCACACACTGATCCGGGCTTTAGAAGGCCTGTCACAAAGCCGCCCTGGTGTGGGCGAAAAACAGCACCCTCAAGCCACACGGCCTGGGGGACGGCAGTGAATGTCCAACCCCACGGCTAATCCCCATGGGGGAAAGACTGCCGTGGTTGTGCTTTGTGCAGCCCTTCTAACCCCCAGACCACCTGGGGCGCTCGGAGAAGTTTGGAAGCTGGTTATCACCATCAGCCTCCCATGAACTCTCGAATCACATCCTGCATCGTTGCCATTTTCGTTTCCTTCATTCTCCACCCCATTGCTGCGCACGCCCGCATTGGAGAAACTCTCCCTCAGTGCGAAACGCGCTATGGTAAAACCGTCAAGGTCACGAACGGTTATCATTTTTTCTCCAAAGCCACGATGTCGATTGCCTGCAAGTTCATCAATGGAGCTTGTGAAGAAATGTGCATCTTTCATTCTGAGCGAGATGTCCTGCGCCACCCTACCGAATTGTCAGAGGTAGAGATTGAAGCGCTTCTTGAAGCGAACAGCGGGGGTTCTGTTTGGTCGAAGGGGGAAGCGCCGTCAATGACCAAAGAATGGAAGACGGCGGACGGCCTTTTAGTCGCCGCTTATTTTACGTTCGAGCATGAGCTTGTCATTGTCACAAAGGCAGAAATGGATCGGAGGATTGCAGCCAAAGCAGCCGAAGAAAAGGCGAAGCTGAAAGGCTTTTGATTCCTCCTGCCGCCCCTCTCACTGCTGTATTTCACATCTACCCCTGATTCCCTCTCCTATGCGTTTTCTGCACTCAATAGCGGTTTGTTTAGCCTTCTCCACGACTCTCTTTGCCGGGCTTGATACGGACGCTCCAAACGTCGTTGCTGCCTACCTCGACGAACAAAATCTGGTCACGAGGGGGTACAAGGATGACGGCTTGGGATACATCGCGAGCAGTCCTTATCGTGAGTTGTCGTCGAAAGGGGTGATGGCAAATAACCTCGCCTACTACTGTGAAGGCACCTCCACAAAGGTTTCCTTGGTGAAGGTTGTTTTGAACGTGAATTCTCCCAAGGATGAATCGAACGCCCACACCGAACTCATTGCCGCCGCTCGCCTTTTAGCAAAAAAGGCCACTGGGAAAGATCTCCCCGCGCTCGTTCAAGATGCAATCACCAAAAAGCAAAGCAAGACGTGGACACAAGAAGGCTACAACATCGCCGTCCTGACGAAAGTATGGCCGACGGGGAAAGGCTATGAAATCAAGTTCTCAATCACTATCGGCACGCGATAAAAGAACTCCTCGAAGCCCCCTCAACCTCACTCAATCGACCACACCCATAACATGCTCGCACACATCAAAAAAATCGGCCTCCTCCTGTTCTCGCTTATGCTCTCTGGCTGCGCCTTGAAACCGCTGGCCACGCCGACCGGTAATCCCGAGGTTACAATCAACGCGAGCACCCAGCGAGTCAAAAGCACCTTGGTTACTCGGCTGGCATCACAAGGCTACATCCTCGATCAGGACACGCCTTACAGCCTGAGTTTCCACAGACAGATGGATGGAGGGAGCGCGCTGCTCTATCAAGTCGCGCTCGGCAATGCCTATTCGTCCACTCCCCAGATGATTATTTCCTTCACGTTTGCCCCTCAGAACGGGGGAACGCGGGTGTTTGCTCACGTCAATACCAGCATGGCTAACGCCTTCGGTCGAGTTGAGCAGGTCAACATGGATCGAGGCAAGGCAGGGAATGAAGTTCAGGCGATGCTCGTAAGGGTGAAATCTGAAATGGAGGGTGGCACGCGGGGCCGCTAAAACCGGCTGCCAAGTCAGTTTTTAGCCTTCTCGCCCTTCGTGTTTTTGACTTTGCGTAAAGCATTCATTCTTCAATGAATTCACGGTTAGTACAGATCTGTCCTAACCGTGGTTTTTCTCCCCCTCCAACATCTCCGGCCATGATCACCGCCACCATCCGAACCGAAGACGAGCGCTGGCCCCGCCTGTTCGTCACCATCGACGGCAAGGAATGGCTCTTACCTGTCGCGAAGGACATCATTCTAGCGCAAGGCGTGACACTGCCGCCCGAAGGCTGGACAGGCCCGACTGAGGAGCGGTACATCTTCACCGATCTGAGAGACGAGGACAGCCCGGCGGACGTGCTCGACGGGATCACAGACCCGGTACTCGTCGGGCTGGCCATCAGAGGACGGAACGCCACCGGCGACGGGCCTGTTTCGATCCCCAGCGAAGCCGAGGGGTTGGCTGCAATCAGATGGATGTGCATGCAGCAAAGAGAAAGAGGGTGCCATTCGGCGGCTAGGCCGGATTCGGCCTAGCCGTCAAAAAATCGGTGAATTCATTCGTTTAATTCGGGTAATTACACGCTCCCTTTTGAAGGGAAAAGGCGGTGAGGTCGAATTCGGCCTGACCGTGAAATCGTGAAGGGAAACTTTCAGGCTCAACATGGGTTTGGTCAAAGGAGGCGGGGAAGATGGTGGACTCTCACAGGGACAGCATCCCAGTAAGATCGTCCCCAGCACGTCCCGCTGGATGCACCTTGGGAGTGCGGAATTTCCCCCTCTTTTTCCGAGGTTTCCGTGGATTGATGGTTGCCCCCTTTTTTCCGAGGTTGTCTGTGAATTCGCCTCTTCTTTTCCGCACTATACTGTGAAGCGCTTTTGTCCCTCTGTTTTTCCGAGGGTGAAGAATGCCGCCGGAAACCAACTTCCCAAACCGGGTTGAAGGATAGCCAGGGCCATGTGCCTTTGACCATGACCCCATCCTTGGCGCGTGTCTTCGAGAGATAGGAGGCGATTTCTTCCGGTGCAATTTCCGGTTTCCACAGAAAGGCTTCCTGGGGCATTGGCACGCCAAAGTTTTTAAGCCATCGTTTCTGCAATCGTGCTTTCCACGCTCGTTCAATTTCTGCGTCATATTCGATGCCCAGCGCAATGTGCTGATGCTTTCCCGGCCCTTCCCAGACTGAGCGCGCGGGAAGCTCTTTCTCTTTGCAGAATTCGCGGGCGCATTCATTGAGGCCTTTGAGTACTTCCGGCTTCGCCTTGGAAGGGTAAACGATGGTTACGCCTGTTTTGATGAATGGGCGCAGTGAGTCAAAGCGGGCGCGGTTTGATCGTCGTTTTTGCTCTGTCCATCCGGGGCTGTCTTTTCGCCCTCCCCCGAGGCGGAGATTGCGGGAGCGGGGCGGCACGATGCGCCCGGCTATTGTATCAGCGGCGGATGCCTGTTGAAGTGTGTAATCCACGCAGAGGGGCTTTCTGTGCGTCCTGGGGCCAGCCTGAATGGAAAGCGTCTTTGATGCTTGAAGCGATTCCTTCGCCGCTGTCTCAAAGGAGGCGGCGGGTTACTTGAGGTTGGTGCTACCTTTCTCGGGATGGCTGGAAATAAAACGGTCGAGTTCCTCTCGGTCGATAAGGCGGCAGCCTCCCACGCGGTACGAGCGGATGTTTCCCGCGCCCATTTCCTCATAGAGACTGCTACGAGACAAACCGCAATATTCAGCGGCGGCATCGGGGCGAAGCCAGCGAGGTTGGAGTCGAATGGTGGAAGCCGATTTTGCATCGGCTACGGCTTGGTCTTTTTCGTGTTTCAGCATAAGACCGCCATCATTAGACAACCGCAGCTCACGCCGTCCTGCGGAGCATGCACGCTTTGAGAAGGTGCGGGCGGTTTATCCTGACGCTTTGCGGTTCTGATGATCTGCCTTTTTCACGCTATCGAGAGGGGGCGAATCACGCTTCCGCGCTTGGTGCCTCGAATTCGCCACGCTTTTGTGACGCGCAAGACCCGCAAACATCCATGCAAATGCTATTTTATCCGATGCTGTTTTTTAGTATCGCCAAGCACTCGACCACCGCTTCTCCTGTGGCGTTCGGGAATCCGTTCTCTTGGAAAATCGTCAATAGGTCTTCTTTCACGCTGGGACTTTTTGAGGCGGTAAACAGGGTGCCTAGAAACGCATGGGCACGCTTGAGTGCCATCCCTGGGGGCTTGGGAAATTCCGCAATGTCCGTGTGGCTGACTGTGGCTCTTGCCTTTTCCCACTCCACAAATGCCGTGACGCATGCGACCATTCTTCGGTGCTCCTTTTTCTGATTCGTCGCGTTGGCTGCTTCACTTTGTGGGGCAGCTTCACCCGAGGCCTTAGAATGTGCCTTTTTCTTCGAGCGCTCCTCATTTGCCAATTGCTCTGCATGTTCTCTCTCTTCTGCTCGCTTGCGGTTTTCGGCCTGATGCTTCGGGACCAGCTCATCGTAATACACGCTCAATAACGGCCCGAGGATAGAATGGGTGCGGCGGGCACCTTGTGGCACTTTGCCCGCCTTGGTTTCCAGCTTCGCCAAAACTACAGGGAACACGCCGTCCTCCCATTTCCGCACCGTTTCCACGCGGACTCTCCACGCCTCGTCTTCCGCGCTCTGGATTAGCGCCAGTCCTTCACGCGGGGAATCGGGGAGGCGGGTATAACGGGCAATCGTGGTTGCGTCAGGGAGTGCCAAATATTCTTGATACGCCTTCTCAATAGCTGCTTGTTTTGCATATGCCGCTACTAGGCGTTCATTGTGGGAGGACTGAGGAGTGGATTC
>NCCR01000298.1 GCA_002279765.1 Verrucomicrobia bacterium 12-59-8 | reverse complement strand
GGTGGGCATGCGGAAGCCCAGAGCTAGGTGGGAATTGGAGGGGGTTGCTTATTGCTGTTTCTGTCGGCGGCGGCGATGGAGGGTGAAGGAGAGGGTGGCGAGGAAAAGCAGCATCGCGCGGGAGGGTTCGGGGACGGCTACGATGAGGACGCCGGTGGTGAGGAGATTGGAGGTGTCCCAGATGAGGCCGCCGGTCAGCACGGGGAGATCGTACAGGATGGTGGTGGCGGACACGGCTCCAGAGAGGCCGGACCAGTCGAAGAGCTGCCACTGGTCGCCTTCCGCCCAGCCGGTCATTTCGGTGGGGTTCGAGACGCGCAGGAGTGTGTCGGTGTCCATGCTGACGGCCCCGAGAATGATGGCACGGTCGGCGGCGGCCAGGATGCCGGTATTGTCCCCGTTCCCGGCTCCAGAGAAGAGGTCGAAGGTGAGGACGGAGGCGGCGGTAAAACTCAGCACACCGCTGCCGGAGGTCTGGATGGTGAGCGTGCTGGCCGCAGCCGGGATGGCACCTGGCAGCTCGGTGCCGATCTGCAGGGTGCCGCCGGTCAGTGTCACGCTTTGATCTGCCGCCGGGGCGATGCGCCCGCTGCCGCCGAGTACGGCACCGGACTGGACGGTGACTGCGCCGAGGCCTGTGCCGGAACCGGTGGTGTTGGTGACAAGCAGGGTGCCTGCATTCACGGCTGTGCCGCCGCTGTAGGTGCTGCTGCCGGTGATGACCCAGGTACCGGTGCCGACTTTTTCAATGCGGCTGGTGATGCTGGCGTTGACGTCGGGCAGACTGACGATCTCGTTGGCGCCGAGGTTGGTGCCGCCGAGGCGGAGGACGCGCTGGACGGTGTTGCTCCCTGCGGCGGTGAAGGGCGCGGTGAATTTGACCGTGCCGGTGCCGGTGTTTTCCAGCACGGCGGTCACTGAAATCACGTCAGTGGGGACGTCGGTGTTGCTGATGTTGAGCGGGCGGTTGGTGACGGAATCGGTGGATCCAATGTAGCGCAGCGTGGCCACCACATCGAAATTCTGGGCGGCGGTGGTGGCCGTGGCCATGTCGATGATGCTGGTGGTGGTGTTGTAGTCTCCGGTGCCGATGGAGCTGACCTGGCCACGATTGGCGAGCGTGGTGACTTCCAGGGTGTTTTGCAGCAGGGTGGTTTTGCCGTTGTAAGTGTTCGCCCCGCCAAGCTGCAGGGTGCCATTCGAGATGGTCAGATTGAGGTTGTTCTCGTTCGTGCCGGAGCCGCCGAGAAAGCCACTGCGAAAATCAAAGGTGCCGGAGACGTAGTGCAGGAAGGTGGCGAGGCTGGTGGTACCGCCGACGACGGCATTGCCCGTGCCTGTACCCTCCGTGCGCAGCCCGCCATACTGGGTGACGGCGTAGCCGGTGGAGGTGCTGCCGAGGATGAGCTTGCCGCTGGTGCTGCCGCTGCCCAGGGTGAAGGTGGTGCCGGTGTAGAGTGCGTAGCTGAGGGCAGTGGCGGTGGTTCTGACGAGCTGCAGCGCGCCGTCCTGAATCCGCGTGGCTCCCGAATAGTCGCCGGCGGTGTAATTGGTGTTGTACTCGTAAATGACCGTGCCTGCGCCGGCTTTGGTCAGGGATGTGCCGACGATGGTGCCGCCTGCGGTGGTGGTGTTTAAAATGCGGCTGCTGATGGTCAGCGGTGCGGCGGTGTTGTTTTGGAAGATGGTCAGCTCGGTGGAGCCCACGGCGGCACGGATGCCGCCACCGGTGATGGTCGTGAGATTGGCACCGACATTGGGCGTGACGAGAATCCCGCCAACGGCGAGGATGAGAGTGCTGGCGCTCTGCGTGACGGTGGTGGCCTGGGCTTGATCAAAGCGCAGGCTGCTGATGGTGGTGCTCGCGCTGAGCGTGGTGGCGGTGATGCCGCTGGCAATGTTGGCATTGCCGGCCAGAGCGGTCGCGGTGCTCTGGGTGTAACCACCACTGATGCTGGAGAGCCCCACAAATGAACGCAGGCCTCCGACCGCAGCGGAGGTGGCCGCCCAGTCGCTCAGGCCTACGGTGGCAAAGGCGACGCCGCCGGTGCCGGTGACGAGGGCATTGTCCGTGCCGCTCGTGGTTTTGATGGAGCCGCTCGTGGGGAGATCGAGACGCAGTGTGCCGCCGACTACTGTGCGTGAGATGGCCCCAAAGGTGATGTCCATGCTGCCCGTGCCGGAGGAGACTGCGGTGATGCGCGAGGAGCCGCTGAGGATGGTCAGCGTGCCGAGGGCCTGACTGCTGGCGGCGTCCGCCTTGCCCGTGGTCTTGAACGTGCCGCCGCCGAGGGTGAGCGTGCCGACGGTGCTGGTGAGCGCGGTATTGGTGTAGAGCATGTTGGCCGCCGGTGCATCCACGGAGGTGAAGTCCAGATGCAGGACGCCGCTGTTCACCGTGGTGACGCCGGTGGCGGTGCTGGTGCCCATCAGGGTGAGCGTGCCGCTGCCTTCCTTGGTGAGAATGCCCGAGGTGGCGGTGATGGCTCCATGCACTTCAAAATTGCCGCTGCCGGAGAAGGTGTAGGCGGTGGCACCGATCTGGGCGGTGATGCCAGCCGAGAGAATCAGCGTGCCGCTGTCAGAGCCAAACCGCGTGGAGGACTGGATGCGCACGGTGGGGGTGATGGTATTGGTGCCGGAGAGATTGCGGATGGCCCCGTCAAAGGCGATGCCGTGGCCGTTGGCCTGCATCGTTTCGTTCAAGGTGATGCCGCCGGAGAGGTTCAGCGATGCGCCGCCCATGATTTTGGTGATGCCGGTCGTGCCCGTGGTGCCGAGGGCGCTGCTGTGGCGTACTTCGAGCACGCCGCTTTCCACCGTGACTGTGCCGCTGAAGGTGTTTGCGGCGGTCAGCACCGTGCGCCCGGTGCCGTTGATGTTGAGGCTGACACTGCCGCTGCCATTGTTGCTGATGACGGAGTTGATGGTGAGCGCGTTGGTGGTGGACATGTTGGTCAGCAGCAACTGCCCGGCGGCGTTGGTCGCGCCGCCTGCGGTCAGAATGCTGCCGTCTGCGGATGAACCGATCGTCAGCGCCTGTGCGCCCTGAATGATCTGCACGCCGCCGCCGTCTGCGAGGCGCAGGGTGCTGCCGGCCAGAGCAAGCTGGCGCGCGCTGGTGGTGTCTGTCATGGAGAGGGTGGCCAGATCTGTGAGCCCGGCCGCGAACCACACGTCCCCGCTGGAGTCGTCTGCAATCTGGAGATTGGAGACAGCCGTGTAAGCTGACTGCGAGCTGACCTCCAAGCCTGACTGGTAGGCGAGATCTCCGGTGAAAATGCCCATCACTCCATTGGTCAGGCCAGCCCAGCCGCCGACGCGACCGTCCGCACTGCGGTAGGTGGCCCAGGTGCCCACGAGGCCCTGGAGGGCACCGCCGACATTGCCGGTGATCTGACCTGTGACGGGCGCGGTGATGGCCACCACGCCACTGCCCGTGCGGGAGATGCCGCCGAGGTCCACGCTCATGCTGCCACCAAAGCCGGACACAAGCGTGATCGCGGTGGCGCTCTGCTGCACGCTGAGGCTGCCAAACGCCTGGGTGTTGGCCTTGCCTGCGGCGCCGATGAACTGAATCTCGGTGCGGGTGGAAAGGCCGCCGAGAAGCTGCAGCGCGCCAGCGGTTGTGCCATGATACAGCATGTCGTGGTCTGCGGCCGTGGCGGCGGTGAAGTCGAATATGTTCACGCCGCCTTCGGTGCCGGCGTTTTCGGAGGTGCTGACGTAATTGAGGACACGGCCCAGGATGGTGGCACCGGTGTAGGTGCTGGGAGCGGTGTAGGTCAGCGTCAGCGGGAGGAGGGTATTGACGGGGGCGTAGGCGGTGCGGCTGAAGCTCCAACTGCCGCCGGTCTCGCCGATGCCGCCGCTGATCGTGGTGTTGACGGTGTTGATGTGCGTGTGGAAACGGGCGTCGCCGCTGAGGGTGATGGCCCCGCTTATTGTGGTGTTGGAGGAGTCCACGCGGACGGCCCCGTAATTGGAGGCACCCACGCCAGCAATGGTGAGCGGGGTGGTGTAATTGCCGGCTCCGGTGGGATTGAAAATGGAGTTGGGCTGCACATTGATGCTGCTGAGGCTGCTGATGTAGGTGGGGAGGCCGACGCTGAGATAGATGCCACTGGTGGCTCCGACGGCGCTGCTGCAAAGGCGGTGGTGGAACCGCCCGACTTTTGAATGGTGAGATCGCTGCCTTTGAGCACGGAGGTGAAGGTGACCCACTGATTTCCCGTGCTGCCGCCTGAGGCCCCATTGGCGACACTGATGAGTCCGCTGGAACCGAAATTGAGCGTGCCCCCTGTGAAGGCGTGGGCAATGGTGCCGAGCGGGGTGCCCAGCGGGTCGAAGATCATTCCCGCCAGCTTGATCTCGCCATCGAGGGTGATCGTGCCGCCGGAGGTGCTGGAGGTGTAGCCAAACTCGGCGATGGCGGCGCCGCTGTTGTCCCAAGCGCTGTAGGTGCCATTGTACCAGCGTAGATTGGTGCTGACGCCGGCATTTACGCTCCAGGCGCCATTGCCATTTTGCAGGCCGGACGTGGTGAGATCGCCGTCGAACTGATAGGTTTGCGCATGGGCCAAAGAGGTCATCAACAACAGGCTCAAGAATGCTAAGAGTCGTTTCATGTGAGAGGGGGTGACTGCTCGCCCCCCGCCACCTGACCGTGGACTTCCATGACCAGCATGAGGCTGTTCTTCGATTCAAGTTTCGGGGGGGGACCTAACTGCTTAGCATCAGCCGTGCCCGGCAGGATCAAACGCCGCGTTCTCGGCACAATAGTATCACTTTATGCGCCTGCGGTTTTGATTGTGGCTGAGTGAACTTTTCGCTTGGTAAAGGAGTGGCTTACCCCAGTGGAAAACAGACCCCTAAATCACCTTTGTATCAGCTTATGAGTGGGAAAAAGAGACACGGTATTTTTTTCTCGGGCAGAGCTAAACGATGGTATGAATGGCATGTGATGATGTGGCGTGGTGGATGAGCGACGACCCGCTGGCTCAAGGAGATGGGGGCTTCTGCATCGGGTCACGCAAAATGCGCCAGTAGATCCGGGTGCAGCACCTGATCTTCCACGTTCTTGTCACGCGTCTCATCGTAGCGGACCGTCATCCAGCGATTACCATCTTTCCTGAGGATCATCGCCCGTCCGTATTCACGGTGGCTAACTACCGTCTTGGGAATGGCGTTGAGGTCGTCATTAATAGCGCGCTTGGTATCCACCAGCAGTATGCCGTCTGGTTTCGAGCGGCCTTTCACGCTAATGATGAAGTCAGGGAAGAAGCGGCTCCCGTCTGGCAGCACCGTCACGACCGAAGTATCTCCAGAGCCGGGATTGCGGTGCCACCAGTTCACCACGTCAGCAGCCTCGGTATCCAGCCATTCTGCAAAGGCAGTTTCCCAGGTGTTCATACCCTGAGGCATCCGGCCATAGATATTGCCGGAAGATTCGGATAGGGCAGCATCCGACTGAAGATCCACCGGCAGAGGTGCCGTATCCACGACTTCCACAAAGCCCGCCAAGGATTTCCGCTGGGCTTTGCGCAGCAGGTCCGGGTGTTGTACCAGGATCATCGCCTGTGTGTATTCCACCTCGTCGGCATTGTCTGCCGCAGTGTTGCCTGACTGGCGCAGTTCTTTGGTGATCCTTTGCAGAAGCAATTCATCCAGGCGCTTCTTATCGGCAAGACCATCCAGACTCAGGATTAGCTGCTGCGC
The DNA here is from genome assembly GCA_002279765.1 of Verrucomicrobia bacterium 12-59-8. The sequence continues at coordinate 9,126 of NCCR01000298.1, read as the reverse complement.
TTGCAGCTCTGTTGCCTGCCGGTCGAGCGTCGCTTGAATCTTCGTCTGGGTGCTCGCCTCAGTACTTGGATCAAAGATGCCTTTCTCCCGCCGTGTGATTTCCACGGCCCGACGCAGTCCGTCCAGTACGATCACTGAACTCAAATCTGCATTGGCGATGATTGCCTCCTCAAAGCCGACGGTGCTCTTCTTCATCGTCTCCTTACGTAGGCTGGTAGGGATGCCACTCTTCATGGGGTAACGGATCATCCCTGCCGCAGATGGGGCCGCTGACGTTGTCTTCTCATCCTTTGGTGGTGACTGTGCGCCTCCTTGATCGATTCCGCCAAAGATGTCGAACCAACCATTTCCCGTATCGGCTGGCCTCGGCGGATGCGGCGCATCATCTCCTGCCGGCTCGGGTTCGGTCGGCTTCAGGTCTTCCAAGGCCGGACGTGTCTTCTCATCGGGCAATAGCTCCGGCTGACCATTGCGGATGACCTGAAGTTGATTCTCCCCGCCCACTTGCACCACCACGGAATACGCTGCCACACTGGCGAGCTGACTTTTCACACGGTTGAGTTTGTCTGCCGCCTGTTCCAGCCCCTTCTGGCTTTCCATGTCGGCGAGAAAGACATACGCATGATTCAGTGCGTCCGGGAGAGCTTTCCCCTGACACAACTCATGCACACGCATGAGACGGCCCACGATCTGCGTGCCGAAGTCCTCATCCACGATGCCTCGCATGGATACCAGAGTCCAAGCCCGTGGCGCGTCAAAGCCCAGCGCCACAGCCATCTTGAAGACCAGCACCTCTTTGCTCGTGTCATAGGCCAGGGTCTTCAGGCTCGCATCGGGTTCCTTGGCTGTGTAGAGGGCGATCTGGTCTTCTTTGAATCCGTTCGCCAGCAGCTTTTTCATCACCCGCTTCTCACTGCCACTGGTGCTGTCCACCTGCACCAGCATCAGCGGGGTCAGCGGGATGTCCTGCTTCTCCAGTTCAGCCTTGATGCCATTGTGCGTCTTGGTGGCCTCACGGATGGCCGTCGTTTCAAAATCCACGAGGTTTTCCTGTCCCGGTTTGGCAATAAGCGCCACCGAGCGCACGCTGGGTTTCACCAGTCCGGCATCCACGGCTTCACTGCGGTGAATGACGATGTGCGGCATCCGCTTAAAACCTGCGTCCTTGTAAAAGCTCTCGGCTTCCTTGTCATCCGGCGTGGCCGTGACCAGCAGGGTAAAGTCAGGCTTGATGACCGCCTTGTAGAACTCAAACGCCTGTGTGGTTTTGCGGAAGCCATGGTGCGCCTCATCCACGATCACTCCGATCATGAAGCCTTTTTTGCGGAGCTGCGCCATCAGGTTGTCCACGCTGGGATTGTCCTCCCGGTCATTACGCACACGGCGTCCGTCCGTGTTACTGGCGGCCACAAGCTGCCACGTCGTCACCCATACATCCCCAGACTTTGTCTTGCCTGGGTTGCGATCATCCGCCAGCCTTCGAGTTCTCAGGCCAGGGAAGTTTTGACGCAGGCTCTGCTCTGACTGATCGACCAGCCCCTTGAAAGGAGTGAACCAGAACCACACCACCTTGTGCTCCGTGCACATCTGCTCAGCGAGGTAGCCCGCCATCACCGTCTTGCCTGCACCGGTGGGCGCGTGCAGCAGCAGCGCTCCGTTTTGTGCCACGGCAGCGGCCCGATCTGTCTCGTTCAGTTGGGGAATTTGAGCGGCGAGATAGCGGAACACGCTCAGAGCGCTTTCCACCGGGGCTTCTTGAAAGGGACGCAGGGAGATCATGAGTGGATGCCGAGCCTTTCCATGAGGAATTTGGGGATGGGGCGCACCGTGGCCTTCGGCGCATGATGTTTCACCAGTTCAGGTTGCCAGGTATAAATGGTGGCACGGCGATTCTCCACCAGTGCCCGCTCTAGTGGCCCCCAGGTTTTTTCGTTCGTCTGGGTCAGGTAAATCAGCCGCCGCTTGCCTTCTCCTGCTGCCCAGACAATCCCGCCCGGAGCCTCCGGTGTGAGCGCATCAAGGTGAAGCATCTGGAGCGTGATCCAGACCTGCTCATGCTGGAGTCGGCGCAGCAAACGGCCCGGCTCCATCTTCTCGATCCGCAGGTAGGCAAAGCCGCCTCCCAGACCCTGCACATCGCCGTAACCTTCACAAACGCGCTTCACCCGCTTGGCACAGACATAACGGCAAAGATTTTTCTCAGGCTCTTCGTCCGTCGCTTCCGTGCTGGAGACGAGGATGAACTGCCGGTTGCCTCCGTCCTCGGCGTTGAGCTTTAAGACCGCGTGACCCGTGGTGCCGCTGCCAGCGAAGAAGTCGATGATGATGTCTTCTTTGCCCGTGCTGAGACGAACGATCCGCTCGATTAAGCGAACCGGCTTTGGTGTGGAGAACACGTTCTCTGTCTCTTCGATTCGAAGGATGCGCTGCACTTCTTGTTTCGCTTCTTGGGTATGGCCAACCTCTTCATACGGCCACCAAGTCTGCGGAACTCTTCCCTGCTTAACCTCCGACAAGAACCGCTTAATTGCGGGACTATTCTTTCCATCCTTTCCCCACCAAATTCGACGATCTGCATCCATCTCGGCGAGTTTCTCTTTTGAAACGCGCCAATAGTTTCCCGGAGGAGGCCCAGAGATCGTTCTCCCCCCTGGAGTGGTGATTGGATAAATGCCTCTGCTATATGGATTGCGGGCCGACAAGTCACCAGCCTTCCATGGCCCCCGATCATCAATATCTGGATTTTTGTATGCCTTGTCTTGTTCGTCAGTACGCGGAAGCAGATTTGGTGTCCATGCTTCACCATTGAAAGCATAGGCAAGGATGTAGTCATGATCCGTTGAGAAGTGCTTGGCAGATGTCTTGGGGGAATACACTCGTTGCCAAATGATGTTCCCGACAAAATTTCCCTCCCCAAAAACTTCGTTCATGAGCATCCCGAGATGGAACAGCTCGTTGTCGTCGATGGAGACAAAGATGACGCCATCCTCCCGAAGCAGGTCCTTGGCGAGGATGAGGCGGCGGTGCATAAACTCAATCCACTTGCTGTGCCGCCAGCCGTCCTCTTTGTTGATAAAGCGGTCGTTGTAGATGAAGTCGCGGTTTCCGGTGTTGTAGGGCGGGTCGATGTAGATGCACTTCACCCGTCCGGCGTGCGTCATGCGCAGCAACCGCAGAGCATCGTAATTGTCCCCCTCGATGATGAGATTTCGCTGCGCCCCACTGCCGCAGGAAGCCTCCTTGTCATGGTTGAGTGTGACAAACTGTTCATTCACACTTTCATCACGTCCAACGAGCGCGGGATCACGCTCCCACACCAGCCCCAGCCGTTTCTCTTTCTCTCGCTCCTCCAAGAGGGCAACGAGCTGTTCTTTACTGAGGTGATCGTATTTGCCTGGCATGTGCGGGAGTGTCGAGAGTAATGAGCATGGATGAACGATGCAAGCCGAGAGGTCGTTTTAAGTGCGTTCGCCCATCCCCCATTCACTTCGGCCGCTTCATCTCGAACATGTCATGCGTGTGACAGTACCAGCTGGGGCTTTGCATGCGGCCGATGGGGTGGTAGTTGCCGGGTTTAACGAGCCAGGTTGCGGGATCGAGGATGCCATCGCGGACGTGGATGCGGAGGACTTCGCCGATGATGAGGCGGTTGTCGCCGATCTCGGTGATGCTGTGGCTGCGGCACTCTAGGCTGACGGGGGCTTCGGCAATGCGCGGGGGTTTGACGACGCTGCTGGGCACGGCGGTGAGTCCGGCGTGCAGGATCTCGTTTTCGCCGGGTGGCAGGGTGGCGGCGAGTGCTTCATCGACGAGATTGACGACGAACTCGTGCGTGAGGCGGATGTTGCGTGCGGTGTCTTTGGGCACGCCGGCTGAGCGGTCGCCGGGGCAGAAGCCGACGATGGGTGGGGAATCGCCGAGGACGTTGAAGAAGCTGAAGGGGGCGGCATTGACGCGGCCTTCGGGATCGACGGTGGTGGTGAGGGCGATCGGACGCGGGGTGACGAGTCCGGCGAGGATCATGTAGGCGTCTTCGCGCAGGGGGCCGGTGAGGTCGAGTTCCATGAGGGGGATGGGAGGGGGTTAAGAGGATGCTTATTTGAGCGGCACCAATCTAAATGACGAAACCCGAATGAGGAACGACGAATGAATGACCAAGCTCCAATGACGCCATAGAACTGACGGGCTGGAAGCCCATCGGCCACAGACAGCCGGGACGGCTATCCTCCTTGCTGAAGGGGGGCGGCTTGTTCGGCGCGGTATGCCTGCGCGAGGAGGGTCACGGGTTGTGTCACTTCGTGGCAGGGGTGATCGCCGCAGAAGCGGAGGCCGTTGGCGATCTGGAGATGGCAGCCGGGATTGCTGGTGGCGACGACGGGGGCTCCGGCTTGGCGGAGGTTGGCGACTTTGCGGTCGAGGAGCTTCTGGCTCTGCTCGGGCTGGGTGATGTTGTAGATGCCAGCGCTGCCGCAGCACCAGTTGGACTCGGGCAGTTCTTTGAAGACGAGGCCGGGAATGCTGTTGAGGATCTGGCGGGGCTGCGAGACGACTTTCTGGCCGTGGCAGAGGTGGCAGCTTTCGTGGTAGGTGACTTCTCCCACACCGGCTCCGGCGGTGGGTTTGCGGAAGCGGATCTGCACGAGCCATTCGTGGATGTCCTTCACCTTCTTGTCCCACATCTTGGCCTTGGCGGCGTAGAAGGGATCGTCATGCAGCAGGTGGCCGTAGGTCTTTAAATGCGAGCCGCAGCCGCCGGCGTTGGTGATGATGGCATCGAGTGCTTCGAGATCGAAGCTGTCGATCTGCCTGCGGGCGAGTTCGCGGGCGAGTTCGAGTTCGCCATTGTGCGCGTGCAGCGAGCCGCAGCAGCTCTGGGAGCGTGGCGTGATGACTTCGCAGCCGTTGGCGAGCAGGACATCGGCGGTGTCGCGATTGATGTTGGAGAAGGCGAGATCCTGGATGCAACCGGTGAGCAGGCCGACGCGGTAGCCCCTGCTCTGCTGCGGCAGTTCGTCCGGCAGGATGAGGTCATCGGAAAACTGCGCGGCGATCTGCGGCGTCTGCGGCTCCAGCTTTTTCAAGGAGGGCGGCATGAGGCCGAAGAAGTGGACCTTGCGCATGAGGCGCTCAAGCCCGGTGCTTTGGTAGATGCGGAGCACGCGGCCGATCAAGCGCAGCAGCCAAGGACGCATGAAGATGACGTTCAAGGAGAGCCAGCGCCAGAAGCCGCGCTGCATGCCGTCATTCACCTGCGCCTGCTCGACTTCAGCGCGCGCTGTTTCAAAGAGCTCGGCGTAGTTCACGCCTGCCGGGCAGGCGGTCTGGCAGGCGAGGCAGCCGAGGCAGTAGTACATCTCGTCAGAGAGCGCCTTGGAGACTTCGAGCTCGCCATCCGCCACCGCCCGCATGAGGGAGATGCGGCCACGCGGGCTGTTGCGCTCCAGCTTGGTCTCCACGTAGGTGGGACAGGTGGGCAGGCACATGCCGCAGTGCATGCACTGCTGCAGCACGGAGTAGTCGAGGGATTGGAGGAGATTGGCCTTCATGCGCAACGAATCATGGGAGTGCGCAGAGTTTTTTCAGCGCGAGTTTGATTTTAAGCAGATCATCAGCAGGCAGAACACCGAGTCTTCGCTCAAACCGTGCGTTGGCAATAATGCCGATGCCCTGGACGTTGGCGGCGGAATCCTTTTGCAAAAAGCGCAGGTGTCCCAGCGGAATCTCAAACTCGCTGCCTCGGCTTTGTGAAGTCACCGGCACAAAAACTATCACAGAACGCGGCACCTCGACCTGGTCATCCATCAAGATGACCACAGGACGAATTTTTGCAGTCATGCCGAGATCGGCAATCCAGACTTCACCGTGTCGCGGCTGCATCTCCGTCCAGGATGTCCAAGTTTTCCTGCTCGATTTCACGACCAAGCAGGATGTCTGAGTTGTCTTCTTCCTGGTACTTCAGCTCGAGAAAGTGGGCAGGCACATGCCGCAGTGCATGCACTGCTGCAGCACGGAATAGTCGATGGATTTGAGAAGATTGGCAGATGGCATGATCAGTTCCTCGGATCAAAAATCTTCCCGGGGTTCAGCAGGCCCTGGGGATCGAGGGCTTGTTTGATGCTGCGCATGAGTTCGTAGCTGCCTTCGCCGAGCTGGCGTTTGAGGAAGGCTTTTTTGGCGAGGCCGACGCCGTGCTCGCCGGTGACGGTGCCGCCGAGGCGGATGGTTTCATCGACGATTTCTTCGAGGGCGATTTCGATGCGGTGCATCTCTTCGTGATCACGCTCGTTGGTGAGGAAGGTGGGATGGAGGTTGCCGTCGCCGAGGTGGCCGAAGGTGCCGATCTGGAGCTTGTGCTTCTTGGCGACGCTGTCGATGAAGGCGACCATGGTGGCGAGTTCGCTGCGCGGGACGGTGACGTCTTCGAGGATGGTGGTAGGGCGCACGCGGGCGAGCGCGGAGAAGGCATTGCGGCGTGCGGCGGCGAGCTTGGCGCCTTCGGCTTCATCCGCAGCGGCGCGGACATCGCGTGCGCCGTTGGCGGTGGCGAGCGCCATCATCTGCGCGGCTTCTTCTTCGACGACGACGGGATGGCCGTCGGTCTCCATGAGCACGAGGGCCTCCACATCGGTGGGCAGGCCGATCTTGGCGTAGTCTTCGACGCACTGCACCGTGACGCGATCAAGGAACTCCAAGGTGCAGGGAATGATCTTGGCGGCGATGATGGCGGAGATCGTCTTGGCGGCGGCGTCCATGGAATCGTAGAGCGCGAGCATGGTTTTGCGCGCCTTGGGGCGTGGCAGCACTTTGAGGATGACTTCGGTGATGATGCCGAGGGTGCCCTCGCTGCCGATGAAGAGGTCCTTCATGGAGTAACCGGCCACGTCTTTGACACACTTGTTGCCGAGGAAGGTGAGCGTGCCGTCTGGCAGCACAACCTCGATGCCCATGACGTAGTCGCGCGTGACGCCGTATTTGAGGCCGCGCAGGCCGCCGGAGTTTTCAGCGACGTTGCCGCCGATGGTGGAGATCTTCATCGAGCCGGGATCGGGCGGATAAAACAGGCCGACCTTGGCGGCGGCATCGTCGATCTCCTTGGTGATGACGCCGCTCTGCGCACGCAGCGTGAGGTTTTTTTCATCGACCTCGATGAGCTTGTCCATCTTCACGAGGCAGATCACGAGGCAGCCTGAGAGTGGCACACTGCCGCCGCTGAGGCCGGTGCCGGAGCCACGGGTGACGACGGGGACGTTTTCTCTGCGGGCGAGCTTGACGCATTCGGAGACTTCCTCAGCGGTGAGCGGGAAAACGACGGCGCCGGGACGCTGCTTGAGGGCGGCGGTGCCATCAAAACTGTAGGGCACCATGTCCTCGGCTGAGGTAAGTACTCTATCAGGAGGTAAGATTTCCTTCAGAGACAGAATAAAGCGGGCTTCAATTTGGTTCACAGAGGGCATTCTGGCGAGATCGTGGTAGAGCGTCAACGCAGGCTGTGGTTGATTCTCATCACATGAAATTCAATCACCTCATTCGTTTCACACCTATTTATCAAAGCCGTGTCTGGGGTGGTCGGCGCATGGAGACGCTGCTGGGAGCCACCCTGCCGGATGCCACGACGCCGTTTGGCGAAGCCTGGGCGGTGAGTGACCGGCCCGAAGCCCCGAGTGTGACGGCGGATAGCGTGTCTCTGCATGAGCTGTGGACGCAGCACCGTGAGGAGGTGTTTGGCAAAGCGCTGCTGGCTTCCACGAGCCCGACCTTTCCGCTGCTGATGAAGATTCTGGATGCGTGCGATGATCTGTCGATCCAGGTGCATCCGCCGGCGAGCATGGCGGCGGAATTGAAAGGCGAGCCGAAGACGGAGATGTGGTACGTCGCGCATGCGGATGCTGGGGCGAAGATCTACGCGGGGCTGAAGCCGGGAGTGACGCGGGCGGATTTTGAAGCGGCGCTGGAAAAAGGTACGGTGGCCGAGGTGGTGCATGTGATCGAGGCACGCACGGGCGACTGCCTGTTCATTCCGAGCGGTCGCGTGCATGCGATCGGCGCGGGGCTGCTGATCTATGAGATCCAGCAGAACAGCGACACGACGTATCGCGTGTTTGACTGGAACCGTGTGGGGCTGGATGGCAAGCCGCGTGCGCTGCATGTGGAGGAGTCGATGAAGAGCATCGACTTCACGGATTTCGCGCCGGGCGTGCAGGAGGTCCAGTCCAACGGGACGCTGGTGAACTGCGAGTACTTTGACGTCAAAGTGTGCCGTGGATCCAGGCAGGCCGGGGTTCCCGGCGAAAGCCTCACGATTGCGGTGGTGAGCGGGGAGATCCGCGTGGGCGACACGGTACTGAAGGCAGGCGATTTTGCGCTGGTGCCTGCAGCGATGGAGGCTGCGGCACGAGAGGTGATGCCAGTGGATGCGAAGAGCCAGTGGCTGGAGATTCGGGTGCCGGTGTGAGGGGGGTGGCTTGGAGAAAGGGCGCGAAAGACGAACGGGCTGGCAGCCCGTTTCACGTGCCGGAGCGGCTGTGGGGTCGTGTGGGCAAGCATGGCGGCATCGCTGCGGAACGGTGCCTGAAATCTTGGCTCTGACGTGATACAGGCTGCCAGCCTGTTGATTGGAGAAAGGACGCGAAAGACGAACGGGCTGGCAGCCCGTTTCACGTGCCGGAGCGGCTGCGGGGTCGTGTGGGCAAGCGTGGTGGCATCGCTGTGGAATGGTGCCTGAAATCTTGGTTCTGACGTGATACAGGCTGCCAGCCTGTTGATTGGAGAAAGGGTGCGAAAGACGAACGGGCTGGCAGCCCGTTTCACGTGCCGGAGCGGCTGCGGGTGGGGCGGCTCGATGGCAGGCAGGCGTGACGGCATCGCTGCGGAACGGTGCCTGAAATCATGGTTCTGACGTGATACAGGCTGCCAGCCTGTTGATTGGAGAAAGGGCGCGAAAGACGAACGGGCTGGCAGCCCGTTTCACGTGCCGGAGTTGCTGCGGGTGGGGCGGCTCGATGGCAGGCAAGCTGGCGGCATCCCTGCGGAATGGTGCCTGAAATCATGGTTCTGACGTGATACAGGCTGCCAGCCTGTTGATTGGAGAAAGGGTGCGAAAGACGAACGGGCTGGCAGCCCGTTTCA
>NCCR01000297.1 GCA_002279765.1 Verrucomicrobia bacterium 12-59-8 | reverse complement strand
GAGCTTCTTGTACATTTGCGTGCCGTCGAGGCCTTCGATGTTCATTTCCAAGCCGGCCTTTTTGGCTTCCTCTTTGAGGCGCAGCATGATGGGCATGACGGTGCCTGTATTGAAGGTGGTGAGTGTGAATGAGAGCCGCTTGCCTTCCGCGTTTTTCAGAATGCCATCGGGTCCGGGGATGGTATAGCCGGCTTTGGCAAAGTGCTCGCGCGCCTTCACGGGGTCGTAGGCGCGTGCGCGGACGCTGGGATTGGTGTACTTGCCGAAACCAGACTCCGTGGTGTTCATGCGCGTCTTGTCGCCGCGAAAATCCACCTCGATCACCTTCTCGAAATTCATGGCGTAATTGATGCCGAGACGCACATCAAGGTTGTCGAGCGGCGGCTTGCTTTCATTGATGCGGATGCCCCAGGTGACCTGTGGGTACTCGTTGTAGAACTTGTGGCGTTCGATGTAGCCGTGGTAGATCTCGGGAATCTCCGTCTTGTCATACCAGTAGCGCGGCAGGCCGGCGAGGAAGTAGTCGAACTCGCCCTGGCGGAACATCTCAAAAGCCTTGTCCTGGCTGGCGACGATCTTGAACTCGATGAAGTCCACGTTGTTGATGTACCGGTAGTGCTTCAAATCACGCGCCCACCAGTCCTTCACGCGGCTGAGAGTGATCGAGCGTCCGCGCTTCAACAAGGCGGGATCGATCTGGTAGGCTCCCGTCACGGGAGTGATGCGCCACTGGTAGCGCGCGGGGAAGTCTGGACCCAGTTCCCGGAAGAAAGACTGAGACGAAACCGGTATGTCGGCATACCAGAGAGGATCGGGCTTCGGCTCCGGAAGGGTGATGGAAAGGGTGCGCTCATCATACTTGGCGATGGCGGCATATTCCTTGGTGTACCAGTCGTTGTACCAAGGGTCCTTGATGTGAGGACTGGTCATGACAAAGAAGGTCATGAAGAAGTCTTCCACCACAACCGGCTTGCCATCGGAGTAAGTCAGGTTGTCGTGGAGACGATAATAAACCGTCTTGCGGTCCTTGGAGACGGCCCACTCTTTGGCGAGTCCTGGAATCCAGGCATCTTCGTCGAGATGACGCATGACAAGACTGATCTGGACGTGATCGTGATGCTCTTTACGAAAGCTGTTGCCAGCGTCGGGCCCAACAACGCGGAACGTTGGAGGGTAGCTCGCGTGCCAGTCGTGGAAGGTGCCGCCCTTCTTGGCGCGTGGGTCACCAAACTCAGGCACATTCGCACCGTTCTCCCACTTCAGGTCTGGCGGCAGATCCGCCACCGTCTTCCATTGGAAGAACTGCGGCTTGGATTTCCAATAGGCCTGCACTTCCGCCGTGTTGTCGTACGGCGGGAAGCGGTTGTCTTCTGATTTGGAACAGGCGGAGACCACAGCCGCGCACAGCAGAAGGCCAAGCGAACGCAGCGTGCGCCTGAGGTTTCGTGCTGTGTGCTGCGGGCGTTGCTTCATTGGTAGGTGGTGAATTTTTTGGGATCGAAGGCCTCGCGCACCGCTTCACCGACGAAGGTGACCAGCACGAGCACCAGCGTCATGGCGAAGAAGGCGCTGCTGACGATCCAGGGATAGTTGAAGTCTTCCGTGCCTTCATGCAGCAGTCGGCCCCAGCTCGGCTCTTCAGGCGGCAGGCCAAAGCCGAGGTAGTCCAGTGCCGCCAGAGAGGAGATGATCGCCGCGACTTCAAAAGGCGCGAGCGTCACCAGGATAGCGATGCTGTTGGGCAGGATGTGTTTGAAGATGACGCGGACCGTTCCAGTGCCAAGCAGGCGGGCCGAGGCGACATAATCCCGCGCTTTCTCCCGCAAAACGGCGGTGCGGATGTAGATCGTCGTGCCCATCCAGCTGAAGAGCGAAATGATGGCCACCAGCAGAAACAAAGTGGGGCTGACCATCGAACTGATGATCATGACGATGAACAGAAACGGCAGCACGGACCAGATCTCGATCAACCGCATGCCGATGAGATCCAGCACACTGCCGAAGTAACCCAGCATGCCACCTACCGCGACGCCGGCGACAAACACGAATGTCACAAACAGCAGTGAGGCGATGATGGCCTGCTGCCAGCCGCCGAAAAGAATCGCCAGCACATCACCTCCTGAGGAAGTGGTGCCCAGAAAGTGGCGTTGAGTCCAAGACGGTGGCGAGGGCGGATAAACCACGGTCTGCAGGGTCCCCGCAGCCTGAGATTCGAGTGCGGCCGCCTTGCCCTCCGAATAGTCTGCATAGGCGGTACGCTGGCCCTTCTCATAAGTGCCTTTTTCTACCTGCTCATTTTTCAAGTCCCAGCCGCGCATTTCGCCCTGCTTCAGGCCATGGCGGAACACCCACTCCTGGCGCTTCTGTTCCGGCTTGTCACGAAAGACAGTGTAGGCACGGCCATCGAAGGGGTGCGATTCACTGTCGCGATAGGCCACGCCATCACGCAGCACGACCTCCTCAATGATTTCCGGTGTGTCGAGCTTGGAGGCGTAAGGCACCAGCGGCATCATCACCCAGTTGCCGGAGCCTTTTTCTCGAAACTGCAGTTGCAGCTCGCGGTAGTCGGTCTCGGAATCATCCTTCAAACCGAAGGTGGTGGCGGGCAGCACGTTCGTCACAAACGGAAAATAGAAGCGCCCCTCATAACGAACGACGAGCGCCCGCTTGCCGACCAGGAGGCTGTCCAGTGAAGCCACACCGACGAGTCCGAGCAGAAGGAGAAACGAGACATGGCCACGGCGGATCTCGCGGAAGCGGCGGAACTGTTTCAAGGTTAGAGGACTTGGCTGCCACTGACGCTGGCCTTTCCAGAGCAGCCATCCGCCGGTCAAAGCCAGGAGCACCAGCAGCACCCAGCCAGGCACGTCACCGCCGAGGAAAGGGATCTTGAACACAGGCACCGACAAGGACAGTCCGCGCATCAGCGCACTGAGCGCTGCATAAACAAGGAGGGTGATGCCGGTGGTGCGAGGTGACATGGAATTTACTCGAAGCGAATGCGCGGATCCGTCAGCGCCACGAAGAAGTCAGACAGAATGTTTCCCACCATCAGCAGGAGCACGTCCAGCACGAGGATGCCCATCACCAGAGGGTAGTCACGATCCACGATGCTGTAATACCCCAGCAGGCCGTAGCCATTGATCTCAAAGATCATTTCGATGAGCACGGAGCCGGCCACGAAAATCGAGACGATGTGCCCCAGTGTCGTTGCCAGCGGGATGAGCGAGTTTCTCATCGCATGCACCAGCACGGCGCGCTTGAAGCTTGCTCCCTTGGCGATGGCGGTGCGTACATAATCCGCGGCCAGATTGTCCATGAGGTTGTTTTTCACCAGCATGGTCATGAAGGCAAAACTGCCGACGAGGTAGCAGATCAGCGGCAGGATGGCGTGATGCACCACATCCCAGATTTTCCCGCCCAGACTCAATGAATCGAAGTTGTCGCTGGTGAAGCCCCCTGTGGGGAACCAGTTGAGCCGTGCTGCGAGATACACCACCAGCACACTCGCGAGCACAAACCCAGGGACTGCATACCCGACGAAGATCAGAATGGAGCTCACATTGTCGATCACCGTGCGGTGCTTGATCGCTTTCAAGATGCCGAGCGGAATGCAGATGATGTAGGTGATGAAGAACGAGGCGAGGCCGTAGAAGATCGAGATGGGCATGCGCTCGCGGATCATCCCCCAGACAGATTCGTTGTAGCGTGTCGAGATGCCCAGATTACCCTGGAGCAGGCCATCGAACTTCGGGCGGAAGACCTGGACGCGGTTCTTCTCCTCCTCGGCCCGCGTCTTCCAGTTCTCCACTTCCTTGGCGCTGCCAGCGCTTAGTCCGCCATCACGCGTTACCTTGGCCTGAATGAGGCGGTAGGCATTGTTGGGCGTCCATTGTTCGCGCGGCAGGAGTTCCTGCAGCGTCACGGGCATCTCCTGGGCGTCTTTGTCGAACTTGATGAACCGCTTGTCGCCCTCTTTCGGCAGCACCCCGAGCCAGGCGAGGTAGGCCGGGAAAAACGGGCGGTCAAAGCCATAGTAGGCGGCCATTTCTTCCTTCTGCTCTTCACTCAGAGACCCCCCGGCGTCCTTCATACCGCGTTCCGCCTGCATGGAGGCTGCTTTTTGCAGGGCTGCCTCCAGCGGTCCTCCGGGCGTGATGCGCGTGATGAAAAACACCACCAGCGTCGCCCCGATGAGAGTCGGAATGATGAGCAAAAAGCGGCGGATGAAGTAGTCGCGCATGAGGGCGGTCGGCGGGAGGAGAAAGGAAACCTCCGACAATACGCCGCTGGGCACAAGGATTTGTGTATGATTTGCGCAGAACCAGTGAATGCGAATGCGCCGATTGGGTTTAAGCGTGCAGCAGCCTCATGAAAACACTCTTCGCTCTTCTCGCCGCCTGCCTGCTTTCCGCGTGTGCGCTGCCGTTCCCACCGCAGAATCCGGGGGCGGACGTGGAGGTGCCGGTGCAGTTCAAGGTGGGAACGCCGCATGTCATGGCCAGCATCAACGGGCGCAGGCCCATTCCACTGCTGCTGGACACGGGTGCCACGCTGAGCGTGTTTGCGCCTGAGGTGGCCACCGCCAGTGGACTCGTGCCCACCGGCGGGCGCAGGGTGCAGATTCTCGGCGTGCACGGCATCATCGGAGCCAGCCAGGCGGTGATGAACACGATGGATCTCGGCCAATGGCAGGCCACCAATGTGCCCTGTCTGGTGCGCGGTACTTCGAGCTTTCGTCCCGGCGGACTGGGCAGCGCCATCCTCGGCATGGATCATCTGCGCCGGCATTGCAGCTTCCTGACGATCGACTACCGCTGCAGCACGGTGGAGCTGGGATTTACACGGGCGTTTCAGCCCCGAGGTGGCGTGGTGACGCGCACACCGCTGCGCTGGGTGAACGGGCTGCCCATCATTCGCGTGAGCTGCGGTGGCATGGCCTGGGACGCAGTGGTGGACTCCGGTTCGTCCTGGGGAATCGTGATCGATCAACGAACCGCCGCACGGCTGGGGCATGCGCATGGCGGCATGAGCATGGGCAGAAACCTGATTCTAAGCGGCGTGGGCGGCAGCGTGCGGGCTGATGAGGCCGGCGCGCGCACGATCCAGGTGCCCGCAGCCACGCTCTGCGGGGAGACGCACCCCGGCGCGACGCTCTATGTGATGCCCGGGCCCCAGCGCATCGGTTCACGGTTCTGGCAGGGCGCGCGGCTGACGGTGGATTTTCGCAGCAATGTCCTGTGGCTGGAGCGTTGAACGCAACTCTTGCGGCTGGCGGTGGTTGACAGCCCCATTCCTGCACTGAATGGCTTGCGCTTTTATGAATCTCATCATCCTGAGGACGGCATTGACGGTTTTCGCATTGGCATGCCTCCCGGGTTGTGCCGAGTCGTTTGCCATCAAAAACGAAGCGGT
>NCCR01000296.1 GCA_002279765.1 Verrucomicrobia bacterium 12-59-8 | reverse complement strand
GCGCAGTTGGAGGCGCTGAACGACTGGGTCGAAGCGCAGGGCCTCCCCCGCGGCGTGGTCACCTACGATTTCGCCGATGCGGAGTCGGGCCAGCAGCAGCTTGCGGGCCTCCAGGAAGTCCCGAAATCGCTCGATCTTCCACAGCGCCGGATCGTCTGGGATCCACTGCGAGGCCAGCGCGCCCTTGTGCGCCGCCTCCACTTCGGGGAAGTATTCCTCCGGCAGCCGATCCGTGATGTGAAGGTTGGTGTCCTTGGTCAGGAAGCAGAAGTTGGCGAGCGCATTCACTTCCGGGCGCTTGTAGTGGCGCTTGTACAGCTGGGCCTTGGGAAAGATGTGATGCACCTCCAGGCGGCTCATCTTGCCGAGCAGGCTCGCCTTTAGCGGTAGCCCGGTGCCCCAGTCCCGCGATTCGCCCATGCGCGTGAGGAGGTAGAGCACAGGGTAGAACCGGGCGCCGAGGCTCCACCCGGTGAAGTGTCCCGGCTCCGCACGCAGGCCGCCGTGCCAGAGGCGCAGCTGTTCCAGCAGCTTGTCCAGGCCGCCATCGGGGCCTTCGAGAGCGGCAAGGTCCTGATCGATGAAGGATTCGGTGGAGCCTGAGAAGCGCCCCCACATCGCAGCCTGCACGAACCAGAAAAGCAGCTTGTCGCGCTCCTGCTCGCCCATCGGCCCGAGCTTCTTCATCTGGCGCTGATCGAGATAGCGCGCCATCACCGGCACACCGAAGCGCCCGAAGAATACCTGGTCGTGGTCGAGCCCCAGCCGTCCACCGATCAGGTTGAGGCTGGTATCGATGTGCTTCGTCGCACGGGCCAGTGCGTCCTGCACCTCTGCGGCGGTTTTCTCGTGCAGGTGCTGAAACTTTGCTTCGCCAGTCAGCACCGTGTTGACCGAGCGCAGCAGCCAGTCGAGCGTGAAGTGGTAGTCGGCCTTCCCCCATTCCTTGAGCTTGGCCTTCATAGCGTCGCGGCCATCGGGCCAATCGGCGCAAATCTTGGCCAGCGCAAGATCGCCCTTGGAGAGTTTGGTGCCGCCGCTGTTGACACGGTTGAAGATGTCCACCACGACATCGAGCGACTTGTCGGCGCCGGTGACCTCTTCGATGTGCAGATCCACGTCGGTGATGCCGAGCAACCGGCTCAGGCGCGCGACATAGTCGCCCACCTTCGGAGCCAGCGCGGGCTGGGTCGCCAGCCGGGTCACGAATGCGCCCAGGCCAGCGGTGCCCTGCTGCATCAGCTCAGTCACGTCGATCCAAAGCGGGTCGTCCTTCATCTTCACCGGCTGGTAGAACTCGAAGTTTTCCCCTTCCAGATGGAAGCGCAGCCCGGTGAAGGCTTGGGTGTTACCGTCGAAGAACTTTGGCGGCTTGCCGCGCACGACGCCGTAGAGCGAGGTCATTCGCTGTTGCCCATCCAGCAACAGCTTGACGACGCCCGCCGCCAGTGGCCCGTCGCCGCGGTGTGTCGCTGTTTTCGATTCAGTGGCCCAGACGAGCAGACCGCCCACCGGATGGCGCCGATAGAGCGAGTCGAAGAGCCCGCGCACCTGATCGCGATTCCAGACGTAGCCGCGCTGAAACTCGGGCAGGGCCATGTGCCCGCTATCGATATGGTCGAGAACAGTGGAGATCTTCATACCAGGCGTGTCCTTCCGGTGAGCAGTTCCTGCATCATTCCCTGCTTGAGGGCGCGGGTCTTGTCGCGGCGGGATTCGAGCGCAGCCAACTCGGCATCCATGTCGGAGAGGACGGCTGCGATGGCAGTTTGCTCTCCAATGGTCGCGGGAATCCTGTAGTGAAAACTCACGAAATCTTTTTGGTAAAGGTGATTGATCGTTGACCCGGCACTGAGTTGCGTCAGGAACTCTCTGAAAGCCGCAGAGCAAAGCAAGAAATAGAAAAACTCAGGGTGAAATGCACTTTCTATTGGCCGTATTACAAAGACTCCGCTATTGAGCGTCGCCGGTCTAGGAAGGTCAGTAATTAGCGCGACTTTCCCAATCGTTCCATCCTTCGTCACAAGAACGTCATGCTTCTTCAACTGGATGTATTTGTCCTGCCTATACCGAGACTCATCAACGTAATGGCAACTGTTCCAGTCGATGTAGCCGTTATTGAATTCGGTACCTGTTACCAGGAAGTAGTCCCCGGTATCCAGATATTCGGCTGTCGTCAATCCTTGCCAACCGATGCGAGCCTTGAGAATTGCCGTCTTCCCCAACTGCTTCACCTCCCACTCCTCGCTGAAGCCGGGGAGGCGGGTTTGGCCGGTGAGGAGTTGCTGCATGGCGGCCTGTTTGAGGTCGCGCTTTTTGGCAATGAGCCGCTCGAGCCCGCCCAGCAGCGCATCTACATCGCTCAACGCCGCCGCGATGGCGCGTTGTTCGGCCTCGGTCGGCGGAAGGGGGACAAGCATCCGGGCGATCATATCCCTGCGAACTGAGTCGACAGACGACTTTGCGGTCATCTGCATGATGCGGTTGTAGAAGTGAGTGCTGAAGTAGAGGTAGAAGTAGTACCCGTTGATCCGCTCACTGAAGTTGGAAATGCGATAGACGCGCTGGTGAACGTCGAATCGGCCGTTGATGTAGTGGAACACCTTGCCCGTGCCAACTCCATCGCCAGCCGTAAGCACTGCCTCGCCATCGAAGGAATAGCTGTTAATGCGCTCGACAGTCTGTGAGCGCACAAAGAACGGATACTGGCCGTCCTCGACACGGTCTTGCGTGTTCTTGCTGCCGGTCGTGATGTGGGCAATATTCTCGATGTAATCGAGACTCCAATCCTCGGGAATAGCGCCAACCTCCGTTTGCTTGTTGCCCGGCCTCACTTCCACGATGCTCCCATCCGCGTGAGGTGCGCCTCGACGCGGGCGCTAAGCATCGCCACTTCGTCAGTGAGCTGAGGCAGCGGCGTGGCGTAACGTTCGGCCAACTCGCGGATGCGGCCGGTGAGGGTCTGCGAGACGCGGTCCAGCTCGCCCTGCACCGCATTTGCCAACCTCGCCATCCATTTGTCTTCCACCACCAGTGTCTTGATCTCGGCCTCGCTGAGCTTGGGGTATTTCTCGTAGGCCAGCGAGTCGAGCGCGGCCTCCTGCTCCTTCACGGTGCGCTTGAGGGCGAACTCGCTCTCGGTGAGTTCCAGCCAGCGCTTGAGGACGGTAATCTCGTCCTTCGCTTCCTTGTCGGCCTTGATTTCCTTAAGCCGGGCATTGACCTCGGCCTTGGCGATCTTGTCCAGCGCGCCGAGATAGCCTTCTTCGCCGCCGTGTTCCTCTTCCAGTTCGGCAAGGCTGGTGGTCGCCGCTTCCAGTTCGGCCTGCTTGGCTTCGATGGCGGCCTGCTCCTTGGCGAAGTAGCGGGCGACGATGAGCGGCTTGGGGATCAGGTCACAAGCCCAGCCCTTATCCTTGCTCTTGCCCTTCTTGTCGGTTTCGACGATACGCGCCGGCTTGGCGACCCAACCGTCGGCGGCGATCAGGTAGGCGTCGTCCTGCATGGTCTCGCCCCAGTAGTCCATCAGGTGCTGGTAAATGTCGTAGGCGTCGAGCAGCGGGGCTTGTTTGAAGGTGGCGAGCAGTGCCTCAGCGATGGCTTCAATCAGCGCCTTGGGATGGCCGTCCTTGGTAAAGCCGGTGAGCTGCGGCGAAACGGCGTCGCGCCAGTCGGTGAAGCGCCGGGTGGCTGCCTGGTTGAAGGCGGTGAATTCGGCGTGGCCGAAGATTGCGGGCTTGACCTCGGGTAGCGGCAGCTTGAGGCGGGCGTATCCGGGGCGGCCCGCCGATTCGAACAGGGTGGCGCGCACGCCGGGCAGCACCTGCCAGTAGTCGTCCAGCGCATCGAGGTCGCGCTCGGGGATGCCGCCGCGCAGGTGGCCGTCGATGTCCTGCAGGTCTTCCCGCTCGGTGCTGTCGATGTAACGCGGCAGGTTGAGGTTGTAGTCGTTCTTCGGATCGGTGATCTCGGCCAGTGGCACCATGCGGGCATAGCGCGGGGTGTCGGTCTGCTTGGTGAAGGTGTCGACGATTCGGTGGATGTCCTGCTCGCGCAGGCGGTTCTTGTTGCCGTCTTTGATGAATGCCTTGGAGGCGTCGATCATGAACACGCCCTTGCGGGCGGTGGCGTTCTCCTTGTCCAGCACCAAGATGCAGGCGGGGATGCCGGTGCCGTAGAAGAGGTTGGCCGGCAGGCCGATGATGCCCTTGAGGATGCCGGAGCGGACAAGCTGCTGGCGGATCACACCCTCGGCACCGCCGCGGAAGAGCACGCCGTGGGGCAGGATGCAGGCGGCTTTGCCGGTGCTTTTCATGCTGCGGATGATATGCAGCAGGTAGGCGTAGTCGCCCTGCTTGGCAGGCGGCTCGCCCCAGGCGAAACGCTGGAAGGGATCATTGGCCGGCGTAAGGCCGGTGCTCCAACTCTTGTCGGAAAACGGCGGATTGGCGACGACGTAGTCGTAGGTGCGCAGCTGCTCGCCATCCTTGAACTTGGGCGACGCCAGCGTATTGCCCGACAGGATGTTGGCCGTCGGGAAGTCGTGCAGGATCATGTTCATGCGGGCGAGACCGGCAGTGGTCACGTCCTTTTCCTGCCCTTCCAGCGTGATGTGCTTGCCGGCCTCGGCGGCCACCTTGAGGAGCAGCGAGCCCGAGCCGCAGGTGGGGTCGTAGGCGGTGGTGGCGGCTTTGGTGTTGGCGGGCGAGATGCCGATGACCTTGGCGATGACGCGGCTCACCTCCGACGGGGTGTAGAACTGGCCCTTGGATTTCCCCGATTCCGTAGCGAAGTGCCGCATCAGGTACTCGTAGGCGTCGCCAAGGATGTCGTCGTGCTCGGCGCGGTTTTCCGAGAAATCGAGCTCGGGCTTCTGGAAGATGCCGACCAGGTTGGAGAGCTTCTCCACCATGTCCTTACCTTCCCCGAGCTTGTTCGGGTCGTTGAAGTCGGGGAAGTCGCTTTTCGACAGTCGGGCGTTGGCATTGACCAGCGGCGCGATGATCTGCGTGTTGATCTTGTCGCCGATGTCACTCTTGCCCTTGAGGGCGATCATGTCCTTGAAGCTGGCGCCCTTGGGGATGACGACCGGCGGGGCGAAGGCATCGCTGTCGCCGTACTTGTCGGTGATGTACTTGATAAACAGCATGAACAGGACGTAGTCCTTGTACTGGCTAGCATCCATGCCCCCCCGCAGCTCGTCGCAGGAGGCCCACAGGGATGAATAGAGGTCAGATTTCTTGATGGCCATGATTTGATACTGGTGTTCGATATTGGTCTTCTTATGGCTCTGATTACACCTATCGGGAAACTCGCCCTAAAGCTCTTCAACCCGCGGCTGAACCGTCCCCACCCACTTATACAACGTCGTCCTGGACACACCATACAGCTTCGCCACATCTGATACCGCAATTGCGGGATCACTGAGCAAAGCCCGGATTTCCC
>NCCR01000295.1 GCA_002279765.1 Verrucomicrobia bacterium 12-59-8 | reverse complement strand
GGAGAGGTGTAGATGCCGTCCGTCATCGACAACGCACCCTGTAGGCGCAGCTTTTCCGCGTCGATGTCACGAGCCGCCGCGTTGCCGGAGTGGGCCGCATTAAACATGAACTGCGGCCAGTCCTCAGCGGAGGCATTCAATATCCAAACGAAGGTGATGAGGACAAGGAAACGAATCATGACGGGTGAATACGCCTCCAACAGCCAGAACTCGCAGCCGATCACCTCTTCTCTGCGGCGAGGCACGCTTCCGCACTCTTGAAGGCGCCGGTTCATTTGGATAAAACAGCAAGCCAGGCGCTTCTTGCCTCGTATGAATTTCCCACCATGCGTTCTCTCACTCGCCGCCGTTTCTTTGAAGACTCCCTCATGGCTGCCGCCGCAGTCAGCCTGCCGGCGCCCTTGTTTGCTGCTGAGACCAAACCGGTCAGCGACAATGAAAAAATCACCGCTGCGATCATTGGCTGCGGCATTCGTGGCAAGGCGCATGCGCGGGAGTTGGCGCGACTCGCGGACTGCGATGTCGCTTATGTATGTGACCCGGATCTCGACCGCGCGGATGAGGTGGGCGCATTGCTCGTCGAATTGAAACGGCCGATGCCGAAGAAGGTACAGGATTTGCGAAAGGTGCTGGAGGACAAGTCGGTGGATGTGGTGTTCATCGCGTCGCCAAATCACTGGCATTCACTGTCTGCAATCTGGGCCATGCAGGCGGGCAAGGATGTGTATGTCGAAAAGCCGGTGAGCCACAATGTCATCGAAGGCAGGCGCATGGTGCAGGCGGCGCGAAAGCTGGGCCGCATCTGCCAGGGCGGGACTCAAAATCGTTCACGGGGTGCTTTGGCCGAGGCGGTCAAATACATGCGTGAGGGCAAACTCGGCGAGGTGAAGCTGGCGAAAAGCATCATCTACGGCGGGCGTGGTTCCATCGGTGGGCCGGCCGAATGCGCCATGCCGCCGCGCTGCGACTACGACCTCTGGGCCGGACCAGCGGCGATGCCGAAACTCAACCGGCCCAAGTTCCACTACGACTGGCATTGGTTCTGGAACACCGGCAGCGGCGAGATCGGCAACAACAACGTCCACTCGCTCGACATCTGCCGCTGGGGCCTCGGAGTGACCGGCCTTGGCCGCAGCGTGCTGAGCTACGGTGGCCGTCTCGGCTACACCGACGTGGCCGAGACACCGAACTCGCAGGTGGGCATCTTCGATTTCGGCGACAAGACGATCATCTCCGAAACGCGCGGTCTTAAATCCGCGCCGTTTCATCCGACGATCAAATCCATGTGGTTCTTCTACGGCAGCGAAGGCATCATTGCCGACACAAACCTCTACGATCCGAAGGGTAATCTCATCCGCGCCTTCGAGGGCAAGTCCGAGAACCATTTCGCCAATTTCCTCAATGCCGTGCGCAGCCGCAAGCAGGGCGTTTTGAAAGCGGAGATCGAGGAGGGCCATCAAAGTAGCTCGCTCTGCCACATCGCCAATATCTCGTATCGGCTTGGAGCGCAGACCTCGGTCAATGATCTCTCGAAGAGTCTTGGGGACATCAAGGTCCACGATGACGTGCAGGAGACGCTGGAGCGCACCCGCCACTACCTTGGCGATGCCGGGGTCGATTTGGACAAAACGAAGCTCACACTCGGCCAGCATCTCCGCATTGATGGCGACAAGGAGGCCTTTCTCGAAAACGCTCCGGCCAACGACCTCCTCGGCCGTGAGTATCGCGCGCCCTTCCTGCTGCCGAAAGAGTCGGAGATCTGACCCATGAGAGCCTGCCTCTGTGTTCTAGGGCTCGTCGCCGTGCAAATGCTGCGCGCCGCCGAGCCGCCTGACTTCACCGTCAAACTCGAAACGGTGATGAAGCATGACGATGGGAAGTTCCTGTGGTTTCACCCGCGTGCGGCGGCGGTGCCCGGTGGCGTGGTGATGACGATCCAAAAGCACCTCAAAGTCTCCGACTACTACTCAGGTCTGTATTACATGCGGCGCGAAGGCGTGGATGGAGCGTGGAGCGGTCCCACTCTGCCGCCAGAGATCGACTGGCAGCCACAGCCCGACGGCGTGACGATCAGTGTGGCCGATGTGACGCCCGGATGGCACGCCAAGACCGGCAGGCTGCTCGCCATCGGCGCCCGCGTACGCTACAGCCCCAAGGGCAAACAGCTCGATGACGTGAAGCGCTCACATCAAACCGTCTATGCCGTTTACGACCCGAAATCGGCAAAGTGGACGCCGTGGCAGGTGCTGGAGCTGCCGGCGGAGGATCAATTCAACTTTGCCCGCAATGCGTGCGCGCAATGGCTCGTCAAAGCCGACGGCACCCTGCTGGTCCCGCTCTACATCGGCATCAGCGCAAAGGATCGCTACAGTACCACGATCGCCGAATGTCATTTCGACGGCACCCAACTCACGTTCGTGAAACACGGCAATGTCCTGCGCCTCGCCTTGGCTCGCGGCCTCTACGAACCCTCGTTGATCGCGTTTGGTGGCCGCTATTACCTCACTCTTCGCAACGACGAGCGCGGCTACGTCAGCGTGAGTGATGACGGCCTGCAGTTTGCCGAGCCGACCCCCTGGACATTCGACGACGGCACCGAACTCGGCAGTTACAACACTCAGCAGCATTGGCTGGCCCACAGCGATGGCCTGTTCCTTGTCTACACCCGGCGTGGAGCGAACAACGATCACATCGTTCGTCATCGCGCCCCTCTTTTCATGGCCCGTGTGGACACGGAAAAACTCCAGATCGCCCGCAGCAGTGAGAGGGTGGTGGTTCCAGAGCGCGGCGCGGAGATGGGAAATTTCGGTGCCTGCCGCATCAACGACCATGAGTCATGGGTGACCGTGTCCGAGGGCATGTTCATGAAGGACTCCGCGAAACGAGGTGCCGAGGGCGCGACGTTTGTGGCCCGCATTCTGTGGTCAAAGCCGAACATCGCAGCACCATGACTGAACCGCTCGTCTATTTGAATCAGGGATTCGTGCCTGCTTCGCAGGCGAAGCTGAACATTTATGACCTGGGAATTGTTCTCGGCGCAACGCTCACGGAGATGACACGCACCTTCCGTCATCAGCCGTTTCGGGCCGAAGACCATGTGGCGCGGCTGTACCGATCGCTGAAGTATTCGGGGATCACCGTGCCGCTCACCCCGGAGGAAATGCTGGCGCGAACGAACGAGCTGGCGGAGGCGAATTGCAAGCTGCTCGGAGCACACGAGGACATCGGCATTGTGCATTTTGTCACGCCAGGTGAAAACGCGCTCTACGCAGGCAGCGCTGGCGCCGCAGGGCCGCTGACGCCGACGATCTGCATTCATTCCTTCCCGCTGCGTTTCAGCATGTGGCGGCATTTGTATACGGACGGTGCGCATGTCGTGACGCCGTCGATCCGGCATATCCCACCGCAGTGTGTTGAGCCGAAAATGAAGAACCGCAGCCGCCTGCATTGGTGGCTTGCTGACAAGCAGTCGCAGGCCGTTGATCCGCGAGCGATAACACTGCTGCTCGACCTTGATGGCAACGTGACCGAGTGCGCAGGCTCAAACTTTGTCATCGTGAAGGGCAACTCCCTCATTTCCCCGACGACGCGCAACATCCTCTGGGGCATCAGCCTGCAAACAGTGAAAGAGATCGCGCCCCAGCTAGGCTTGGAGTTCATCGAAAAGGATTTCCAGCCCTATGACGTGGTGAATGCGGACGAAGCCTGGCTTGCGACCACGCCTTACTGCCTGGCACCCTGCACCAAAATCAATCAAATACCCATAGGCGAGGGCAGGCCGGGACCGTGGTTCAGGAAGATGATCGCCGCATGGAGCGAGCGGGTGGGAATGGACATCGAGATGCAGGTGATGAACTGATTTATGAAACGCATCCTTCCACTACTTCTGATGTTCATCAGCCTGAATGGCTATGCTGCGGAGATCGACTGGGTGCTTGAAGGCAAGGCATCGTGGCAGGCGCGGGATTCGCAGGCGGAATGGGTGTTCAAGGATCAGCTTTGGATCGGTGGCGGCTGGTTTCAGTCTTTCGAGGAGCCGCCAAGGGATGTGTGGTCTTCCAGCGATGGCAGGGAGTGGAAGCTGATCGCCAGGAACGCGCCGTGGCTGCATAGCGATCTCGCGATGAGCATCACGTTTCATGACAAGATGTTGATCATGGGTGGGTGGCACAAAGGCCGCCTGCCGGGGCACTCGGCAAGCCATCAGGTGTGGGCTTCCGGTGATGGCACGAAGTGGGAGCAAGTCACTGCGAATGCGGAATGGTCACCACGACTCGCTGCGGGGCTGGTGGAGCATCGCGGCAGACTGTGGTTGCTCGGTGGCATTGAGAACTACTACTTTGGCGATGATGCGAGCTTGAAGAACGATGTGTGGTCATCTGCAGATGGCAAGGAGTGGAAGCTGGAGACAGCAAAAGCAGCGTGGTCACCACGCGCGTATCATCAGGCGGTGGTTCTGAACGACAAAATGTACGTCCTCGGCGGTGGGAACTATGTGCCAGCTTTTCAAGCGAAGAACGACGTGTGGTCATCGAGCGATGGCGTGAACTGGACCTGCGAAGCGGAGTCGGCGTCGTGGGCAGCGCGGCTGTGGTTCAGCGCGGCTGTATATCGCGGGCGCATGTGGGTGCTCGGCGGCTGGTCAAAGGAGAAGGACAACCATGGCGATGTCTGGCACAGCGCGGATGGCAAGAACTGGCGGCGGCTGGAAACAAAGACCTGCTGGAAAGCGCGGCATGAGCACTCGGTGTTTGTGTTTCAGGACAAACTCTGGCTTGCAGGTGGGCACGCCCGGCCCCTGTCGAATGAAGTGTGGTCGCTCAAGTTGCCGGTAGAGTGGAAGCCGTGACAAAACTGGCGCTTGAGCACTGTATAGGCTTCATGCGCTCGCTATTTCTCGCTCTTTTTGCCGTTGTCACTCTTCACGCTGCTGATGCTCCCAAAGCCGCCTTGATGGCCGGGGCGGCCACCAGCAACATCACACCGGAACTTGGCGCGGAGGTGGTGGGCGGCTTCCTGCCCTATCCATGCACGAACGTTCATGATGAGCTTCACGCGCGCTGCCTCGTGCTTGATGACGGCAAGACGAAGCTGGCGCTCGTCGTCTGCGATCTACTCGGCATGCATCGCAGTTTGTGCGTTGCCGCGCGGGAGATGATTGAAAAGGAAACCGGCATTCCAATGGCGAATGTGGTGATTTCCGGCACGCATACTCATTCTGCGGCTAATGCCATTGGCGGGCCCGTGCGCTTCTATGTCTCCGACATGGAGCTCACTCCTTTTCAAAAGTTTGTCGCGCGACGCATCGCGGATGGTGTGCGGCGTGCGCTCCATTTATTGCGTCCGGCGGAGATCGCCTTTGGCACGGTGGACATCCCCGAGCATGTGAACATCCGCCGCTGGTTTCTCAAAGCGGACAAGATGCCGCTGAATCCCTTTGGCAAGATTGACAAGGT
>NCCR01000294.1 GCA_002279765.1 Verrucomicrobia bacterium 12-59-8 | reverse complement strand
ACTCGGCCATCGGCTACCTCACCCCCAACCAGTTCGAAACTCAACAAATCAACCTCAACTAATTAAGCGACTCTGGTCCAATATTGCGTTGCACCTCAGCACTCGTGAGAGTGCGGAAGGATGCCGTTTGCGGCTTTGTGGCGCAGGTGGATAATCGATGCTTCAACGGGGCCGCACTCGTGAGAGTGCGGAAGGTTAATGCCAAACGTCGTCACCAACCGCCGCGTCTTGCTGCTTCAACGGGGCCGCACTCGTGAGAGTGCGGAAGGCATCAAGCTCCGGGAAGTAAACGACCACGACGGGCTTGGCTTCAACGGGGCCGCACTCGTGAGAGTGCGGAAGGGGACCGCCAGGCAGCCAGAATGGCAGAACTCGTCGAAGCTTCAACGGGGCCGCACTCGTGAGAGTGCGGAAGGACGCAGGGAGTTGAACGACTCCATTCGCCGCCTTATGCTTCAACGGGGCCGCACTCGTGAGAGTGCGGAAGGGTCGCGACTTCTTCGACAACTATCCGAAGGCCATCATGGTGCTTCAACGGGGCCGCACTCGTGAGAGTGCGGAAGGCCGAGGTAGCAATACTGGCCGAAGGTGGGTATAGCAAGCTTCAACGGGGCCGCACTCGTGAGAGTGCGGAAGGCCGGCCGCTGAATCCGAAGCGTTCCCGGCATCTGAGCTTCAACGGGGCCGCACTCGTGAGAGTGCGGAAGGCAATCGAGATGGTAAACACCCCCGGCACCACGGCGGAGCTTCAACGGGGCCGCACTCGTGAGAGTGCGGAAGGCGCCGCATGGGAAGTACTTGCCGTCCGGCAACAGCCATCCTGCTTCAACGGGGCCGCACTCGTGAGAGTGCGGAAGGTTGTGGCCTTCGCGAAGGGTAGAGCCCCATGGTAAGCCTCGCTTCAACGGGGCCGCACTCGTGAGAGTGCGGAAGGTCGAGTTCAGAGGGCTGGAAGGTGAGTTGCATAGGAGATGCTTCAACGGGGCCGCACTCGTGAGAGTGCGGAAGGGAGTGAATAGCCTGTATCTTTGGAGCCTGTCAGCTTGGCTTCAACGGGGCCGCACTCGTGAGAGTGCGGAAGGTTCGGCAGGACCTTACACCCGCAGGCTGGATCAAGTCTGCTTCAACGGGGCCGCACTCGTGAGAGTGCGGAAGGACCCCCATTCGAGGTCACGTTGTGAACCCGCATAGGGTGCTTCAACGGGGCCGCACTCGTGAGAGTGCGGAAGGTACATGCCTTCCAGCGGCAACGATGCGCCGTTTGCGGTGCTTCAACGGGGCCGCACTCGTGAGAGTGCGGAAGGACCGCCGACCGCACACGCGTCCTTGCTTGCCTCGTAGAGGGGCTTCAACGGGGCCGCACTCGTGAGAGTGCGGAAGGCTAGACCAGAATCCTGAGCAACCATATCCCGTGCGCATCGCTTCAACGGGGCCGCACTCGTGAGAGTGCGGAAGGACATCCTGGCTTCGTCGCCGGATATTTCAGCGGGCAAGCTTCAACGGGGCCGCACTCGTGAGAGTGCGGAAGGCGTTTGGCGCGGTGAGTGGGGCGAATCTCACGACGCTGCTTCAACGGGGCCGCACTCGTGAGAGTGCGGAAGGTCGGTCTCGATCTCGCGATTGAAAAGCACCTCGTAAGTGCTTCAACGGGGCCGCACTCGTGAGAGTGCGGAAGGGCCACGCGCCCCTTAGCTATCAGCCGCTTGATGTTCTGCTTCAACGGGGCCGCACTCGTGAGAGTGCGGAAGGCCGCCGCCAAGGCCTTTTTAGCCTCCCCCTCGCTCGCGCTTCAACGGGGCCGCACTCGTGAGAGTGCGGAAGGCTCATCGCCACAGACACAGCAGGCACCACACGGCATGGCTTCAACGGGGCCGCACTCGTGAGAGTGCGGAAGGGCGACCATCTGCAAGCCCGTGTGCTGCAGCTCGAAGCCGCTTCAACGGGGCCGCACTCGTGAGAGTGCGGAAGGAAGGTGCCCCATGTAGAGGGGTCAACGGGGCTGGCTGCGCTTCAACGGGGCCGCACTCGTGAGAGTGCGGAAGGCCGACGTGCCGCCGGTGAGAGTCGCGGTACCGAACGGCTTCAACGGGGCCGCACTCGTGAGAGTGCGGAAGGCAAACGCATTGACGACATCCTGCAGCCGTCCCGCAGCGCTTCAACGGGGCCGCACTCGTGAGAGTGCGGAAGGGTCCTGCTCCAATTGGATGCCGTGCATCCCAACGGCATGCTTCAACGGGGCCGCACTCGTGAGAGTGCGGAAGGAGCATCGCCCGCCTCAAGCTGGTGGTGAACACCCAGCTAGCTTCAACGGGGCCGCACTCGTGAGAGTGCGGAAGGGAGCGCATGGGCCTGCATGACGCCGTGACGCTGCTGCGCTTCAACGGGGCCGCACTCGTGAGAGTGCGGAAGGTCCCTGCGGTACCCGTTGCGCCAGGTTGTGCTGCGGCGCTTCAACGGGGCCGCACTCGTGAGAGTGCGGAAGGATGCGCGCACCGTCAAGGCCCGCGCCTGGCTGAATGAGCTTCAACGGGGCCGCACTCGTGAGAGTGCGGAAGGGATTCGGAGGTTTGACACGTGGAGACCAGAACATGGCGGCTTCAACGGGGCCGCACTCGTGAGAGTGCGGAAGGCAGCGCTGCGAAGATTGAGCTAGCCTCAAACTCGGTGGCTTCAACGGGGCCGCACTCGTGAGAGTGCGGAAGGTGGCAACGTCCGGCGCTCTCGCTGACGGCGACCCTATCGCTGCTTCAACGGGGCCGCACTCGTGAGAGTGCGGAAGGAGCGTCGCACATTTGTCACCAGTTTGGCTGTCGTTGTGCTTCAACGGGGCCGCACTCGTGAGAGTGCGGAAGGCTGGAACCTGACATGAGCACCTACATTCCCTCTGTTGCAGCTTCAACGGGGCCGCACTCGTGAGAGTGCGGAAGGGTGTGGACACTCACGGAGAAAGGACTCGCAACAGCGTGCTTCAACGGGGCCGCACTCGTGAGAGTGCGGAAGGAGCCAGCGGCACTGAGGCTACGCCATTGGCATGAGTGCTTCAACGGGGCCGCACTCGTGAGAGTGCGGAAGGCTTCACCCCGGAGCAGCAGTCATGAAGAAGCTAAAAACGCTTCAACGGGGCCGCACTCGTGAGAGTGCGGAAGGAGACGCTGAAAACCGCATTGGCAACAACGATCTATTGCTTCAACGGGGCCGCACTCGTGAGAGTGCGGAAGGCTCGGGATGGAAGAAAACGGCCCATTATTTTGATACCGCTTCAACGGGGCCGCACTCGTGAGAGTGCGGAAGGGCGCAAAACTGGTGGGCAAGACGCTGCTTGATTTCGTGCTTCAACGGGGCCGCACTCGTGAGAGTGCGGAAGGGCGCACATCTCCAGATGTGCGATCAATGGCAGACGTGCTTCAACGGGGCCGCACTCGTG
The DNA here is from genome assembly GCA_002279765.1 of Verrucomicrobia bacterium 12-59-8. The sequence goes on along the minus strand of NCCR01000294.1, from coordinate 2,041 downwards.
AGAGTGCGGAAGGCGAGGAGCCAAGCCATGATCCACCTCAATCTCCTGCAGGCTTCAACGGGGCCGCACTCGTGAGAGTGCGGAAGGGCGTTTGCCACGGGTGCGGCGAGATACAACGCGAGCACGCTTCAACGGGGCCGCACTCGTGAGAGTGCGGAAGGAAAGAACGCCTTGCGACTTTCCCGAACGTCAAAGCGGGCTTCAACGGGGCCGCACTCGTGAGAGTGCGGAAGGTATCGATTACCCACCTGCGCCACAAAGCCGCAAACGGCATGCTTCAACGGGGCCGCACTCGTGAGAGTGCGGAAGGCCGTGCGGATCTGCACCAGGACATTGCCACGCGTGAAGAGCTTCAACGGGGCCGCACTCGTGAGAGTGCGGAAGGACAATCATGGAGCTGACACTTCGGGGGCAAGAGCGCGCTTCAACGGGGCCGCACTCGTGAGAGTGCGGAAGGCGGCCATCCCTCGCACGATCCCGAACCCTGCGTACGCCGCTTCAACGGGGCCGCACTCGTGAGAGTGCGGAAGGGGGGCACTGCACGCCGGACCGCCAAAGACTGAGGCAAGCTTCAACGGGGCCGCACTCGTGAGAGTGCGGAAGGGCGCGCGCTGGCGCTACATTGGCCGCGCTCTGCCCTCCCGGCTTCAACGGGGCCGCACTCGTGAGAGTGCGGAAGGTAAAGACCTGCAAGCCTTCCTCGTGTGGACCATGCTGCTTCAACGGGGCCGCACTCGTGAGAGTGCGGAAGGCAGCGCGCCCTCTCGATTCATCGGGAGGCGTCCGGCAAGCTTCAACGGGGCCGCACTCGTGAGAGTGCGGAAGGATGGTGTGCGAGTGGTGGAGTGGTGATGGATTGCGTTGCTTCAACGGGGCCGCACTCGTGAGAGTGCGGAAGGCCAGCGGTTAGGTTGCTCATGTGGTCCGCGTCCAAAAGCTTCAACGGGGCCGCACTCGTGAGAGTGCGGAAGGCCGGTGGGCAACCGCCTCTCAACAGCAGAGAAATACCCGCTTCAACGGGGCCGCACTCGTGAGAGTGCGGAAGGAGCGCACGGGACAGAATCGCGGCTTGCCCATCCCCGTGGCGCTTCAACGGGGCCGCACTCGTGAGAGTGCGGAAGGCATTGCCGACTCTTCCAGCGCCAGCGGTTCAAAATAGCTTCAACGGGGCCGCACTCGTGAGAGTGCGGAAGGTCTGATGATCCTTTGTCGCCGCACTCCCATTCCTTGCCGCTTCAACGGGGCCGCACTCGTGAGAGTGCGGAAGGCTGCTGAACCGCGTAGGCACCGGAGCCGCCGGGGAAATGCTTCAACGGGGCCGCACTCGTGAGAGTGCGGAAGGAATTGCCCGCTGGGAAGGTGCCCGCGCCGCCCTGCTTGCTTCAACGGGGCCGCACTCGTGAGAGTGCGGAAGGGACAGCGGGCGGCAATCCATGGAGCAAAGAAGCATGGCTTCAACGGGGCCGCACTCGTGAGAGTGCGGAAGGAGCATCTTCTCCAAGATCATCGGCTTCTTCGTCACCGGCTTCAACGGGGCCGCACTCGTGAGAGTGCGGAAGGCCCGCGCCGTGTCCATCTTCGTATGGCCTTCGCGGTTGCTTCAACGGGGCCGCACTCGTGAGAGTGCGGAAGGCCCCGTGATCCTTCCCGAACATGTGGAAGGAAGCAGCGCTTCAACGGGGCCGCACTCGTGAGAGTGCGGAAGGTATCTTGCCTCGGCACCCAAAGAGTGCTTCGGAACTGGCTTCAACGGGGCCGCACTCGTGAGAGTGCGGAAGGTCAATTTGGAGGCACCTCTAATGCGTTCCCATCACTTGCTTCAACGGGGCCGCACTCGTGAGAGTGCGGAAGGCAAGCCGGAATTGCAGGGCTACGTTCTCCGCATGCACCGCTTCAACGGGGCCGCACTCGTGAGAGTGCGGAAGGGGGCGTCGCCTGTGGGGAGTTCTCGGCCGCATTGTTGAGCTTCAACGGGGCCGCACTCGTGAGAGTGCGGAAGGATCGCATCCGTGCTGAGAGATGAAGGGTCCATGATAAAATC
>NCCR01000293.1 GCA_002279765.1 Verrucomicrobia bacterium 12-59-8 | reverse complement strand
GTTCGTGGTGGCCGATGCGACCGTCGGCGGTGCCACCAGCACGGCGGTGGACAATCTGATCTGCTGGTCGCCCAACGGCAGCAGCTTCCGCATCTTCACCCAGGATCTTGAGCCGGTGAACGGCACGCATGAGGCGATTGATCTGCGCTTTGTGGCCATCCCTTATGCGCCCGTGAGCACACTGCCGCAGGTGACCCTGGCCGCCGCGGATGCGAGCGCTGGCGAGCACGGTGCCGATCAGGCACTTCTCTTCACCATCACCCGCAGCGGCGATCCGGCCGCCGCACTGGCTGTGCCTCTCATTGCCAGCGGCACCGCTACGGCAGGCGCGGACTACAGCGGCTTCGTGAGCAGCGTCACGATTCCGGCTGGCAGCACCAGCACCACTCTGCCTCTCACCGTACTGAGCGACAATCTGGCCGAGGGCGATGAAAGCGTGATCCTCAGCCTTGGCAGCAGCGTGGAGTTCACCCCCGGCACCCCAGCCTCGGCCCAGGCCACCATTGCTGACCAGCCCGCCCAGAGCTGGTATGCCAGCAACATCCCTGACCCGGCCAAACGCGGTCCAGCAGATGATGCGGACAATGATGGCGTGCCGAACCTGATCGAATACTTCACCGGCACCCAGCCAGCGGATGGCGGCAGCAGGGCTCCCTTCACCGCGCAGGTCACGGGTGGCAGTGTGGTGTTCCGCTTCAACCGCGCGCTCAATGCGCCGGATGTCACCGGCGTGGTCGAGTGGAGTCGAAATCTCCAGCAGTGGTATCGCAGCGGCCAGAGCGACGGCGTTCTCAGCCTCAATATCACCGAGGGCACCAGCTCAGCGCCCTCGGACAATCCGCAGGTCATCGACGCCACGGCCACCACCACGGCAGGCCCGCTGCCGGAGGGCCTGTTCTTCCGGCTGAATGTGACCCACTAACGCAGGTTTAAATAAACGTAATGCCCGCAGGGCGGACGTCGTTAGATCAGGCATCATCCTGATCATGCGCGCCGCCCTGCTTCTTTTTTGCCTCTCCAGTCTCCTCGTTCATCGGGCCTTTGCGGCCACGACGCCCAACATCGTCATCATCTTCATGGATGACATGGGCTATGCGGACGTGGGCTGTTTTGGAGCTCAAGGTTATCAAACTCCCAACATCGACAAACTGGCCGCCGAGGGACGCAAGTTCACCAATTTCCACGTCGCCCAGCCCGTGTGCAGCGCCTCCCGCACCGCCCTTCTCACCGGCTGCTACCCCAACCGCGTCGGCATCCACGGCGCTCTCGGGCCCAGCGCCAGGCACGGCATCAACGCCAACGAAATGACGCTGGCCGAACTCGTGAAACAAAAAGGCTACGCCACTGCCGCCGTGGGCAAATGGCACCTCGGTTCCCTGCCCCAGTTTCTCCCCACCAAGCACGGCTTCGACCAATACTACGGCATCCCCTATTCGAACGACATGTGGCCCTTCCATCCGCAGGCCAAAAAGGCTTTCCCGGATCTGCCGATGATCGAAGACGACCGCGTCGTGGACGCACAAATCACCCCCGAGGAGCAGACCCACCTCACCACCGACTACACCACCCGCAGCGTGCGGTTCATCGAGAAAAACAAAGATAAACCCTTCTTCCTCTACCTCGCCCACAGCATGGTGCACGTCCCCCTGTTCGTGAGCGACAAGTTCAAAGGCAAATCCGGCAAAGGCATCTTCGGTGACGTCATGATGGAGGCGGACTGGTCCGTCGGCCAGATCGTGGACACGCTCAAGAAAAACGGCCTCGAAGACAACACCTGGGTCATCTTCACCTCCGACAACGGCCCCTGGCTCAGCTATGGCGACAATGCCGGCAGCGCCGGCCCCCTGCGCGAAGGCAAAGGCACCTGCTGGGAGGGCGGCACCCGCGTCGCCGGCATCATGAAATGGCCCGGCAAAATCCCCGCCGGCACCACCACCGACACCATGATGATGACCATCGATCTCCTCCCCACCATCGCCCATGTCATCGACGCCAAACTGCCCGACCACAAAATCGACGGCCTCAACTGCTGGCCCATCGTCTCCGGCGAACCCGAAGCTAAAAACCCCCACGAGTTCTACGCCTTCTACTACGAGCAAAACCAGCTCCAGGCCATCACCAGCGGAGACGGCCGCTGGAAGCTCCAGCTCCCCCACGCCTACCGCAGCCTGCCTGCGGACACCCCCAAAGCCACCGGCGGCAAACCGGTGAACTACCAGCAGGTGAAGATCGCCGCCCCTGAACTCTACGATCTCTACACCGACCTCAGCGAGTCCAAAAACCTCGCCTCCCAAAACCCCGACGAGGCGGTCAAACTGCAACAGCACGCCGCCACCATCCGCGCCGAGCTGGGAGACAGCCTCAAGAAACAGCCCAAAGGCACCGGCACCCGCGAGGCCGGCAAGTAGGACCGGCCGGCCCTCCAGAAGTGGCCTTTAGACGCCTTAAACGCAGCATCCGGGCACGCGGCAGCTCACCCAAAAGTCTTTGCGCGCACCTGCTTTGCAGCAGTTTTCGTGCCTAAATTACATTAAAGGTTGCCACCCTCGGCACCATGCCTAGCATCGCGCCGGCTCCAACCAAGCCGTCAACTAGCCACCAACCAACCAACCATGACCCTTCCCTTGCTGAAAGGCACCGGGAGCGGGGCCTTGCGGAGCTATTCCGTGATGGCCGCGCTCGCACTCGCCACCACCTCCGCCCACGCTGCGGACGGCTCCGCCACCATCAACAGCGGAGACACCGCCTGGCTCCTGGTCTCGACAGCGCTGGTCCTCTTCATGATGATCCCCGGCCTTGCGTTGTTCTACGCCGGCCTGGTGCGTGCCAAGAACATCCTCTCCATCCTCATGCAGTGCTTTGCGCTGACCGCCATCATGAGCCTCGTGTGGCTGGTCTGCGGCTATTCGCTGAGCTTTTCAGACGGCGGCGCGTTCATCGGCAGCTTGGACAAAGCATTCCTCAACGGTGTGACTCCAACGACCGTGCGGACCGACTGCCCTACGATCCCCGAGCTGCTGCATTTCGCCTATCAGATGATGTTTTTCCTCATCACGCCCGGCCTCTTCATCGGCGCCTTTGCCGAGCGCATGAAGTTCAAGGCCATCCTCGTCTTCAGCGTCGTCTGGAGTCTCCTGGTCTATCTCCCCTGCTGCTATGGCGTGTGGCACAAGGCAGGCGCTTTCTTCGGCCTCACCGGCGTCATCGACCTCGCGGGCGGCATCGTGGTGCACATCACCGCTGGCGTGGCCGCCTTGGTGGCCTGCATCATGGTGGGACCGCGCAAAGAGTTCCCCAGCGCCCAGCTTATGCCGCACAACCTGCCCCTGACCATCGTCGGCGCAGGCATGCTCTGGGTCGGCTGGTTTGGCTTCAATGCCGGCAGCCAGCTCGCCGCCAATGGCGCTGCGGCCATGACGCTCGTCGTCACCCATCTCTCCGCCTGCGCGGCCTCCGTGGTGTGGATGCTCATCGAGTGGATTCGCAACGGCAAACCCAGCGCGCTCGGCATCGCCACCGGCTCCATCGCCGGACTGGCCGCCATCACCCCCGCCTCCGGCAAAGTGGGCCCGGTTGGAGCCCTCTGCATTGGTGCCATCTCCGCCTGGCTCTGCTGGCTGGCCTGCTCCAAATTGAAGCATAAGTTTCGCTACGATGACTCCCTCGACGTCTTCGGCGTGCATGGCGTCGGCGGCTTCATCGGCACCATCCTCGTCGCCGTTTTCGGCTCCACAGCCTTCGCCGGGGGTCTCGGTGACTTCAGCATCAGCCAGCAGCTCGTCACCCAAGGACTCGCTGCCCTTTACACCATCCTCCTCTCCGGCATCCTGAGCTTCGTCATCCTCAAGGCCATCGATCTCACTATGGGCCTGCGCGTCACCTCCGAAGAAGAAAACCAGGGCCTCGATCTCGCCGAGCATGGTGAAGCGGCCTACAACGACTAACGCAGTCCCCTCCAAGGCTGCGAGGCTCCTTTCGTAACTCAGTCGCGAAAGGGGCCTGCCCTTCTTCGCGCCGCCAGCCCTTTGTAGCGGGAAGCGCGAAGAAGGGGTGTAGAAGGTTCATTTTTGCGAATGCTTCATTGCGAATTGTCTTTCAGGCACGCATAGGCTTAAATTTACCTTTCAACCCCCGTCGCTCCCTCTCCCAAGTCATGATTGATGTTCAGGAACTCACCAAGCAGTATGCCGGACGCACTGCCGTGAACAACATCTCCTTCCGCGTGGAACCGGGGGAGATCGTGGGCTTTTTGGGACCCAATGGTGCTGGCAAATCCACCACCATGCGCATCCTCAGCGGCTACATGCCCGCCACTTCCGGGCGTGTCACCGTGGGAGGCTTCGACGTCTTCCAGCAGTCCATTCAGGTGCGGCAGGCCGTCGGCTACATGCCAGAAAACGCCCCGCTTTACACCGACATGCGGGTCAAAGAATACCTGCGTTTCCGCGCCGAACTCAAAGGACTCTCCGGCATGACCATGCGCCGCCGCATCGGCGAAGTGATGGAACTCACCGGCGTCACCGACATGCGGAAGCGCCTCATCGGCAATCTCTCCAAGGGCTACCGCCAGCGTGTGGCGCTGGCAGACGCCCTGGTGCACAAGCCCAAGCTGCTCATCCTCGACGAGCCCACCAACGGCCTCGACCCCGTGCAGATCCGCCATGTGCGCGACCTCCTGCGCAATCTGAAGTCCAAGCACACCGTCCTGCTCTCCACGCACATCCTGCATGAAGTCGAGCAGACCTGCGACCGCGTCGTCATGATCCATCAGGGCCGCATCCGCGCCAATGACACGCCCGCGAACCTGACACGTCAGCTTCGCTCCACCACCCTCCTGCATTTGGAACTCGAAGGCACCGGCAATCTGGCGGAAAAACTCTCCGCCATCTCCGCCGTGCGCAAAACCACCGAAGAACCGCTGCTCGTTCATCCCTGGCGGCGTTTCACCCTGCGCATCGAGCCCGATCACGATGTCCGTGATGAGGTGATGGCTCTGGCCACGCAGGAAAAATGGCGCATCCGCGAGATGCACCGCCAGCTCCCCACCCTGGAGGATGTCTTCGTCGAGCTCTCCATGAACGCCGGCACCCCCACCGACATTCCCACTCACGTCATATGAGGATATTCTAGATTCTGCTCAAGATCGAACTGCACTACTTCTTTGTCTCGCCCGTGGCCTACGTGGTGCTGGCGCTCGTCATGGTGCTCAATGGCTTCGCCTTCCGCGCCGCCCTTTCCGTGCTGGAAAACGCCCCCAGCGAAGGCTCCATCGTCAGCTGGACCTTCCACGCCATGTGGTTCTGGCTGTCTTACTTCTTCATCTTCCCGCTGCTGACCATGCGCCTCTTCGCCGAGGAAAAAAAGATGGGCACGCTCGAAACCCTGTTCACCGCCCCCGTGCGTGCCTGGCAGGTCGTCCTCTCCAAATACCTCGCCGCCGTCATCGTTTACTGCGTGCTCTGGCTGC
>NCCR01000292.1 GCA_002279765.1 Verrucomicrobia bacterium 12-59-8 | reverse complement strand
TGATCAATACGCTTAACCATTGCTAACCTTTAGATTTACAAATGGTTCTGTGAATGAGCTTGGCTAAAAACGAAACCCGCCCTTAATTAAGTGCCATTCTTGCCTGGCATCTTTTTCAACGGCGAGCAAAAATTTCGAATTCATTTGCAAAATGGGCCACTTCGGGTGATAATCACCCATTGCTTTTATACGCTAAAATTCATGACAGTGGCATGAGAAACGTAGGTTTACACCCTGGCACGAGCTTGTTAAGGTTGACTGATAAATTTTTCGCCGTTTCCACTGAATGAACTCAACTCTCCTCAAGCGCCTTTTTCGTGCGATCCAGTCTGGATCAGGGGCAGATGTGGACGTGCTCTGCCGCAAGGTGGTTGAAGATGAAAAAAAAGCGGGCCATTCGCGAGTTGCCGAGGAGCTAGACCGGATTCTCAGCGACCCGCGCAAAACGCGGAGCTTCGATCCCACCCCGGGCACACTCTCCCGCCTTCCTACAAATCGTCGGGATTCAGCACCTCTGCTGCAAGAAGTTCCGCGTGATCAACTGCGGCACTACATGGTGCTTCCTGAACTGGTGGAACAGCGATTCCGCCGGATCGAAAAGGAATTTGCCGCAAGTTCTCGCCTAGCCACTCATGGGCTTCATCCCCGCCGGCGCATCTTGCTGTATGGCCCACCAGGCTGTGGCAAAAGTCTTGGCGCTGAACGTTTGGCCTGGAACATCGGCCTGCCTTTGCTGAAACTCCGCTTTGACACGTTGCTTTCGTCTTACTTCGGCGAAACTCACACCAACCTTCGCAAAGTCTTCGATGCAGCCCAAGCGACCCCTTGCGCGCTCTTTCTCGATGAGTGCGACACGCTGGCCCGTTCACGCACGGAGCGCAACGATGTGGGTGAGGCCACCCGAATCACCAATGCCTTGCTGGAAATGCTCGAGGGCTATCGGGGAGAGGGGCTGGTCATTGCGGCAACCAATCTGGACTCGGCACTCGATCCGGCACTGATCCGCCGCTTCGATGAAGTACTCCGCATCCCTCTGCCAACGAACCAGCAGATTGAAGGCATTCTGAAGAGCACCGTGTCTTCTGTAACGGCGGAAAAAGGCATCCGTTGGGACCACCTCTCTCGTGAGATGGACGGCATGTCATGCTCTGAGGTCACGCAGATCGGCCGAAATGCCGCAAAACACGCTGTGCTTGAAGGCAGAAAAGTTTTGACGGCAGATGACGTACGTTTTGCTTTGGCTGAAGCCAGCGAGCGCCACAACCAAGTGCTGTAATTCTCACCATGCCAACCACCAACGATTTCCCGCATCTGCATTTGGCATTCGAGGGATCGTTCGATGCGAAGTTTAATGGCGGACGAAAGGTTTCACCAGAGGTTGCGGCAGTCTTAGCTGATAGGAAAGGCCACTCAGGAAAAATTCGTGGGCAACTCGATTTGATGAAGCGTGAAGCGATGTCCAGCGCAGAAGAACGGCGTGCGACCGGACTTCCCGAAATACACGGAAAAGGCTTTCTCCTCCGGGTGCCTGAAGGCACCGACGTTGACGCACTGGCGTATGCGCTGGGCGTTGAATTGGTCGCTGAGACTGAAAGCGGACTGATGTTTGCAGCCTCGGAAACCCTCGATCTGAAGAAGCTCGCGGAGGTGCTCTCATTGTTTGAAAGCAACAGCCGAGGCGGCGGCGGTGCAGCCAGCGTCCTGGACGTGTTTTATGAGCCGGATGATGCACGAAAACTCTCTGAATTGCTGCTGGGAAGAGTCAGTGAACTCTGGCCGTTTAATGACACGACTGTTTATACTTTCGATCTTGGTATTCAGACGGCAGCAAGCAGCAGAAATATTGAGTGGACCCGCCTTCCGCGAAAAAAGGAAGAGCAAAGTCATGAAGATAGAGCCGCTCAGGAGGCCGAACTGCGAAGCAAGGATCTCGAAAAGGCTGACGAAATTTGGATGGATGCAGCCGATGCCAGATCCGATGAACTGAATGCATTTATCAGCCACTACGGCGGCGTGGTTCTTGATGGATTGAAGCACGACTCTCCCGCTGAGACACGAAGAGGCATCGTGTTTCCAGACAGCGTTGAAGCACGTTTCCGGATGTCAGGAAAGGGGTTTCGTGACCTCATCCAAAATTTCAAACACTTGTTTGAGGTTTCCATGCCTCCTGACATCCAGTTCCTCCCTGGCTCGCCGGAGGCCGAAGGAGTGGACAGTGAGATGAATATTCTGCCACCTGATGCCAGCGCCCCAAAGGTTTGCGTCATTGATAGCGGCATTCAGGAAGAGCACCGCTGGATTGAACCTGCCATGGACAAGGCGACCAGCCGGTGCTTTCTGCCTGACGAGGAATCCGATGACGCGGGTGACTATGTGGCACCCAGAGGTCACGGCACACGTGTGGCGGGGGCTGTGCTTTATCCGCGTGAGGTCCCAAAAAATGGTGATGTGCAGCCGGTGGCGTGGATTCAAAACGCACGAGTACTGGATGCTAACAACCAACTGCCCGACAGTCTGCCGCCCGAACGCTATCTGACTGAGGTGGTAGCGCATTTTGCAGGCGGCGGGAAAGACACGAAAATCTTCAATCATTCCATCGCAGGTCACAGCCCGTGTGCAGGCCACCGCATGTGCTCCTGGGCGGCAAAAATCGATGACTTGTCACACCGGTACGATTTGCTCTTCATCCAAGCCGCAGGAAATGTTGAGCCTGCGGCCATATTTAACAGTCTGCAAGATGGAGCCGCGCACCCAGCTCAATTGCTCGAAGATCACGCCCGAGTTTCCAGTCCGGCACAGAGCCTCCATGCGCTTACCGTGGGTTCGATTGCACATGCGGTTGTCGATGAGGGATTTCGGCGTTCATTCGCGCGGCAGCAGCATTTCCCCTCTGCTTTCAGCCGTGCGGGTTACTCGCCACTGTGGGAAGTGGTTAAACCGGAGGTGGTTGAGTACGGCGGAGACCGTCTGCACAGCAATCCATTGACCCGCAGTTTGCCCACCAGTGAGGCTACGGCACCCGAAATGATTGCCAGCACCTTGCATGGTGAGCCGGCCATTTCGCGTGATGACGTCGGCACTTCTTACGCGGCACCGAAGGTAGCTCACATTGCCGCGCATTTGCAAAATCTCTTTCCTGAGGGCTCGGCCCAGCTTTACCGGGCCTTGATCGTGCAAAGCGCCCAGTGGCCAGAATGGGCACTCAATATCGCAGACAAAGACAAGGTTTTGCGGTTGATTGGGTATGGCATACCATCTCTCGAACGCGCGACCACCAACAATCCGCAGCGTGTCACCCTCATCACGGCTGAGGCTAAAGAAATTCGGAGCAAGCAGTACCATCTTTATCAGATCACCATTCCTGACGAGATCCGCAATGCTGCCTTAGAAGCGAAAATTCGAATCGATGTCACACTCGCCTACACCGCCTGCCCTCGACGTACTCGCTCACGCCGAACCGGTTATTTGGAAACCTGGCTCGACTGGTGTTCGATCTGCGAGAGCGAGCCACTCGATCATTTCAAGAACCGTATGCAGGGCAACAAGACTCGTTCATACCGCGGGCTTCCCTGGCAAATTCACCAGCAAACGCAGCATGGTGAAGTCGATGTGAGCAGGAACTTTGGCTCCGTTCAAAAAGACTGGGCTGTCATTGAAGCCAACCAGCTTCCGGAGACCTTTGCCATTGCGGTGCGTGCTCATGTTGGCTGGAACCACAAAGAGGGGGCAGGCCTTGCCCGATACTGCCTAGCCATCTCTTTTGAAGCTTTGGATGTGGAACTGCCCATCTACACGGCCATCGAAGCTGAGATCGAAGCTCGGGCTGAGATTGCTTTCTGGGGTGAGTGACTTCATTTTAAAAAGATCTCCAGAAAAATGCAGGGTAGACGCGGCGGTACAGGTGCCCCGGGAGTGCCTGCCTGCGCTGAGCGTCTCCACATGCGAGACGCATGTGCTACGCCTCCGTCACGGGGGCATGCTTGGGCCTTGCAAGTGGCGTGGGGTGAGGTAGCTGATCTGCCCCCATGCTTACCATTCGCGACGTCACCAAGACTTTCAATGCCCGCACGCTGTTTAGCGCTGCGTCGATGACCATCAATTATGGGGAGCGGGTGGCGCTGGTGGGGCCGAATGGGGCGGGGAAATCGACGCTGTTTTCGCTGATCCTGAAGACGGATGTGCCGGATGCGGGGGAGGTGATCCGGGATGAGTGGACGACGGTGGGATTCCTGCCGCAGGAGAGCGAGCCGGTGGGTGAGGAGACGGTGCTGGAGGTGGCGACGGGGAAGGCGGGGGAGATTGAGGCGCTGGAGAAGATTTTGCGTGAGTTTGAGGCGGCGGGGGATGTTTCGAGCCCGGAATATTTTGAGGCGCATGCGAAGCATGATGCGCTGCAGGACCCGCAGACGGAGGCGAAGGCGAAGCGCATTCTGAAGGGACTGGGGTACAAGGAGGAGGATTTTGCGAGGCCGGCGCGTGAGTTCAGCGGTGGCTGGGTGATGCGTGCGCATATGACGCGGCTGCTGGTGATGGAGCCGGATCTGCTGCTGCTGGATGAGCCGACGAACCATCTGGATCTGCTGTCGCTGATGTGGTTCCGGAATTATCTGAAAAATTATCCGGGGGCGCTGCTGATCATTTCGCATGACCGTGACTTTATGGATGAGCTGGTGCAGCAGGTGTATGAGATCGAGGAGGGGAAGCTGCAGTCTTACCAAGGGAACTACAGTGACTACCTGAAGCAGCGCGAGGAGAACTACGAGCGTGCGATGCAGTCGTACAAGAACCAGCAGAAGGAGATCGAGCAGATCCAGGATTTCATTGATCGCTTCCGGTCGGTGGCGTCGAAGGCGTCCCAGGCGCAGAGCCGTGAGAAGCAGCTGGCGAAGATGGACAAGCTGGACAAGCCGCGGCCGCTGCGAAAGGGCTTCCGCTTTAACTTCCCGCAGCCGCAGCGGAGTGGTCAGCGGCTGATTGCGCTGACGGACATTCATCAGGCCTATGGCACGAAGAAGGTGTACACGGGGCTGGATCTGGAAGTGGAGCGTGGGGAGCGGACGGTGCTGGTGGGGCCGAACGGTTCGGGCAAGTCAACGCTGATCAAGATCTTGGCGGGCGAGGTGCCGTTTCAGAAGGGTGAGCGGAAGCTGGGGACGAATGTGAAGATGGGGTACTTTTCGCAGCATCGCGCGGATACTTTGGACCCGGACTGCAGTGTGCTGGAGGAGCTGAAGCGTGTGGCGCCGGAGCTGCGTGAGGATGAGGCGCGGAGCATCTTGGGATCGTTCCTGTTCAAGCGTGAGGACGTGCACAAGAAGTGCCGGGTGCTGAGCGGTGGTGAGAAGAGCCGGGTGAACCTGGTGAAGTTTCTGGTGGATCCGCCGAACCTGCTGCTGATGGACGAGCCGACGACGCATCTGGACATCTGGGCGATCGAGGGGCTGATTTTGGCGCTGCAGAAGTTTGAGG
>NCCR01000291.1 GCA_002279765.1 Verrucomicrobia bacterium 12-59-8 | reverse complement strand
AGCAGCGCCTTGAGCCGCAGGCATGAATTCCAGGCGGATGCTTTTGCCCGTCACGCCTGTGGCAAAGAGCCGCTGATGGCGGGCCTGCAAAAGCTGTCGCTCGACCACCTCACGCACCCCAATCCCCATGCGCTGACGGTCTGGCTGCATTATTCGCACCCGCCGATTGGTCAGCGTTTGGCCGCTTTGGAAGCGTAAATGTCTTTATCTATCGTGTTTTTTCGCAGGTTTGATAAATGCATCCCCTCAAGCCCGTAGCTTGATTAACCCCCCGATCCTACCCTTTATGAAAAGCCCTCTGCGAGCTTCTCTCTTTATCCTCGCTATCACGTCCTTCGGCTTTGCCGCAGCCCCAAATCCTGCCGCAGCGCCTGCCACGACACCCGTGGCAGCACCAGCCGCTGCTGCGGCTCCCGTGGCAGCACCTAAGCCCGCAGTTGCTCCTGTGGCTGCCGCTCCTGCACCTGTAGTCGCAGCTGCCGGAATCGATTTCGTTCGTGATGTGCAGCCGCTCCTGGAAAACAAGTGCCTGGAGTGCCACAATCCCAACAAGATCAAAGGCAAGCTGCTGATGGATTCCGCCACCGCTCTGCTCAACGGTGGCGACACCGGCCCGGCCCTCGTCGCTGGCCAGCCTGACAAGAGCGAGATGATCAAGCGCATCGTGCTGCCCAAAGATCATGACGACATCATGCCTCCCAAAGGCGGACCGCTCGCGGCGAATGAGATCGACGTGCTCAAGCGCTGGATTGCCGCCGGCGCCCAATGGCCGCAGAACCTCACCCTGCAGTACAAAACACCCGAGCAACGCCAGGCTCTGGCCGAGTTGCAGAAGAAGCTGCCCACGCTGAAGAATCTCCAGATTCTTCCAGACAGATACTCGCTGGAAACCAAGCGCGATTTCCACCGCGTTGTCGTGCTGGCCACCTTCCAAGATGCCACGACCAAGGATGTCACCGGTGTGTGCGATCTCAAAGTCGCCGACAGCAAGATCGCCGCACTCGATGGGTTGACGCTGAAGCCCGTCGCAGACGCAGGTGCCACAGAACTCATCGCTTCCATCGGCGGGCAGACGGTCAAAGCCGCCATCGAAGTCAAAAACGGCACCAAGGATCGTGCCATCTCCTTCCGCCTCGACTGTATGCCGGTCTTCATGCGCGGTGGTTGCAACCAAGGCGGCTGTCACGGTGCCGCACGTGGCAAGGACGGCTTCCGCACCTCCCTCTTCGGCATGGACCCTGCGGGCGACTACATCCGCATCACGCGTGAGATGCCAGGCCGCCGCATCAATCTCGCCATCCCCGAAGAAAGCTCGCTCATCGAAAAAGCGGTGGGTGCCGTTCCGCATTCGGGCAACCAGTGCTTCGAGCCAGATTCCGTCTATAACAAGGCCCTGCTCGAATGGATCACCGCAGGCGCACCCGATGACAAGGCCGATGTGGCCAAGGTCACCGGCATCGAGGTCTTCCCCAGCCAGATCGTCATGGAAGGCAAGAACGCCACGCAGCAGATCACCGTGCGTGCCACCTACTCCGACGGCACCGACCGCGATGTGACGAACCTCGCGCTGTTCATGTCGAACAACGACCCGACCGCCACCATCGACAAGCAGGGCCTCGTCACCTCCGGCGATCGTGGCGCAGCGTTCATGCTCGCCCGTTTCGATGTTTACTCCGTCACCGCCCAGGTGCTGGTCATTCCTGCCCAGCTCCAGTATGAGCGGCCCAAGCTCGCTGAGACCAATTACATCGACACTCTGGTCGGTGAGAACCTCCACAAGCTGCGCATTCTGCCCTCCGGCATCTGCACCGACGAGGAGTTTGTGCGCCGTGCCTTCATCGACATCGCCGGTGTTTATCCTGAGGCCAAGGACATCCGCAATTTCATGGCAGACAAGAATGCCAACAAACGCGCCGCGTTGGTGGACAGCCTGCTGGAGCGCAAGGAGTTCACCGAACTGTGGGTGATGAAGTGGGCCGAGTTGCTGCAGATCCGCTCCGCCATCAACAACAACCAGCCGCCGTTCTATAAGAACGCGTTGCTCTATTACAACTGGCTCTCCGAGCGCATCGGCAAAAACGTGCCGATCAATGAAATCGTGGTGGAGCTCCTCGCGGCCACCGGCGGCACCGTCTCCAATCCTGCGGTGAACTTCTACCAGACCGAAGTCGATCAGCTCAAGCTGACCGAAAACGTCGCCCAGGTGTTCATGGGCATGCGCATCCAGTGCGCCCAGTGTCACAATCATCCCTTCGACCGCTGGACCATGGACGACTACTACGGATTCAAAGCCTTCTTCGCCCAGATCGGCCGCAAGCAGACCGACGACCCTGCGGAAGTCATCATCTACAACAGCAAGGGTGGTGAATCGAGGCACTTCCTCACCCAGGCCGTGATGAAGCCCAAGTTCCTGGGTGGTGACACTCCGGAACTCAAACCCGGCCAGGATCGTCGCAAGGTCCTCGCTGAATGGATGGCCTCACCGCAGAACCCCTTCTTCGCCCGCAACATTGCCAACATCGTCTGGTCCCACTTCAACGGTGTCGGCGTGGTGGAGCCCGTCGATGACGTGCGCGTCTCCAATCCTCCCTCGAATCCCGCTCTCATTGCCGCCATGGCCGAGCACCTGACCGAGTATAACTTCGACATGCGCAAGTTCGTCCGCGACGTCTGCACCTCCCAGACCTACCAGCGCAGCACCAAGGTCAATGAGACCAACGCAGGCGACAAACGCAACTTCTCCCACGCCCAGGTCCGGCGCGTGCGTGCTGAGGTGCTGCTCGACGCCATCTCGCAGATCACCGAAACGCCCAATAAATTCCAAGGACTGCCTCTCGGTGCCCGCGCCGTGCAGATCGCCGACGGTGCCGTGTCGAACTACTTCCTCACCACCTTTGGCCGTGCCAAGCGTGAATCCGTCTGCTCCTGCGAAGTGAAGATGGAGCCCACCCTCTCCCAAGCCCTGCATCTCATGAACGGCGACGCCGTGAATGATCGCATCAAGCAGGGCCGCGTCGTCGCCAAGATGATTCAGGAAAAGAAGAGCGACCGCGAAATCGTGGAAGACCTCTTCCTGCGCGTCTTCGGCCGCATGCCCCTGGACAAAGAATGGGCCAACGTCCAGCAAGCCATCACCGAAGACGCTGGCGCCCGCCAAAACGTCCTCGAAGATTTGTTCTGGGCCCTGCTGAACTCCAAGGAGTTCTACTTCAACCATTGATCCGCAAATCTCGAAAGCGGGTTTGTTGAGTCAGCTCAACCACCCGCTTTTTTGTGTCTGTGGATTTACTTGATCCCCGGCATCAGCTTCGTAATCCAACGCGCCAGGAGCAGCAGCACGAGCCCCGAAATACCAGCGGTCATCGCCACATGCATGAATCGCTCCGGCATCTGCGCAGTGGCATCGCCGGTCACACCGCCAGCCAAGATTCCCGCGAGGATGTCTCCCAAGGAACTGCCGAGAAACCAGATGCCCATCATCTGACCGGTGAGCCTTGGCGGCGAAAGCTTGGTGACGGCACTCAAACCAACAGGACTGAGGAAGAGTTCGCCCAGCGTGTGCAGCACGACCACTGACATCAGCCACGTCGGCCACACGGGTCCGGTGCTCAGAGCGCGCTGTGCCGCCCATCCTGCGACCACAAAACCCAGCGCCAGCATGAGCAGCGCCCAGGACATCTTGGTCGTGAGCGAAGGCGATCTTTCACCGCGCGCCAGTCTTGACCAGAGCAGTGCGACCAGCGGAGCCAAAGCGATAACGCAGAGCGGATTGAGCGCCTGAATCCAGCTCGCAGGCACTTCCCACCCGCCGAATTTCCGAATGGTGAAGCGTTCCGCGAAAATGCTGAAGGATGACCCCACCTGCTCGAATCCCGCCCAGAACATGGCCGACGCCAGGAACAGAACGAGGATGACGACCATCCGCTTCTTCTCGACCACATCGAGCCCTGCCAGGAAAAACGCCCAGAGGAAATACAGCAGCGCCACACCGGCAATGAACCACGCGGTGCTATGGGCAAATTTGATGGCATCGATCTGCAGGAAGCCTGCCACCCCGAGAATGACCAGGATGGCCACCCCTGCCAGGGCCAGCAGCAGCAGCGTCCATTCACGTCGCACATTTTGCCCCGGATGAACCACGCGTTCGCCAATGTTCGCCACATGCTGATGCGTGAGCTTGAACTGCACCAGACCAAGAAACATGCCCACTGCCGCCGCCGAGAATCCCCAGCGCCAGCCCACATTTTCGCCCAGATAGCCGCACAACAACTGACCGAAAAGCGCGCCTACATTGATTCCCATGTAGAACAGCGTGAACCCAGCATCACGCCGTGCGCCACCTTCGGGATAAAGGTGCCCCACCAGCGCGCTCATGTTTGACTTCAACAGCCCCGAGCCAAACGCCACCAGGATCAGGCCGATGAAAAACGCCTGTGTGCTATGAATGCCCAGCACCACATGCCCGGTGGCGATGATGATGCCGCCCCACCACACCGCACCTTTGGCCCCGAGCAGCCGGTCCCCCATCCAACCACCTGGCAAGGCCGTCATGTAAACGAGCGCCGTGTAGAGTCCGTAAATGGCGGCGGCCATTTCATCCGTCAGCCCCATGCCCCCACGATTGACCTCCGCCACCATGTAAAGCACCAGCAGCGCCCGCATGCCGTAGTAGCTGAAGCGTTCCCACATTTCAGTGAAGAACAGCGTGTAAATGCCGCGAGGATGGCCGGTGGGTTCGGGAGTCATGGGCGTGGAAAAACCGCCATCCAAAGACAGCAACCGCCGCAATGCGAGCTTTTACTCAGCTCGAAGGCACCAGCCTGGCCTTAAACTTCACCATCGCCTGCTGGATCAGCGGGTCGTTGTAGAAATCTCCAGGCGGCTGGGGGGCGGAGGCCGCAGGAGCGTCCGCTTTCAAGAGCTCCGCCTGGGGCGCGGCTTTGGCTTCCACCTTGGGTGCCTCGGCAGGTTTGGACGCAGACGCAGGTTCATTCAGCAAACCGAGATCGATCTCGGCATGCACCGGTGCCTTGAGGCTCGGGTCCAGCACGAATTCAAACTTCATCGCCTGTTGCGTCAGCTCCTGTGCCAGACCTTCCAGAAAGTTGATCTGCACCGGACGCATAAGACTGTCGCGGGCAGGACTTTCGCTCGGTGGGAAACCCACTTTGATCGTATTACGTGAGATGCCGAGCAGCGTAGCCGACTCGACCCATGATGCGATCAATGGGCGACGCACCCGCACTAGCCCAACGAACTTCGACCAGAAAACGTCCTCGCTAAACAGTTCCCCCGGTTCATCCACAGGAGAAGCCTCTTTGACCGTCACCGCAGCGACGCGTTGCGGCTCGGGCGCTTTCTCCACGACTGGCGCAGGCGCTCTTTCGGCAGGCGGCACGGCCTTCAAGACAGGCTCCGGCTCTGGCTCAGGCACCCTCGTCACGACAGGCACTGGGGCTTCTTAAGAAGCCCCAGT
>NCCR01000290.1 GCA_002279765.1 Verrucomicrobia bacterium 12-59-8 | reverse complement strand
CTTGCGCTGGGTAGGTAGGGCTGACTGTCCTCAGTCAGCCGCGTGGGGCCAAAGCGTGTACGCCTGTCCATGGGCAAAAACGGAGCCCACCAGCCTGCGAACGACGGCGGTTTGAGGACAAGCCCGCCCTACCATGCGCTGGGTAGGCAGGTAGGGCTGACTGTCCTCAGTCAGCCGCCGCCGGAGTCCCTGACTTGCGCGCCAGTGTCAGCCCTCCAAGCGGAAATGAGTTTGGCCCTTGGCCATCGGTGCCGCGCGGCCGGGGACATGCATGCGGTGGCCTGCCGTGCGCTCAGAGCAGGCGTGGGTCAAAGGCGAAGGGTTCGGGCTGGCCGAAGAGGATTTGCGCGAAGCCGGGATGCGCGGGGTTGAGCAGGTAGTTGGCCTCGGTGGGGATGATGACGCTGGGCAGCTCCAGAACAGCGGAGCGCGCCTCCTGCACCCAGAGATCGCCAATCGACTGCGTGGACGGCGGGGCGGGCGAGTCTGCCCAGCCAGGGGGTAAAGCGCTGGCTTTTTCCACGAGCGCCGCCTCGAACTCGATGGGGATGGCGGCATACGTGAAGAGCACCGGCGGATTGAGGTGGACGAGGGATTCCAGTGCGGCCAGCGCCTTGCTGCCGCTAGCGTAAACCAGGCTCACCCCTGCGGAATTCCAGCGGCCGCCGTAGAGCCGCGCGCCTTCGCCACTGAAGGCGGTGGCGGCATGCTTGGCCTTCACGATACGCCACGCCCGCAGCTTCATGCATAGACTCCGTATTCGATGCGGCCCAGCAGGTCTTCGACTTCACGGGCACCGACTTCCGTCTCTGCGTACTCCAGTGGCACCGCACCGCCCAGACCGCGCTGACCGGTGCTGAGCCAGGCACGCGCATTCTCTGCGGACTCCATCACGCCAACGGCCTTTCCCAGGAGCTTGGCAAACCGGACGACGCGGTCTGACTCTGCGGGCCCCAGCCGCCCTGCCGCCATCCGGCGGTGCAAGGTGGCCTTGGAGATGCCGAGCATGGGCACGAGCCTTTCCATGGGAAGGTCCAGGCTGTTGCGCAGATCCTCCAGCTCCCGCACGGGCAGCCCGGTCTTGAGAGACTGGATGAGCCTGGCCGGGGTGTACTCCCCTGGCACACGCTTGTCCAAAACCCCATGCGCCAGGTAAGCCACGATGCCGCTGCCAGCTTTCAGGCTGTCCACGCCGCTCTCCGCACGGCTGGGGTAGGGCCGGGGCGTCTCTTGAACGAGGGTGGATTCCATTTTCATTTGATACAATCAATCGTCTCATTTGATTCAGAAGTCAACACGATCTTGCGCGGATCTGACTTTTCCCATGGCGGTACCGCGTGGCTGCCCGGCGGCGCCACGGCACCCCGAAAAATGCCTAGCCAAAAGGCTGAGTTTCGCTTCTATGGGCGGGATTCGTTTCCCCCCCCCTGCCCTGCATGAGTCCCAAGCGCTTCCGCATCGCCTTCTCCTTCGCCGGGGAGACGCGTGCGTTTGTCGAAAAGGTGGCGCAGGTGCTGGCGGGGTGCTTTGGCCAAGGGTCCATCCTTTACGACAAGTATCATGAGGCGGAGTTTGCGGTCTATAATCTCGGCATCAAGCTGGCGAAGCTCTACAGTGAGGAGTCCGATCTCATCGTCCCGGTGCTCTGCGAAAAGTATGACGACAAGCTCTGGACGGGCTGGGAGTGGACGCACATCTACAGCCTGCTGACAAAGCAGGACGGCCACCGCGTGATGCAGAGTCGGTTTGATCATGCGACAGCCGATGGCCTCACACCAGCGGCAGGCTTCATCGAGCTCGATGACAAAACGCCGCATCAGTTCGCGGCGCTGATTCTTGAGCGGCTGGCGGTCAATGAGGGCAAGTCGAAGGACCATTACACCCAGGAGCATGCGCGGCACCTCACGCCGCCTCCGTCGTTAGTCACGCCGCCTGCGGGTTTTGGCATTCCGCACAATCTCCCTGCGCTGCAGCCGTTCTTTGGCCGTGAGGAGGAGTTGGCTCAGATCGCCGTGGCGCTGGAGCCGGAGTCGCGGACGTGGGGCGCGCTGATCGATGGGCCGGGAGGCATGGGCAAGACCTCGCTGGCGGTGCGTGCGGCCCTGGCGGTGCAGCCGGGGGCGTTTGACCGCATCGTCTTCGTCTCGCTCAAACCACGCGAGCTGGACGACGACGGTCTGCGCGATCTCAGCGGCTTCATGCTCAGCGGGCTCACGGAGCTACTCGGCGAGCTGGCGCGGGAGATCGGGCGCGACGACATCCTGAAGCAGGCCAATGACCAGCGCCCGCGCCTGCTGCTGGAGGCGCTGCGCGGCGCGCGTGCGCTGCTGATTTTGGACAACCTGGAGAGCCTGCTCAAACCGGAGCGGGACACCGTCTTCACCTTTGTGAAACGGCTGCCCACAGGCTGCAAGGCCATCCTGACGAGCCGGGGCCGCATCGGCTCTGGCGCGGCGGAGCTGATCCTGGGAAAGCTCAGCGTGGAGGCTGCGCTGCAAACGCTCGCCGAGCTGGCCACGCACAACCACGAACTCGCCAAGACCAGCGAGGCGGAGAGGCTGGTGCTCTACCGCGAGACGGGCGGCGCGCCGCTGCTGCTGCGCTGGACGGCGGGGCAGATCGGCCGCGGCCACTGCCTGACGTTTACGGATGCCCTCCACTTCCTGCGCTCCTGCCCGCCGGGGAATGACCCGCTGGAGTTTGTGTTTGGCGATCTGGCGGCGGGCTTCAGCGCGGCAGAGACGCAGGCGCTGTGTGCGCTGACGTACTTCACGCAGCCGGCGAGCGTGGAGCACATCGCGGCGATTGTGGGGTTTGAGGTAGGGCGGGCTGTCCCCAGCCCGCCGCCGGACGGCGCTGTGGGGACACAGCGCCCCACCCTGACACCGGCTGACAACGCCACCGGCCCAACGGGAGCGCAGACACTCCTGTCCGCTCCGACTTCTACAGGCGCAGACCCAGCGCCCGCGCTGACCGTGGCGGAGATCGACCGCGCCCTGCGCAGCCTGACCAACCGCTCCCTCGTCATTCCCAGCACGGAGTTGCAGACCTTCAAGCTCGTGCCGCTGGTGGCCGACTTCCTGCGGCACAAGAAGCCCGAAGTCATCGCCGCCACCGGCAGCCGCCTGGAGCAGCGCGCCTACGCGCTCATCCTGGAAAACGGCGGCAAAAACCACGACCGCTTCCCCGTGCTGGATACCGCCTGGCCCGGCGTGGCCCCGGCCCTGCCGCTCTTCCTCGCCGGGGACAATGACCGGCTGCAGGAGGTTTGCGGTGCGCTTCAAAATTTCCTCAACTTCAACGGCCGCTGGGATGAACGGCTGGCCCTCTGCCAGCAGGCGGAGGACCGGGCGGTGGTTGCGGGAGATCACGCCAATGCCGGCTGGCGGGTCTATCAGGCAGGCTGGATGCACTACCTGCGCGGGCAGGCGGAGGCAGTGCTGGCCTGCGCGGACCGCGCCGCGGCGCACTGGCAGCAGGCCTTTCCGCCCGGCAGCGCGGGGCAGGCAGGCATTCGCGAGCGCGCCATCGCCCTGCAACTGCGAGGCAACGGTCACGAGTTGCGGAAGGATTACCCCGCTGCTATCGCCGCCTATCGCCAGGTGGTGGAGCTGGATCGCAGCCTGGCCGCCGAGAGCGCGGATGTGGCGATTGATCTGAGCACTCTCGCCGATGCCGAGAAGTTCTCCGGCGATTTCGATGCCTCTGAGCGGGACTACCGCGAGGCCCTGCGCGTGGCCCGTGCGGTCGGCTACTCCGAAGGCGTCGCCATCTTCACGGGCAATCTGGCGGCGCTGGCGCTGGACCGCGAGGACTGGCCGCAGGCCGAGTCTCTGGCCCGCGAGGCCCTGCCCTTGTCCGAGAATGTGGGACGCCAGGAATTGATTGCCTTGGATAGCCGACGCCTCGCCAAGGCCCTGGCACGGCAGAGGCGCGGCGCGGAGGGGCTGCCGTATGCCCGCCGTGCGGTGGAGATCTTCACCCGCCTTGGCTCGCCCGACCTCGCCAGTGCGCAGTGGACGCTGGGGGAGTGTGGGGGGGAGGAAGAAGTGAAAAGTGAAAAGGGGTAAGTGAAAAGTGAAAAGGGGTAAGTGAAAAGTGAAAAGGGGTAAGTGAAAAGGGTGCCGGAGGGGAGGCGGCCCGATGGCCGCAGGGTGGGCGCGGTGGGTGAGACGAGATGGGTTTGAGTGAAATTTGGCAGTTTATGTTTTTCTTATAAACTGGCTAAACTCGCTATAAATCGGCCTTGGACCCGGTTCGCAATCCTTACACGCCTCCGCCAGAACTGGCGGGTCGTGATAGTCTGCGGGAGATCGTGCGCATCGCGCTGGCGAGAATCCGGGCCGGACGCCCGACGAAGAGCATCTTGATGGTGGGCCTCCGGGGGGTGGGAAAGACGGTGCTGCTGGACCGGTTGCGTGAGGAGGCGGAGGAGGCGGGTTTCCTGACAATCCGAGTGGAAGCGCCGGAGAACCGCTCGCTGCCGGCGATCCTGGCGCCCCAGCTTCGGCAGGCTCTGCTGAAGCTGTCGCGAACTGAGCAGGCGCGGGAGCTGGCGCAGCGGGCACTGCGCGGGCTGGCTGGCTTTGCGAAGGCACTGAAACTGAAGTATGCCGACATAGAAGTGGGCTTTGACCTCGAGCCCGAACCGGGTCTGGCGGATAATGGCGATCTGGAGCACGATTTGCAGGCTCTGCTGGAAGTGGCGGGAAGCGCGGTGAAAAAGGCGGGAACCGCGCTGGTGATGTTTGTGGATGAGCTGCAATACGTGGAGGAGGAGCAGCTCGCGTCTCTGATTACTGCGCTGCATCGGATCGCCCAGCGCAGTCTTCCTGTCGTTTTGGTGGGAGCGGGTCTGCCACAGCTGCCGGGTAAGATGGGGCGTGCCAAATCGTATGCGGAGCGACTGTTTGATTTTCCGCAGATCGGGCCGCTGCCCGCCGCTGCTGCGAGCCTGGCGATCACCAAACCTGCTGAGGACGAGGGGGTGCGTGTGAATGCAGACGCCCTGAACCACATCCTCCGCGAGACTCAGGGCTACCCCTACTTCCTGCAGGAGTGGGGCAAGCATGCGTGGGATGTGGCAGATGAGTCTCCGATCACCCTGAAGGACGTGGAGTGCGCGAGTGTGAGCGCCATCGCTGCGCTGGACGAGAGCTTTTTCCGGGTGCGCTTTGACCGGCTGACACCCTCTGAAAAGAAGTACCTGCGCGCCATGGCAGAGCTGGGCCCCGGCCCCCACCGCTCCGGCGATATTGCCGAACAGCTCAAGCGCGAAGTGACCTCGCTGGGCCCGACGCGCAGCCAGTTGATCGTGAAGGGGATGATCTGGAGCCCCAGCCACGGCGACACGGCCTTCACGGTGCCGCTGTTTGATGAGTTCATGAAGCGCACCATGCCCGGTGACAGCTGGAGGTGAGGTGGGGCTGCCTGATGGCCGCAGGGAGGGCGCTGTGGGGCCTAGCATTTTCCAAAACGGATTTCCG
>NCCR01000289.1 GCA_002279765.1 Verrucomicrobia bacterium 12-59-8 | reverse complement strand
GGATTTCGACCGGCTTTTCCGCGAGGCACCACAGGCCCACGCCATCGCCCTGCTGCGCGGCGATGTAGCCGAGGGTGCCGGCGAGCTTGCGTGCGTAGTCGAAGCGCGTGGCTCCGGCGGGGCCGTAGTTCATGCTGCCGCTGGTGTCGATGAGGAGGCAGAGGCGCAGGTTGGTGTCGGCCTCGAACTCCTTGATGTAAAAGCGGTCGCTGCGGCCCCAGGTTCGCCAGTCGAGGCGACGGGTGTCATCTCCGGGGACGTACTTGCGGTACTGGGCGAATTCGAGGGATGAGCCGCGCACGGGACTTCGATGCTTGCCGGAGACGCCGCCGAGCATGGCGTGCCGGGCGTTGAGGGGGAGGGCCATCAGCCGGGAGAGGACCGCCGGGTCGAGGAAGGATCGGGTGTCAGATGGCATACTCTTCGAAAATGAATCGTGTCGGTCACCCGGCCTTCGCCAGTTCATCCACCAACCGCTTCGCCACATCCTTGCTGCTAATGCCATCGCTCTCCGCAGTAAACGTCGTCATCACACGATGTCGCAGCACCGGCTCCGCAACCTCCATGATGTCCTCCATGCGCACCATGTAGCTGCCGTACAAAGCCGCCCGCGCTTTGGCACCCAGGATCAAATACTGCACGGCACGGGGACCTGCCCCCCAGCTCACAAGCGGCTTCAGCCATGCGGGAGCCTCGCTGCTGGCGGGGCGGGTTTTGCGGACGAGATCGACGGCAAACTCATAGATATGATCCGGCACCGGCACGCGGCGGACGAGGTCCTGGAATGCGATGACCTTCGGGCCGTGGAGAATGTGTTCGAGCTTGGGCAGGCTGGTACCGGTGGTGGTGCGGGCGATGGCGATTTCTTCAGCACGGCTCGGGTAATCGACGCCGATCATGAACATGAAGCGGTCAAGCTGGGCTTCCGGGAGGGGGTAGGTGCCTTCCTGCTCGATGGGGTTCTGCGTGGCGAGGACGAAGAACGGCGAATCAAGCGTGTAGGTGCGGCCGGCGACGGTGACTTTGTGCTCCTGCATGGCCTCCAGCATGGCGGCCTGGGTCTTGGCGGGGGCACGGTTGATTTCATCGGCGAGGACGATGTTGGCAAACACGGGACCCTTGGCGAACTCGAAAGCGCGTTTGCCTCCGGGCAGCTCCTGCAAGATGTCCGTGCCGGTGATGTCCATGGGCATCAAGTCGGGCGTGAACTGAATGCGGCTGAAGCTGAGCGACATCGTTTCGGCCAGTCGCGAGATGAGCAGCGTTTTAGCCAGACCGGGCACGCCCATGAGCAACGCATGACCACGGGCAAAGAGGCAGATGGCGAGCTGCTCGACGACCCTTTCCTGACCGACGATGATCTTCTTCAGCTCATCGCAGAGCTGGACGTAAACTGTGCGAAGCTCATCAATGGCGGCGACGTCGTCTTGCGGAAGCGGAGAGTTGGACATGGTGATTTTGTGAATGCTGCTACATGCCACCAGAAAACAGGTGCTCTGACAAGCGCGGCGTACGTAAATAAACTGTCAACGCCGCCGAGACTTGGGTTTGGTTATCCGGCCAGTGTTTGCACGTGATGCGTTACGGCGCTGGCGAGCCCCGGAATGTTGTAGCCGCCCTCAAGAATGGAGACGAGGCGGCTTTGGCAGTGAGTCTGCGCGGATTCGAGCAGGAGTTTCGTTAGCGCAACGAAATCGTCATCGGTGAGGCGGAACTGGCCCAGGGGGTCATCGATGCGGGAGTCGAAGCCGGCGGAGATGAGAATCAGATCCGGTTTGAAGGCGTCGAAGGCAGGCAGCAGGCGGTCGGTGAAGGCGCCACCGATGATGCTCATGCCAGTGCGGGCAGGGAAGGGGAGATTCAGCGTGCTGCCGTGGCCTTTGCCACTGCCGGTCTCATTGGCATGGCCGGTGAAGGGATAGAGCGGGCTCTGGTGCGTGCTGCAAAACAGCACGCTGCCGTCCTCATAGAAGATGTCCTGCGTGCCGTTGCCGTGATGTACGTCCCAATCGACGATGGCGACTTTTTGCGCGCCATGCTTTCGCTGCGCATGGCGTGCGGCGATGGCGATGTTGTTAAACAGGCAGAAACCCATGCCTTGCGCAGGCCGCGCATGATGTCCTGGTGGGCGCACGGCGCAGAAGGCGTTCGCAGCCTTGCCCGCAAACACGGCATCTACCGCATTCAGCACACCGCCCACCGCTTGGATCGCCACCTCATAAGATCTGGCACAAATGGCCGTATCGCCCGTGCTGAGATCATCAAGCCCAGATTCGACATCCTTTTTGGCCTGAGCGATGTACCCTCGATCATGGCACAGGGCGAGTTCATCCAGCGTCGCCACACGCGGCGCGATGGCCTGCGTTTTAGCGACAAGACCAGAATCCGTCAGCGCCTGCGTGATCGCCACATGGCGTTTGACGCTTTCAGGATGGCCCGGACCTGGGTCATGCTGCTGATAGATGGGATCGAGGAGCAGAGCCGTTCGCATGAGGTTACGGTGGTTGACTGTTGTTTACGATCGCTGGCGGTGGTTTGGCCAAACCATCGTCAACTACGGTCAACAACTGTAAACGACCGTCAACTCTTCCTCAGCGTTTGCCAAAAAATTCCGCCAGCTTCTGCAAGTCCTTGCCTTCCGCCGGCTTCATGGCGCTGGTGATGGCTTCTTCCTGGATGACAATGAGTTCTTTGATGCCTTTGCGGCCGTATTCGAGCATGGAATGAAGCTGCGCCTCGGTGAAGGTGGCTTCTTCGCCGCTGCCCTGAATTTCCACGAACTCGCCGTCTTCGGTGAGGACGATGTTGCTGTCCACATCTGCGGCAGCGTCTTCTTTGTAGCAGAGGTCGAGCAGGGTCTCGCCGTTGACGATGCCGACACTGACAGCGGCGATCTTCTTCTTGAGCGGCTGGCGCGTGATCTTGCCTTTTTCGAGCAGGCGGTTGAAGGCGATGGAGACGGCGATGCAGGCGCCCGTGATAGCAGCGGTGCGGGTGCCGCCATCGGCCTGGAGCACATCGCAATCGACGCAGAGGGTGCGGGGGCCGAGTTTTTCGAGATCAACCACAGCACGCAGGCTGCGACCGATGAGACGCTGGATTTCGGTGCTGCGGCCATCGGGCCTGCCACGGGAGCTTTCGCGGTCCTTCCGCTCCAGCGTGGAGTAGGGGAGCATGGAGTACTCGGCGGTCAGCCAGCCGCCTTTGATGTTTTGCACTTTCATCCAGCGTGGCACCTCTTCATTGATGCAGGCGGTGCAGATGACGCGGGTGTTGCCAAAGGCAATGAGTACGGAACCCGCTGCGTGCGGGGCGACGTCGAGTACATATTCGATTTTGCGGAGTTGGTCGGATGTACGACCGTCGGTTCTGGGCATGGCTGTGCTTAGCACGAAGCGGGGATGCGCCAAGCCTTTTATAAGGTCGTGATGATGTGATTGAACAAACATCGCAGACCCCTCGTCGAAACAATTAACTCAACTGGCCTTCGTTATGCTACAGGTAGATGACAGCTCACACTTAATCTCCATGACGCGCTTCCCTCGCCCTGGCTGCTGGTTCCGTTTCACTCCGACGGATTGGAACTTCATTCGCGACACGCTGGCTCTCACAGAGCGAGGCAAGGAGGGCTTCAAGGCGATGATGGATGATCCCGAAGCGGTGCCGCTCATCCTCGACAACGACAAGCTCTTCGATGCCGCGATCATTTCCCGCAAGGCGGCCATGCTCTCGCCGGAGCTGTTCTTCTTCCTCGTGGTGCGCCATTCGCTCAAAGAATTTGGCATCAAAGAGATGGCCGTGGCGGACTACATGGCCGTGGTGTGCGCGGACTTCGGCTGCTCGCCGACGAAGGGCCCGGAGGACATCAATCACAGCATCGACAGCCTTTACAGCGTCGATTATCTGGAGGCGATTGAGAACGCGAGCCGGCATCACAAGTTCTTCCTGCATGTGCAGTGCGCAAACCAGTTCCTGGTGCTGACCTGCCTGTATCCTGACTTTTTACACCGGCGTGCCGCACGGCGCGGCGCACCAGATGTGGACTATTACGAGCATGTGGTGGTGAGCCACCTCGATGCGGCGCGCAAGCATGTGCTGGCGGATGAATTTGCCATGGAGGAGACCTTCGAGAAAGTGGCGCAGTGTTTTCCCCCAGCCCGCCGTGCTATGAATCACACCGTGCGCGAGTACTTGAACCTGGGGCAGTGAATCGAGTCAGGTGGGATTCTTGTCGCGCTGTTCAGCCAGTTTCGTGCGCAGCTTGGCCAGCTCTCCTTCGAGATCGGCGATCTTCTTTTCCAAAGCGGCGCAGTACTTCGCGGGATCGCGCTTCTGGAGGCGTTCGAGGAGATTGAAGAGCAAAGCCACGCGCCAGAGCCGCGTCCAGAGACCGCGAAGGCGGTAGGCGCGGAGCAGTTTGCCGGCGCGCAGCATGCGGGTGAAGCGAAAGGCATTCAGCACGCGCAGGAAAGCGACGAGCGGCAGCAGGATGATGACGAGATTGATCCAGTTCTTGAGGCAGTAGGTCAGTTTGTCGGGAGCGGCGGCGACCATCCAGAGGAACTCCATGGTGAAGCCGAGCCAGATGACGGAAGTGGTCAAATGCGTGGCCAGGGCCATGCGCGGATGATTTTCCAAGGTCTCGCCCCCGGTGAGTTCGGCACCGAGCACGGGCAGCACCAGCAGCGTCAGAATAACCATGGGCAGTGCGAGTTTTTGCTCGAGCTGCTCGGAGGTTTTTTCGCCAGTGCGTTTCCAGCCGATGCCGGGCAGCCAGAGCCAGCCGCGTGGTTTGCTGCTTGCGGTGATCATGCGCAGCGGGGGAAGCAAAACGGTGAGCAGCAGGCGTCTAAGACGCGCAGCCCAGGCGTCACTGGCGACAAACAGACCCGCGATACCTTCGACAAAAACAATGGCCCACAAGACAATGATGAGCGGACGGAACAGTGTGGAGGCCACGAACCAGTCGCGGAACGCATCGCCGCTGTCACCATGCGGCAGCACGAGGCCGATCACGGTGAGAAACGCGATCGCGACGATGAGCATGAGGCCATGGCGGAAGGTGCCACCGTGGGGGATCGGGCCGGAAGTGCTCGAAGCGTTGATCATATGAGACAGGAAGAGAAGAGGTCTCAACCACCACCCAGCGCGTAACCCACGCCGCGCACGGTGCGTATCAGCTTTTTGTCGTGGTCTTTGTCAATCTTTGCGCGCAGCCGCTGGATGTACACCTCCACGAGATTCGTTTCGGGGTCCATGTTGTAGCCCCACACATGCTCATAAATTTGCATGCGGCCAAACACCCGCCCGGGACTGCGCATGAGGTGCTCCAGCAGCTCAAACTCGCGCGTGCTCAGCTCAACGTCCGCTCCGCCGCGGCTGACTTTGCGTTCGAGCAGGTTGATGCAGAGATCATCCACCCGAAGCAGGTGGCTGGAATCTCCCGCCTTGCGCCGCACCACGGTATGCAGACGTGCGGCCAGCTCCTCCACGAAGAAAGGCTTCGTCATGT
>NCCR01000288.1 GCA_002279765.1 Verrucomicrobia bacterium 12-59-8 | reverse complement strand
AAGACTCGCACAGCAAAGTCCATCGTCCTTTCCTTAAGTTCATTCGAGGTCATAGGCCTCCCATCTCAAATCATAAATCCAAAATCGTAAATCATAAATTTCGCCCCCTCCTCAATTTCACTCGATCCCCCCAATTCACACGCGACCCAAAGCCTCCCCCCCTCTGAAATCATAAATCATAAATCGTAAATCATAAATCTCCTCCCTCACCTCACCAGATACTTCCCATCCTCAACCCCGACCTTCGGCACCCTCCGCTCCTTCTCAAACACCTCATACACCGGCACCAGCTCCTCCCAAAACTCCCGATACGCCTCTTCCGCACTCCTCATCCGCTCCACCGTCATCCGAAACGGAAACACATGCACCGGCACACTCCCGCTGCCCTTGCACGCCGCCTCCACCACCAGATAAATCTCCTCAATCACCGCATCCGTCATCGCAAAGCATCCCACACTGCACATGTCCCCATGCACCATGATCAGGCTGCC
The DNA here is from genome assembly GCA_002279765.1 of Verrucomicrobia bacterium 12-59-8. The sequence continues at coordinate 5,750 of NCCR01000288.1, read as the reverse complement.
CGTTCGCTTCTGCTCCAGGTCATACGCATTCGGATACCCAATGTTAAACGCCAGATGGTAGTTGCTGGCAGGATTCAGCAGCCTGGCAGTCACGTCATAAAAACCCTCCGGCGCCTGCATGTCGCCCTCACGCGTCTTCGGCCCCAGCGTCCCCGAAAAACACGCAATGGGATAAGTGCGTAACAGCCCCCATTCGCGAGAGCCCGTGCTCCTCTGCACCCACAGCTCAAGCTCACGGCTCTCTTTGAAAATGCGGATAAACGCGGGCTGCCCCAGCTTGCATTGGGTCGCCGCGGCAAGCTGCTCATGCAGCTTCGGCAGCAGGCGCGTTTGCACATTCGCAAGCCGCTCCGCAGCCTTCATCCCTCGCCACGCCTCCGGTTCAGGCGGCGCAGGGTAGGGCAGGGGAAGTGATTCATGCGTGAGCATCTGCATGGCGTAGCTAATCCAGGAACGAACAACGGTCAGCGAATGGGCCCGCGCAGCAAGAGCGCAGGCCGCAAGGAGCGTGGAAACGAGCAGAAGCGTGCGCGTTTTCATGGCGCAGCCAAACTTCAGGCAACAGGCGGCGGCACCGCAGGCGGCGAAAGAGCAATCTGCTTGCCGCGCACGATGTTCATCGCACCGTTGAGTTCACCGCCCGGCTCGATCGAAACTGAGCGTGCGGTGACATCGCCATTGACGGCCCCATTGCTCCCAATGAGCACCGGACCCGTACTATAGATCGTACCCGTGACACGTGCCTGGATGTCCACCTCCGTCGCATGCACAGGGTTGAGGAAGGCCACATCCGCCCCTTTCTCGACCACAAATCGACTGCAGCGGATTTCACCAATGATGCTGCCGGTGGTGCGGAAAACGGCGTCGCCGGAGCACGTGACGTTGGCCTCGATGATGCCATGGCATGCAAGGTCACGGCACTGCACGCTGCTCGCGGAAAGACGGCCACGTTTGCGGATGAGGACATCGCCGCGCGTCTTGACGGACTGGGTGGAGGTCATGTTGATCTCCACATCCTCCAGCGAAATGTAGGCACCGCAGGCGGGACAGTTGGCGGATTTGGCCGAGCGCCCCGTCTTGAACTTATGACCGCAGTCAAAGCACTCGGCGTCTTTGAAATACTGGTTCCGGTACATGCCCTGCTCCTTCATCTTTTGCAATGAAGTGGCCGTATGCGGCGCAGGTGCAGGCGTGGGCGGAGGCGAATTGGACTGCGCACGGCGCATGCCAGCCGTCACGGGCTCGCCTTCGGCATTGACGGCAGCGAACGTTTCAGCAGGAGGCGGCGGAGATTCGGCTGCAGGCAGATTCTGACTTTGCAGAAACGCGCCAAACCCATCAGCCGCCGTAGGGGCTGGTTCAGCTTCGGTCTTGGGCTCGGCGGCAGCCTTGACCTCTGGCTCCGGAGCTTGCGCTGCGGGAGGGCTTTCGACTTTGGGCTCCGCTGCCCAGTCATCGCCCCCCATGCCAGCTCCCGAACGTGTCACCGCCGAGGCGACCACGCGGCGCTTCTCCACGGTGAGATGCACTCCGCATTTTTTGCAGAATGTAGAAACAACGAGGCGCGGCTCATATTGAGCCGCGCCACAGGAAGGACACACCACTTCGATTTGATTCTTAGGCGGCGTGGGAAGGATGCTGGTCTTCGTGCCGAAGAACCGTCCGAACACTCAGGTGGAAGTTAAGGTTGTTTAGGGGCGCCGCCGAAAGCAGGCTTGGTTTCAGCCTTCTTGCCGACCTGGGACTGGCCCATGAAGGTGGCGCCTTCTTCGATGGCAAGGGTGCCGGCGGCGATGTCGCCGACGAGGATCGCGTTGCTCTTCAGCTCGCAGCGTTCCTGGACGGTGATGTTGCCTTCGACCTTGCCGAAAATGATGACGGAGCGGGTTTTCACCTCGCCTTTGATGAGGGCGTTTTCACCCACGGTGAGGCTGCCGTCGGAAATAACTTCGCCTTCGATCTTGCCGTCGATGATGAGGTCGTGAGAGAACTTGATGGAGCCTTTGATTTCGACGTCGTTGGCGAGAACGTTTTTACTGGTGGTCATGACGGGAGCTTGATGTGAGCGTTGGGGTTGTGCAGCGGGAGCGGATGCGGTGGAGAGAATGGGAGCGCGCTCAGCTGCTGGAGCCGGTGCGGATGCCTCGGAACGCCTGTCTTCCTTTTGCCCTTCGGGTTGTCCTATGATTTGCCTTAACATGAGGGTGAAAATATAGCTGGTTGTTAAGTTGAGTGTCAATCTTTGGCTTGCTTATTTTTTGTGAGTTTGGTGTAACGGTTTTGCTGAGCGGGGTTGCGGCTGTGGTTTGCGGCTGTATCGAGTCATGATGGAATCTGTGTATATCACAGCCGTGGAGACGGCCTGTGTTCTTGGTTTGCGGATGGAGGACTGCCTGACCGCGCTGCGCGAGCGGCGCGGAGGTCTGGCCTTGTCTGCAAGCTTGCAGGAGACGTCTTTTGCATCTCTCCCCGTGGGGGCTCTGCCTTCACCCGAACTGGTGAAAGGCCGCCGCTACGGTGCCGCCAGCAATGCAGCCGTGAAAGTAACGGCTGCAGCAGTGCGCCGTGCAGGCTGGACCTCGGATGAAATTCGCGAATCCTGGCTGTTCGGCGCCAGCAGCCGTGGCAACGCAGGAGAAATGTTGGGAGAAAATGCATGGCGCAGACCGCTGCGCAAGTTCAGTGCCAGCAACACCATGCACTGCGAAATACCTGCCGCCGTCAGCATAGAGCTTGGAATCCGTGGCCCATGGCAGATGATCTCCAACGGCTGCTCCTCCGGCCTCGATGCCCTCGGCCTCGCCTGGATGGCAGTCAGCAGCGGAGTGGCACCACGTGCGGTCGTGGTGGCCGTTGACCTCCCTCTCATCCCACCCCTCCTCCAAGACTTCCGCGACACAGGCCTGCTTTCCACCAACGGCATCAACGACCCTTTCGCCACCTGCACCAGCGGCTTCTGCCCAGCAGAAGCCGCCGTGGCAGTGACTCTGGAGCGCGACAGTTCAGGACGCCCCAAACTCTGCCGCCTGGAGCATTACAGCGCCAACAGCGACGCCTACGATACCCTCATGATTCCCGAAGACGGCGGCGGCATCGAAGCCTGCGTACGCTCCGCCTTGCAGGCAGGCGATCTTGCCAAAGTAGTCGCCATCTGCCCCCACGCCACCGGCACCCTCAATCACTCCCGCGTCGAGCCTCCGGCCCTCCTGCGTGCACTCGGCGGCCGCAAGGTCCCGCTCCTCCCCCTCAAACCACAAACCGGTCACGCCTTGGGCGCTAGCGGCCTGCTTGACGTGGCCCTGCTCGTCCCCTGCATGGCGGAAGGCTGGATGCCAGCCACCCTCCCAGGACTCACCCCTCCAGCCTGCGGTCTGCCCTTGAACGAAGCCCCTCTCAAGGTCATGTTAGGGGATCGAGTCATCAAACTCGCTTCCGGCATGGGCGGCCACAATGCAGCGATGTCTCTGGCTGTGGTTTGATTCGTGCTTGGCACGGGCGGTGGATTCGCCAAAGTCGCGCACCGCATGTCCCGTCTGCCGATTTCGATTTCCATCATCTCCCTCAACGAGGAGGCCAACCTCCGCCGCTGCCTCGCCAGTGTGGCCGACTTGGCTCAGGAGATCGTCATTGTCGATTCCGGCTCCACCGACCGCACCGCCGAAATCGCCGCCGAATTCGGTGCCAAGTTTGTCCATCAGGACTGGCTCGGCTACACCGCCCAGAAAAACCACTGCCTCAAGCTGTGCTCCCAACCCTGGATTTTGGCGCTCGATTGCGACGAGGAACTCACCCCAGACTTGCTGAATTCGATACAAAACTTCTTCAAAAGTGACGCATTTGTCCGCTTCGACGGCGCCTGGATGTCCCGCCTCGTCTGGTTCATGGGCCGCTGGATTCGCCATGGCGACTGGTACCCCGACCGTAAAATACGCCTCTTCCGCCGTGATAAAAGCCAGTGGGCCGCCGATGGCGGCGGGCAGGTGCACGAACGCTTGGACGTAGCAGGACCCTGCACCACGTTGCAAGGAGACCTCCTGCATTACTCCTTCAAGAACATCCAGCACTACCTGGTGAAGCACGTGCAGTACTCAAACGTCTTTCTGGAGACCCAACGCAGCAAAGGGAAACACTGGTCCCTGCTGCACACCGTGTTTCGCCCTTGGTGGCGCTTCACCCGCGCCTACTTCCTCAAACTCGGCTTCCTCGACGGTTTCCCCGGCCTGTGGATCGCGGTGGCGACGGCGTTCTTCACCTTTGATCGCTACAGCCGGATGTATGAAAGCGCAGCGGAGGGCAGGAAGTAGCAAACGGATGAAGCTGGCCCTGATCCATCCGCAAATCATTCGCGGCTCCGGTGTGGAAAACTTCCTCATCGACTTCGCCAAACGGCTCGTTTTGGCCGGACATGAGCTGACTTACATCACCTCGCTGACCACCCCGGAGATCGGTGCCTCGCTGCCCGGACGCTGGGAGCTGCTGCCACGCATGCGCGGTTCGGCCACCATTCGCATGTGGCATTTCAACCGCCTCGCACCGCGTGCCGTCCAGACAGCAGGTGTGGACCTGAGCATTGGTTTTGGACGCACCAGCGTGCAGGACGTGCACCGCAATGGCACCGGGTGCCATCGGCTCTATGGCAATCTGCTGCCGCTCTGGCAGCGCCTCAGCCTGAAGCATCTCTACGAATTGCATTTGGAACGTCGGCTCTATGCGGGCAGGGAGACGCAGCAGTTTGTCACCAGTTCCGCCCGTGTGGCTGCGCAGTTGCAGGGAGTTTACGGCACCGACGGCGAACGCTTTCGCATCCTGTCGCCGCCCATTGAAACGCAGCTTTTCAAGCCGGCCGAGAACCGCGCCAACACCCGCGAGCTCTTTTGCCGCAAGCTGCAAACCGATGCAGCAAAACCGGTACTGCTGTTTGTCTCGCTCAGCCATCGACGTCGCGGGCTGGAGCCTTTGCTGGAAGCGATGACGCTCCGTGCCGGTGACGAGCAATCTCGTGGAACTCTACCAGTCGGCCGACTGGTTTGTGCATCCCACGCAGTATGACGCGTTTTCAAACACCGTGCTGCAAAGCATGGCCTGCGGTCTTCCCGGCATCGTTTCAGTGATGGACGGGGCCGTCGATCACGTCCGCAATGGCGAGAACGGTCTCATGCTCTACCACCCGCAGCAGCCGAAAGAACTCGCCGCCCGCGTCCAGGAGGCGCTGGACTACGATGCCACGGCCTGGCAGGCGCTCTCGGCCGCTGCACGGGAAACGGTGCAGGCGCTGACGTGGGAACGTCATCTGCAGGAGTGGGCTGAAGTTCTTGAGGCTACTTCTTCTTCAAGATGACGTCGCCGAGGCTGAACATCGGGCCGTAGATGGCGTAGATGAGGAAGCCGACCATGACGCCGAGAATCAACATCGTGAGCGGTTCGATCATCTTGTCGAGAGTGGCGGCGAGATTGTCGAGATCCTCCTCATAGTCATCGGCGATTTCGGAAAGCATTTCGGTGCCGGAACCGGTTTCGGAGGCGAGTTCGATGAGGCCGCAGAGATTGCGGGCATCAGGCCCCAACCAGTGAGATTCCATGAGGAAGGCTTCGTGCAAAGTGCGGCCGACGGCGATGTGCTCGCGCAGGCGGACGAACAGCTCCTTGTAATGGTAGTGCCAGCTGGCCTGGGCGGTGATGTCGAGCGCGCTGCTGAGACGCACGTTCGATTCGGTGAGCATGGCCAGTGTGCGGAAGCCGGTGGCTGCGGC
>NCCR01000287.1 GCA_002279765.1 Verrucomicrobia bacterium 12-59-8 | reverse complement strand
TTGCGGCTCTCGGTGAGCGTGTCGCCGATCTTCACGTCAGCGGTGGTTTTGACGTTGGCGATGATGTAGCCGACATCGCCAGCCTCCAGCTTTTCACAGCTTGTCATTTTGGGCCGGAAGATGCCGACGTCCTTGATTTCGGAATCGTTGCCTGAGGCCATCAGGCGCACCTTTTGACCACGGATGATGGTGCCGGACATGACGCGGACATAACTGACCACCCCGCGATAGGGATCGAAGATCGAATCGAACACCGAAGCCCGCAGGTAGCCGTCTCCGGGATCTACCGGCGGTGGAATGAAGGCGACGATGGCCTCCAAAATGTCCTCAATGCCAATGCCCATTTTCGCACTGGCAGGCACAGCCTCATCGGAAGAGAGCTGCAGGATGTCCTCAAGCTGGCGCTTCACCTTTTCGACATCGGCGCTCGGGAGGTCGATCTTGTTGATGATGGGGACGACATGCAGGTTCTGCTGCATGGCGAGGTTCAAGTTCGCGACCGTCTGCGCTTCAACGCCCTGCGAGGCATCCACGAGCAGAAGCGCGCCTTCACAAGCGGCGAGCGAGCGGCTGACTTCGTAGCTGAAATCGACGTGTCCGGGCGTGTCGAGGAGGTTGAGTTTGTAAATCTGGCCGTCCTTCGCCTTGTAGTTCATGCACACGGGGTGCGCCTTGATGGTGATGCCGCGTTCGCGTTCCAGATCCATCGAATCGAGCAACTGGTCCTGCTGCTGCCGGACGGTGATGGTTTGCGTGAACTCCAGCAGACGATCAGAGAGCGTGGTCTTCCCATGGTCAATGTGGGCGATGATGGAGAAATTGCGGGTGCGGGAGATGGACATTCAGTTGGCTTGGCGGGGGGCGGAGTATTTAGTCTAGTGGCGGAAGAAAGCAATTCCGATGCTTGAAGCCTGTGGGCTGCCGCCTGATGCTGATCCATGAAGCCGGAGCTTTTGAGCGAAGCAGCCATTCAGCAGCAGCTTGCCGCCCTCCCCACCTGGCAGGTGGAAGGCTGTGAAGTGGTGAGTGAGTTTCGTTTTTCCAGCTATCTGGCCGGCATTGAGTTTGTGCGGCGTGTCGCGGTTTTGGCCGAGGCGATGAATCACCACCCTGATCTGGTGGTCGGCTGGCGGAAAGTGATGGTGCGTCTGAGCACCCACAGCGCGGGCGGATTGACCCGGCTGGATTTCGCACTGGCGGGTCAGATCACGTCCGTGGAAGCCGCCCCGCAGGACCTCGCCTGAAACAGAGTCACTGCGCCACTGCGGCAGTGTCACGGTTGATCTTGCGACCGGATGGATCAATCACGTCCACCGTCACGAAAATGATGACGTTCTTCGTGTCCGTCTGGTTGGTGGTGCTTTTAAACAACCTTCCCACAAAAGGGAGATCCCCCAGGATGGGAACTTTGTCTTCCACCAGGGTGCGCTTCTCGATTTTGACGCCGCCCAGCACCACGGTGGCACCATCGTAAATTTTGACCGCAGTGACCACTTTCTGTACTTTAAAGACCGGCTGCAGGATCATGTTGGAGGTGATGAGCTGTTCCGACTCGCTGATGGGAACGTAGGCGCTGTTACCCACGGAGGTGAGTGAAGCACTGGTGCCAAGCTGGATGGGCAGAACGCTCGTACTGGCTGGAGCGTAAATCGGAGATCCGTAATTCACAAAGCCTTCAAATGCGGTCATTTCCGGCGCAATCGTGAGCTCAACGGTTCGTCCGTCTTCTGAGATCACCGGTTCGACTTCCACCAATACCCCCGTTTTTCTCATTTCAAAGGCGGTAGGTGTGGTCGGAGTGGCGATCTGCTGACCACTGCTGCGCCGCGTGAGCTGCGGCAGCCTGGGTGGATCAAACTCCGTGGGGTAAATGAACTCCTGTGTGATCTCCGCCGTGGCTTTGAGACCGCTCTTGGTGGTTACGCTGGGAGAGGCGTTGATATCCACGCCCTTTTTCTGTGAGAGCGCACGCAGAATGGTTTGAAATTGCGGATCTGTAAACACCCCGGCAACGGACAAAATGCCAGGTGCCACAGTGGGTGTGGTGGCGACGGAGCCGGTGCGGAGCAGAGAATCGATGGAATCCGCAGACGTGGCATAGGTGCCAGATCTGAGGCCCGCTGTGAGGGGGCCGCCGCCGTAGGGGAAAGGTGCTGTGGTACCGGCTGGAACGGCACCCGCAAGAGGCGAAGTGACCGGAATGGGAGGAAACACCTGCTGATTGAGCCCACTTACTGGATTGGTGACGAACTGTGCCGGAGTGGTGTAATTGGTGTTGAAGGGGAAATTGGCCGCAGAATAGGAGTTGCCATTGCCGCTGCTGCCCCCGCCAAAGAAGAGACTGTCGCCAGTCGTGCCGACTCCGCCCATGAGCCAGTCAAAGCCCAGCTCTTCCAGATTCTTCTGATTGACCTCCAGCATGCGCACATGAATCACCGCCATCTTGGGTGCGGACTTCGTCGCCTGCTCGACGATCATTTCAACCGTGTCCATGTTGGTGAGCGTGTTGCGCACGGTCAGAGTGTTGCTCGCCGCATTGTAACTGGCGCTAGTGCCTTCCGGAAACGTCACTCCGCGTGCTTCGAGAAACTCACGCGCGCCCAGGCGGCGGATGATGAGCGCCCCTCCTGCCGGAGCCTGCGCACCGAAAGGATCCGTTGGGGGAGCAGCACCCGGATCAGCGCCCGGGGCGTTCTGAATAAAATCTGGCGGCACGCGGAAGGAGCGTGTGATCATCGCATTGTTGCGCTCGCTGATGGACAAAAAGATCACCGCGTGCTCGTCCACCTTGTAGGTGACTCCGCACGTATCGCCCACGTAACGCAGCACCTCATCCATCGGCACGTTGAAAAGATTCAGGCTGACCGGCTTGTCACGCGCCTCCGGCGGCACACTGATGACGAAACTGATGCCTCTGCCCTGCGGATCAAGATCGCGGCTGCGAACCCGCAGCAGTTCCACCACCTCAACCAGCGTGGCACCGTCAAACTCCACATGGGGAATAATGATGGAACGCAGCTTTTGCGTGATGATGTCACTGCCGGTCTCCTGATTGACGAGAGATGCGGCGCTGGCACCAAACAATCCGCTGCGATCTATGTCGGTCAGGGGCACGGGGTCTTCCCATGTTTGCGCCACTTCGCTCAGCATTTTGGAGCGCTGGTGGTCGTAGGCGGTTTTGTAGTACCGCTGCTTTTCGCGTTCGGCATTTTCCATGCCGCGTCTGGCGGCGCTGTTGGCAGGATCAATCCGCAGCACATCCTGATAAGTCGCCACCGCTTTGTCCAGATCCCCCAGTTGGAGAAAAGAGCTGGCCTTCAGCAGCAGCGTCTGCACCGCGCCCACGTCGTCCACATGCCGGGCGGTGAGTGCGGGAGGAAAGCGGTCGGGGTCCGCGAGACGTTGCTTGAGTGAAAGCACGCGTGCATCCTTCGGCGCCACATCGGGTGCCAGCAGTTGATCCAGCAGCTTGCCCGCTGCGGCGAGGTCGCCTTTGGCCGCCAGTTCCTGGGCCATCAGGCAGCCTGCCACCACGTAGCCGTTGCGCGCCGCCAGCAGCGACTCCTGCGCCAGCGGGATGTTTGGCAGCGCCTTGTAGGTTGACTCAAACAAGGCCAGCGCCTCCGCCGCCTTTTGCTGATCAATCAAATGGTAGCCGCGCTCGATCTCGTCATTGAGCTTGTTCACCTGGATGGCGCGACCGCGTGCTTCAGCCTGCGCCATGGAGGCAACCGACTGCGCGGTGGCAATCGAGGCTGCATTCCCGCCAAGAATGACCAGCAGGCAGGCAAGTGCTCCGCGAGTAAGGAGTCGGCGTATCGACATGGCTTCAGGATGTTTCGGGAAAGGCTGCAGGAGCATCAAAATTGGGGAAATTTAACTTTATAACAGGACTCGGTCTTTCGCCCAAGCATTTTCTGCCACGAATCTCAGCCCGCAGTTGCCCTGCCGCCGCATCTTGCTCTGATGAATGCTCATTCCCCAATCACCATGGCCAAAGCCCCCATCAAAGTCGCAGTCACCGGCGCCGCCGGTCAAATCGGTTACGCCCTCCTTTTCCGCATCGCCTCCGGTGCCATGTTTGGCCCGGATCAACCGGTGATCCTCCAGCTCATCGAAGCCCCCTTTGAAAAGCCCATGGCCGCCCTCGCCGGCGTGGCGATGGAGCTGGATGACTGCGCCTTACCGCTGCTCAAGGGCATCGTGCAGACCTCCGACCCCGCCGTGGGTTTCAAAGACGCCAACTGGATCTTGCTCGTGGGTGCCAAGCCCCGTGGCCCGGGCATGGAGCGCGCCGACCTGCTCAAGGACAACGGCAAAATCTTCATCGAACAGGGTAAAATCATCGACGCCGTCGCGGCAGATGACGCCCGCGTGGCCGTCGTCGGCAATCCGGCGAACACGAACTGCATGATCGCCGCGTCCCAGGCCAAGCGCCTCACGCCGGACCGTTTCACCGCCATGGTGCGTCTGGACCAGAACCGCGCCCAGACCCAGCTCGCGCAAAAAGCCGGGGTGGATCTGACCGAAGTGAAGGACATCTTCATCTACGGCAATCACAGCCCGACGATGTTCCCGTCCTTCGCCCACGCCACCATCGGTGGTAAGGCCGCAGCCGAAGTCATCAATGACCAGGCATGGCTTGAAGGCCCCTTCCTTGAAACCGTGGGCAAGCGTGGTGCTGCGATCATCGCCGCCCGTGGTGCTTCCTCCGCTGCCTCTGCCGCGAACGCCCTCGTCGATCACGTCCACTCCCTCGTCACTCCAGGCGCGATCCATTCCATCGCGGTGAAGAGCAACGGCCTCTACGGCTTCAATCCTGAAGTCTGGGCTGGCATGCCGGTGCGCACCATCACCCCGGGCAGCTACGAGGTCATCACCAGCTACGAAATGGACGACTTCGCCAAAGCCAAGATCGCCGCCACCAACAAGGAACTCACCGATGAGCGCTCCTTTGTGGCCGACATGCTGTAATAGCAGCAGCTATAGCCTTGAAGCGGCACCTTCGCGGGTGCCGCTTTTTTGTGCCTGTGTGAAGAATCCCCCTCCCTGGTTACGTTAAGGCAGCATGTTCTCCTCCCGCCGCGACTTCCTCCAGACCACCGGCTGTGGCTTCGGCTACCTCGCGTGGCAGGCCATGGCGCAGAGTCAGGCGGCGCTGGCCAACCCACTCGCGCTCAAAAAGCCGCACCATCAGCCGAAGGCGAAGCGCGTCATCTTCCTCTTCATGCAGGGCGGCGTGAGCCATGTGGATTCGTATGACTACAAGCCGCGTCTCTTTAAAGATGACGGCAAGATCATCGACGTGATGGATTCCCGCGCCCTCGCCAAGACGGGCAAAGGCGCGCTGCAGCGGGTGATGAAACCGCTGTGGGCATGCACACCGAAGGCGTGGCGCACGGCCCGGCCACGCTCTTCATGCACACCGGCACCACCAGCAACATCCGCCCGAGCATGGGCTCCTGGGTGATGTACGGTCTCGGCGCGGAAAACGAAAACCTGCCCGGTTTCATGACGATCAGCCCGAGCCTCGGCAACGGCGGCCCGCGCAATTACGGCAACGCATTTCTGCCCGCCGTCTTCCAGGGCACGCCCGTGGGGCGCAGCGGCATGCCGGCGAAGGAATCCACCATCAAGAACATCACCAACGCCATCTGGACGCCCGAGCAGCAGCGCAAGCAGTACGGGCTGCTCAGCGCGCTGAATGCCGAACAGGCCGCGCATGCCATGCCCGGCGACACCGACATCGACGCCGTCATTCGCAGCTACGAGCTGGCCTGGCGCATGCAAAACAAAGCGCCCGGTGCCATGGACATCAGCGACGAGTCGGAAGCCACGCTCAAGCTCTACGGCATCAACGAAAAAACCACCGACAACTTCGGCCGCCAGTGCCTCATGGCCCGCCGCATGGCCGAGCAGGGCGTGCGCTACATCCAGGTGAATTACGGCGACAACTCGAACAATCCCGCGTGGGATCAGCACTCGAACCTGCCCAAGCACGGCGACCACGCCGCCGCCGTCGATAAACCCATCGCGGGGCTGCTCGCCGATCTCAAACAGCGCGGTCTGCTCGAAGATACCATCGTCTGGTGGGGCGGTGAATTTGGCCGCACGCCGTATGCCGAGAAAAACGGCACGGGGCGCGATCACAACCCGCTCGGCTTCACCGTCTGGGTGGCGGGCGGCGGCTTTAAATCCGGCTACGCCCACGGTGCCACGGATGAACTCGGCCACATGGCGGTCGAGGACAAAGTCCACATGCACGACCTGCATGCCACCATCCTGCACCAGCTAGGCCTCGATCACGAAAAGCTCACCTTCCGCCACGCTGGAAGAGACTTCCGCCTCACGGATGTACACGGGCATGTGGTGAGGGAAGTGATCGCTTGAGGAACTCATGTTTGTGGTGCTCGACACCCATCACTTTCGCGAGGTGGTGAGGCAGTTCATCGCCTGCCGCACTCCAAATTCGCATGGCATGGTCACGCCCCCATATGGACTGCGGTCGCGTAGCGAGGAACGAGCGCAGCTACCGCTTTCGACGGGCGCGGTGACTCACACGCGTACCAGGAACTCTTCGAATGCGGGAGCCGGTAATTCTTCGCAGGCCGGTTAACTCACGCGCACCACGAGACGCTCGAAAGCGGCAGCTCCAGCGCACTGCAAACCACATGAGAGCGGTAGGAAGTCGCAGCCGCACTCCAAATTCGCCTTGCGTGCTCGCGCGCGACATATGGACTGCGGTCGCGTAGCGAAGACCGAGCGCTGTCCAGACCACACAGAAGACTGTGCAGACCACTTTGCTGACGCTCTACTTCTTCACCAGCGATTCCAAGTAATCGAGCAGGCTGGCGAATTCGTGGACGGTGAAGTTTGCCATCAAGCCGGGGGGCATGATGGAGACGGGCAGTTTCTGGCGGCTCTTGATGTCCTTCACGGCATAGGTGAACTCCTGCGCGGCGACATTGCGCAGTTTCACGTTGTCGGCGGACTCAAGGGTGATGAAGCCCATCTGCTGGGTGCCGTCGTTGAGCGTGACGACCTCGCTGGCGAAGCCTTGCGCGATGGTCTTGTTCGGATCGAGGATGTTCTGCGCGAGTTCGGGGCGCTTGTAGGTCTGCGCAATGTTGCCGAGATACGGCCCCTTCTGCGCTTCGGATTCCTTGGTGGTGTGGCAGGCGATGCAGGTGGCTTTGGTGAAAATCTGCTCGCCGATGGCGATGCTGCCTTTGGTTTTGAGCACGGCGGCGAGGGCGTCTTCGGGCTTGAGGGTGCCTACCTTCGGCGTCTTGTCTTCGCCTTTGGCCTCGATCTTGAGACTCTTCACGGCGTTCTGCGCGGCCTTGGCCACCTGCGCATCGGAGTCAGAGGTGGCGGCGAGGATCTTGTCGTCCACGACGTGGCTCTTGGTCTTCGAGGCGGCGTTGATGATCTGCACGCGGCGCTTTGCATCGGCCCATCCGGCGTCGAGCGCCTTCTGTGACATCTCGCGTGCTTCCGGGCTGCCGGTCTTGCGTGCGGCGAGGCTGAGCAGCGCGGCTTCGGCCCAGGCAGCGGTCGGCGTGCCGACCTTGGTAGCTTCGTTTTCGAAGGCCTGATGCACATTCTCCAACTTCGGTGCAGTGAGGAAGGCCGTCCTGCCAGTGTCCTGCTCTTTGCCGGAGCCTTGCTGGGCATCGAGCGTGACCAGCGCATTCAGCGCCGCCGTCCAAGCCTCGGCACTGTCGGTCTTGGCGATGGCCGTCAGCGTATTGGCCAGCGTCGTTGCCGCGCTCTGTGGATCGAGGTCTTTGCTATTCGCCGCAGTGATCAGCAACGGAATGCCATCCGCAGGAATCGTCTCTGCTGTGGCAAGCTGCGCGACGGCATCCGGGATCACCTTCGCATCCTGCTTCGCCAGCACGAGGATGCGTTCCAGGGCATCGCTCGACTGAATGCGGTTACGGTTCATTTCTTTGACGAGGAAAGCCGCCTCTTCCGGCGAAGCCTTGGCAAGCGCGTCCTTCAAAGCTGCCGCGATCTTCGGCGTCTCGCTCCACGCCTGGAAATGGAGACGGCGGAGAGCGGCGAGGATGCCCTGGCGCAATGCGGGATCGGTGGCTTTGGCGAGGCGCTCAATGAGGCCGGTGACGACTTCGGGCTGGTGCATCATGGCGAGAGCGCGGAATGTTATATGCAACTGTGATGCCGTGCTTCCACCATCAAGCATCTGGAGCAGCTTTTTCGCGTCTGCTTTTCTCGCCATGCATCTGGCCAGTGTGTGATCAAACACTGCATCTTCAGTTCCCTGCGTCCATGTCTTATAACCACGAAGAAAACCGGCATCACCTTTTCTCTCGCTAAAAGCATGACTGACCACAGTGGCGAGACTCATTTTCAGAAAAATGTCCGAAGGAATGATGTATGCGTCAGGCGCAATGTCTGGAATATCCAGGGCATCAGGCTCTTTTTTGCCGGGCTTTTCTTTAAATGGAGTATAAAACGCACGAACACTCGCAATGTCCACCAAGGCATCCGCATCAGATGAGGGGCTGCTTGCTGGCCTGAGATTCTGCTCACGCGCAGTGTTCTGAGAATGCCCGAACGCGGCTGCTACACGGCTCTCAACTCCAGCTTTGCGATTATGCGCGACCGATTCAAGCATGCTGACACTCGATGAACTTGCCCTCTTCACCAGTTCCCTCTGCGCCTC
>NCCR01000286.1 GCA_002279765.1 Verrucomicrobia bacterium 12-59-8 | reverse complement strand
CTGCTGCCCTACATGGTCAGCGCCCAGTTCTCCGTCGAGGCTACGGGTAACTTACGCTTCGGCCTCCAGCGCACGTTTCAACTCACCAGTCGCCTCAGCACCTTCGGCCGAGTAGAGTATGACACCAACTCAGCCCAGGGGCTCGAATGGCTCGCCGGAGCCAACTACACCCTGAGCAAAAACCTCGGACTCATCACCTCCTACAGCTCTGATTATGGCTTCGGTGCCGGTGTCTCATTCCGATTTTAACCCCCCAACAAACAACACCACAAAACAACACATGAAAGCGACCCCCCTTAAAAAAACCCTTTTGACACTCCTGCTCGCAGCGAGTGCAATCCTTATCGTTTCCTGCGCAAGCGGCGATTCAGTCGGCTCACTAGGTGGAGCTAAATCATATCCACTGAAGACCTGCATCGTTACCGACAACGACCTCGGCTCCATGGGCGACGAGCAGCGCCTCGTCTATCAAGGGCAGGAACTCAAATTCTGCTGCGCTCCCTGCGTGAAGAAATTCCAGTCCAACCCCGCCAAATACCTCGCGAAGCTCCAGTAAGCGGACACCTGAGGACGCTCTTGTACAGGATGACGGGCCGTCCTGTACAAGAGATTGTGTTCGTATTTTTATAAATTTTTGCGGGATTCGCGTTATCCCAGAGTTAGTTTGCATGAAGCCTGCTGCATTTGCCACCATGAATCTTCTCCGTACCATCATCCTGATCATCACACTCGTGGTGCAGGCGTTGCCTGTGCCTGCCGTGGCGCTGGAAGATGTGTATCCGCTGTGCAGGATGCCGTGTTGTGATACTCATACGACGACCTGCTGCTGTGCGGAGCCTGCACCGGTCAGCACGCCGCCGGTCACGGGGCGCGAGATGATTCCTGCGGCGCTGTGGGTGCCGTTCACGCCTTTGCTGCCGTTGGAAACTCCCACGGCGGAAGCCACGACACGGCTTCATGAACGCCGTGCCGACACCCAGCCGCATGTTCGGCTGCAGGTGCTGTTCTGTGCCATTTTGATTTGAGTCGGCGTCTCTGACAGACGCATTGTGCCCATGCTGCGCGGTCCCATGACGGACTGCTTGAGCACATGGGCTTGGTTCCACGAACCTCAACGACTCAAATATCATGCACACATCCTTTTACTGGCCCGCGCTTACGCTGGCCCTGGCGATCACGGCTCACGCCGATGAGGTCACACCCTTGCTTCTCAACCGCCTCATTCAAGAAGCGGTCATGACTCATCCATCCATCGAGGCGGCGCAGGCGCGCACGCAGGCGGCGACATCTGCCATTGGCGCGGTGCGGCTGTGGCAGGATCCGCAGTTGGGCCTTGGCACCTTGTTTGGCAGCCGCATGAGTCGGCAGAACCGCGGCGACATTATGGTTGGCATCAATCAGATGCTGCCACGTCCGAAGCTTTACCAAGCCGAGAAGCGGCGTGCGGTTGAGGATCAGCTCACGCAGGTGGAGTCACGCCGGCAGACGGCGAATGAGCTGGCGCTGAGTGTCGCGCAAGCCACGCTGGAGCTGGCGCTGGCAGATGAAGTGGTGCGGCTTCAGGCAGAGAACGTCGGCTGGCTGCAGATGCTGGTGAAAACGGCTGAGGAGCGCTCGAAGAATCCCAACGCATCAGTCACCGAGCCGCTGCGACTGGAGAGCGAGCTGGCGGTGCAAATCCAGATGCTCGAATCCGCCCGCCGGATGCGAACGCAGTACTCGAAAGTGCGGCTGGAACGCGACAATCCACAGCTCGCCGCGATGCGTCATCAGATCGCGGGTGCGCAGGCGGATGCCGATGCCGCGCGCGAGAAGCGCAAACCAGCCTTCTCCGTTGGCGTGCAGGTCAACACCTACTCCCAGGGCAACAGCAATGACACGATGACGATGCTGACGGTCGGCATGACGCTGCCGTGGTTCAATCGCTCCGTTTACAAGGCCGACATCGCGCGTGCCGAAAGTCAGCGCAGCGCGGCGCAGAGCGATCTGGCCGCCGAGCAGCGCGCGCTGCACATCAAGCTCACCGCCTTGCTGACAGAGGAGGAGAACAACCGCCGTCTCGCTGATGCGTACACGAACGAGGTGCTGCCAAAGACTGAAAAGACCGTCGAAACGTTGGAGAACGCCTGGGTATCCTCCCGCGCCACGTTGCTCGACGTGCTCGATGCGCGCCGTTCGCTTTTGCAGGCACGTTTGGAGCAGCAACGCGCACGCGCCAGCCAGCACGTCGCCTCCCAGGCTCTCACCGCTCTCACCGGCAACCTCGTCCCAGCTTCCCGCAACTCACTCCCATGAAATCATTTCTCACCCTTCTCCTCATCATCGCCGCACTCGCCGCAGGCTGGTTCATGCGCGGGCAATTCGGCGGCACACACTCCGCAGGAACGGCTGTCTCCGGCGAGCGCAAGGTGCTGTTTTATCAAAGCGCCATGCATCCTTGGATCAAAAGTGACAAGCCCGGACGCTGCACCATCTGTGGCATGGCACTGACGCCGGTTTATGAAGGCGAAAAGGGCATCGAAGCCGGTGGTGACACGGTGGTGCTCACGCAATCGCAGATCCAAGTTCTTCATGTCGAAACGGCGGAGGCCAAAATACAACCGCTCAGCATGACCTTGCGCGTCGCGGGTGGTCTGGAGGAAGACACCTCGCGTCACCGCATTCTCTCCGCCTACATCGATGGCCGCATCGACAAGCTCTATGTGAACTTCATGGGCGCGGAGGTTCAGGAAGGCCAGCCGCTCGCGGAGTTTTACAGCCCAACGCTGCTGCAGGCCGAACGCGACTATCGGCAGCTTACGGGTGATTTGAAAAAGAACACCGGTCTGCGGCTGCGCCAGATGGGACTGACACCCACGCAGATCGCGGCGCTCGAAACCAAGTCCGGTGATGCCCTGACCTCGCAGATTCTCGCTCCCGTCAGCGGCACGGTGGTGGAGCAGAAGGTGTCCGAGGGACAGTATGTGAAGGAAGGGGACAAGCTCTTCGAGATCGCCGATTTTTCGACGATGTGGTTTCAATTCCGCGCCTACGAGCAGGATATGCCGTGGATTCAGATCGGCCAAAGTGTCGCGGTCACTACTCCCTCTCTGCCGGGACAAGCTTTTGAAGGCAAGGTCACCTTCATCGATCCCAACTTCGATGACGCAACGCGCTCCACCAAAGTGCGCGTGGAGCTGGCCAATCCGCTCGTCAATGGCCGCCGCCTGCTGATGTATCGGCTCTATGCCGACGGTGACTTGAAAGTGGACGTGCCTGCGGTGCTCGCCGTGCCACGATCGGCGGTGATTGAAACGGGTCCGCAGGCGGTCGTTTATGTCGAGCAGGGCGGCGGTGCCTATGCGCGCACCGTGGTCAAACTGGGACGTCATGGCGACTCGCTCATCGAAATCACCTCCGGTCTCAAGGCAGGTGATCGCGTGGTGACCAACGGCAATCTGCTCATTGATGGCCAGGCGGACATGAATCGCTCCTTCATGACGCCAGTGGAGCCGATGAAACCTGTATCCACCCTCGCTGCGATGACGGACAAACAATCGCAGGCTATCAGCGCCTTAATCAAAGTGGCCGATGCGATGGCCGCAGCTCTCGCTGCAGATGATTTGCCTGCCTTCAACAAGGCCAGTGAACCGGCGATGATGACCACGGGCGATCTGGTCACCGCGCTGCGCTCACCCGAAGGCATTTCCGAGACGCTTGATGCACTCGACAAGGCGCGGCACTTCCATGGCTTCGATGACATCGCGCAGGCGCGCATCGCCTTCCACAAGTTCAGCGTCGCCGCCACCAACGTGCTGGAGCCGCTCCGCATGTCCGAAGGTGTACCTGCTTTCGATGTCTGGGAGTGCTTCATGGTGGACCAGGCCATTCCAGGCGCATCCAAGAAGGCGCACTGGTTGCAGATGACGGGACGTGCCGGTGAGAATCCGTTCTTCGGCAAGGAGATGCTGAACTGTGCGAAGGAAATCAAACGGGGAGGCAGCCAGCCATGATCGAGCGCATCATTGACTGGAGCTTGAAGAACCGCTTCCTCGTTGCCTGCGGGGCGCTGCTGATCATCGCGCTGGGCGTGCGGGCGATTTATCTCACGCCGGTGGATGCGATTCCGGATCTCACGGAGAACCAGGTGCTCGTGTATGCCGACTACATGGGCCGCAGTCCGCAGGAGGTGGAGGATCAGGTGACGTATCCGCTTTCGACGGGTTTGCAGGGGCTTGCCGGAGTGAAGGAGGTACGGGCGACGTCGATGTTCGGCTTCTCGCTGCTCACCATCATCTTTGAGGAGCGCGTGGATCAATACTTCGCGCGATCCCGCGTGCTGGAGCGGCTGAATTATCTGCAAGGCGCGATGCCTGATGGTGTGAAGCCGCAGCTCGGGCCCGATGCCTCGGGTCTAGGCTGGGTGTTTCAATACTACCTTGATGTCGATCCCGCGAAGTCGCCCAATGGCGGCTACGATCTGGCGCAACTGCGCTCGCTGCAGGACTGGTACATTCGTTATCAACTCGCCAGTGTACAGGGCGTGGCTGAGGTGGCGAGCATTGGTGGATTTGTGAAGCAGTATCAGATCGAGCTGAACTCCACCAAGATGCGCACCGCCAACGTCACGCTCATGGAGGTGATGACGGCGGTGCAGAACGCGAATCTCAATGTCGGCGGCAAGGCGGTGGAGGAAAATGGCGCGGAGTTTGTGCTGCGCGGCATTGGGCTCGTTACGAGCCCCGCAGACCTCGAACTTGTCACTGTGAAAGCGATGGCGGGCACGCCGATCTATTTGAAGGACATCGCCACCGTGCAGATCGGCGGCGATTTCAGACGTGGCGCACTCGATTTGAACGGGCATGAGGCCGTGGGCGGCACGGTGGTCATGCGCACGGGCGAGAATGCCAAGGCGGTGATCGAGCGCATCAAGGAGAAGATCGCTCAGCTCGCGCCGAGTCTGCCACCGGGTGTGACGATCAAGTCGTTCTATGATCGCAGCGAACTCATTGACAACACCATCGACACGCTCAAGCACGCGCTGCTGGAGGAGTTCATCCTCGTCACGCTCGCGCACATCATCTTCCTCTGGCACTTCCGCAGCATCCTCATCGTCACGTTGCCGCTGCCGGTCTCGATTTTGATCTCGTTCCTTCTGATGAAGGAGTTCGGCATCACCAGCAACATCATGTCCCTCACCGGCATCGCCATCGCCATCGGCGTGCTGGTGGATGCGGCCATTGTGGTCACGGAGAATGTGATTCGGCACTGCGAGGAGGCGGAAACGACAAAAGGCGGGCGGCTGGATGCCAAGGAGACCTGGGAGGTCACACGCGCGGCCTGCATCCAGGTCGGGCGCCCGATCTTCTTCGCGATGGCGATCATCATCCTCGCCTTTGTGCCGGTCTTTGCCCTGGGCGGGCAGGAGGGGAAGCTGTTCCACCCGCTGGCCTTCACCAAAACCTTCGCGATGATCGGCTCCACGCTGCTTGCCGTCACTCTGGTCCCGGTGTTGTGCTCCGTGTTCGTGCGTGGGCCGTTTCATTCGGAAGAGCACAATATTGTGATGAAGTTCCTCATGCGCCTGTATGAACCGGCGCTGAACTGGGCGCTCAATCATCGCAAAACGGTCATCTTCTCTGCGATGGGCATCCTATCGCTGTCCCTGCTAATCGCCTTTGGTCTGCCGCGCTCCACAGTGAAGCAAATGCGCGACGCGGGGTATCCGCGTCTTGCGGATGCCGTGGCCGGATTCGGTCGTGAGTTCATGCCTCCGCTCAATGAAGGCAGTTTGTTGTTCATGCCAGTGCTGATGCCCAAGACAGGGCTCAAGGAAATCCAACGCGTCATGTCCTGGCAGGACAAGGTCATCGCCGAAGCCCCGGAAGTGGTCTCCGTCGCGGGCAAGCTCGGTCGTTTTGACACCGCCACCGATCCTGCGCCAACCGAGATGCTGGAAACGACGATCATGCTGAAGCCCGAATACATTCCTGACGGGCGCTGGAGCGTGAAACGCAATCCCGCGTGGCGTGAGGGCATGACGGTGGAGAAACTGAAGGCCGAGCTCACCGAGAAGATGAAGCAGGTGCCCGGCTACGTGCCCGCTTTCCTGCAACCCATCGAAAACCGCATCCTCATGCTCTATACCGGCATTCGTGCGCAGGTCGGTGTGAAGATCTATGGCGACAACCTCGACAAGATTCAGCGCAAGGCCTACGAGGTCGAAAAACTCATCAACGGTATCGCAGGCGCGGCGGGTGTCTCGCCCTCGCGCGTGCAGGGCAAACCCTACCTCAACATCCAGGTCGATCGCGTCGCGATGGCCCGCTACGGCCTCAGCGCGAAGGACGTGCTCGATGCCGTGGAGGTTTCCATCGGCGGCAAGAACGTCAGTACCACTATCGAAGGTCGTCAGCGCTTCCCCATTCAGATCCGCGTGCAGCGCAGCGAGCGCGACGACATCGAAAAACTCAGCAGCATCCTCGTTGCCAGCCGCGCTGGCATGGCCCCGCCCGACGCCGCGATGAAGACCGAGTCAGGCGGCCAGACTATCGCCTACATCCCGCTCGGCATGGTGGCGAAGATCACGCGCGACATCGGCGCGAACGAGATCGCCAGCGAGGACGGTCGTCTGCGTTCCTATGTGCAGGCCAATGTGCAAGACCGCGATCTCGGCGGCTTCGTGCAGGAGGTCGAGCAGCAGCTCAAGACGATTGATTGGGAAGGCATGACCTACAAGATGACTGGCGAGTATGAAAACCAACGCCGCTTTGTGCAGACCATGCAGATCGTCTTCCCCATCGTGCTGCTCATCATCTTCGTGCTGCTCTACATCGTCTATCACAGCGCCCTGGAGGCCGCGCACGTCATGCTCGCCGTGCCCTTTGCGCTCAGCGGTGGTGTGCTGCTTCAAAAACTCCTCGGCTACAATTTCAACGGAGCCGTCTGGGTCGGCTATATCGCCCTCTTTGGCACCGCCGTTCAGACCGGGGTCGTCATGGTCGTCTATCTCGAAGAAACCGTGAAAGCCCGCATGACCCAACTCGGCACCGCCTTCGCCTACAGCGACCTCGTGCAAGCCGTCAAGGACGGCGCACGCCTCCGCCTGAGGCCCAAGGTCATGACTGTCGCCACCATCGTCGCCAGCCTGCTACCCATCATGTGGAGCCACCGCCAGGGTTCCGAAGTCATGCAGCCACTCGCCACCCCCGTCATCGGCGGCATGATCTCAAGTCTCATTCACATCCTCATTGTCACGCCCGTCATCTTCCTCTGGCTTCGCGGGCGTGAGTTCAAGAAAGG
>NCCR01000046.1:32666-66501 GCA_002279765.1 Verrucomicrobia bacterium 12-59-8 | reverse complement strand
GTTTTGTTTTAGACATCGCACTCCAAATCAAGCCTCTTCCCGCCCTCAGTCAGCGCACTTCACTCAAAAAACCTCAAGTCCCTATGGGACACCTGTGGAAATGATTCATCATGCCATCAAATGCGTGAGTCCGGGGAGGTGGGATGAAAATGTTGCCATGTTGCAAGTATAGGGTGTGCAACATGCAACATTTCCGGCGGAGCCGCCTCGGGGGCGGCGGACGTTTTAATCGTCGTCGCGAAACTCGGCCCGCGAGTCATCATCCTCGTCATTCGCATGCACGCTGGTTTTGGCGCATTTGGCGGGTGGCAGGAGTCTGCGTGGGCTGCCGGAGATACGGCCTTCGTTGAGGGCGCGGGTGGCCCATTTGCTGACGCAGCCCCGGTGCTTGCCCATCATCTCGGCAATATCAACCTGTGCCGTCACGCCTTCGCACACATGCTGGATGAACTGGTCGTATTCGCTGTTGATGGCCAGCTCGCACTGAATGTCCGTGATCCCGCTCACCTTGTCGGTGGTGAAGTGCCAGAGGAGGTCGGGGAGGGGATCGCCGGTGTTGCGGCTCGGTTTGGCGAAGTGGCTGACGAACTTCGCGCCGGGGTCGCTTTCCTGGCGGGCGTCGCGGAGTTCGATGATCCAGGCGCAGGCGTCTTCGCGCTTGGAGTGGCCGCGCATGAGGCCGTTGCGCCCGGCGTGGTGGATGACGATGACGGTGATCTTGCGCCGACGGAGGTCGAGCAGCCAGTTGGCGAGGGGCTCGTAGTCCATGCCTTTGTTTTCATCCACGCCGGAGGCCAGGGAGCTGAGGTTGTCCAGAATGACGACCTGGTAGCCCTGCTGGAGGATGAGGGCGGTGATGCGCTGGCGGTCTTCGGTTTCGCCGATGTTGAGGCAGGTGCTGTTCTTCTCAAAGAGGTGCTCGTGGTGGAGGTGGTGCACCTTGGAGAGGTCCAGCCCCCGGGCGCGGTACTGGGTGTGCTTCAGCGCCATCTCGCCATCGATGTAGAGCACGGGGATGTGATCCGGCGCGGGCGGGGCGTCGGGGGCTTCGTCTGAAGGGAGAGCGCCTGAGGAAGAGGGGGAGGGATCACCGGCAGCCCACAGGCCCAAGGGGCGGCGGCAGGAGATGGCGACGGGCAGGGCCATGGCCAGCCACGTCTTGCCCACGCCGCGCGGGGCGTAGATGTAGCCGAGGTCTCCCTGGCACAGCCACTGGTCCAGCAGCGCGGGCCGTGGCGGGATGACGAGGGCCGCGAGCTGCTCTGCCGTGAGGACAAACTGCGCCAGCGGAGGCCGTGGCGGCGGCTGGCCGGGCACGCCCTGCACGGGAGCGGGGTAGCTGGGGGCGGCGGGAAAGGCCTGCGGTGCAGGGGCGGGGATGCCGGTGCTCAGTGTGTGGGTGGGGTCCTGCGCAGGATACGGGTGGCGTGCGCTCAGGCGCTCGCACTCGGCGAGTTCTGCGGGGGTGGGTATGTATGGAATGACGAGGCTCATGGTATGTGTGTGTTATTTAGTGTTAGTGTGTGGTATTGACGAGAAATAGGTGCGGTGGGGAGTGCTGAGGGCGCTGGGTGTGGCGGGGACGAATAGGTCCCATAGGTCCCATAGGTCGTATAGGACCTATTTGTCCTATTTGAAGCTGGGGGGGGGTGGCGGAGCGCTATGAGCTAGAACGAGGACGAATAAAACGGCGGATTCACCTCCAGATCCGGCTTGGGGAAAAGGGTGTGTCGCAGTTGGGTGGCGGATTCCTCATCCAGGCCGGTGGTGCAGTCGTTGAGGTCTTTGGGGGGTGGGCCGTCCGTGCGGTGCAGATCGGCGAAATTGAAGAGATCCACCTCGCAGCCCACCCGGTGCAGTTGCGCGGCCCAGCGGCGGGCGCTTTTCACACCGCCGCCGTCGGCATCGTTGTGCGGGAAGATGCGCACGCGGCGGCCGCGCATGAGCTCCATCGCGGCGGGGTCGATCTGCGCGCCCGTGCCGCGCCCCAGCATGGCCACGGGCAGCACGTCCCAGCGTTCCAGCTCATGGGCAAAGTGCAGCGCCGCCAGGTAGTCCGGCCCGCCCTCCACCAGCAGCAGCGTGCGGAAGTCCGGCACACGCTGTAGCACCGCCACGCCCAGCGGCCAGTTCTTGCGCGAGCCGCGAATAGTGTGCGCCTTGCGCCGGCCCAGCGGCCCACATTCCGGGAAGGGCATGCCGTCGAGCCGCCGTGCCTCAGCGATGCGGCTGGCCGCGTCTGTGAGCAGCCAGCAGCGGTAGCCCTGCACGATGGCAAAGGTGAGCGTGCGCAGCGCCAGCGCCAGAGAAACGGCCTCCAGCGTGAGGTGGCGCGACTCCGCCAGCAGCAGCCTGTCCTCCTCCCTGCTGTGGTGCAGCGGCACGCGGATGCCATCCGGGTGCGGCCCCTCCTGCGGGGGCAGCAGCGCGGTGGCTTGGGCCTTGAAGGAAGTGCCGCGTGGGGAGCCCGCGTGCGGCGCATGGCCGGGCGCGGCCTGGGGCACCCCGGCCAGCTCACGGAACACCCGCAGCGCCTCGCCTTTGCTGAGCTGCCGCGCCAGCGCGATGAAGTCGATCACATCCCCGTTCTGGCCCGTGCCGAAGTCCTTCCAGTGTTTTCCATCCTTGGAGATGGAAAAGGAGGGATTCCTGTCCGGGCGGAAGGGGGAGCTGCAGCTTGCCCCCGGCTGCCCCTCCAGCCCCAGCCGCTGCCACACCTCCGGGATGAGCAGGCGTTCCTTGAGCGGTGGTATGTCGTGGTAGCTCGATGTGGTGGTCATAAAGGCGGGGGGGGAGTGAGAAGGGATAAGTGAGCCGAGCGAAGCGAGACAGACTGCCGAAGGCAGACCGAAGGGTGAGCGAAGCGAATCAAAAGTAAAAAGGGGGTGCGGCTGGTTCGTCCTCGTTCTCCTACTCGTCCTCGATCCCAGCGCGGAGCTGTGGCGGGAAGCAGCCGATGAACTCGCGGTCGGACGCTGGTGGTGGTTTGGGCTTGTGGTAAAATGTGGCAGAAACTGGTATTAGGAGTCAGCGTCTTCCCCGGCGGGACCACCCAGGCCGGGTGGGGCGGGGGAAGCTGCCGGGGCTGGCTGCCCGTGCGCGCACAGGGCCTCCATCACCTGCGCCAGATCATAGCGCCGTGCGGTGCCCACACGGACGGAGGGGATGACGCCGCGGTGGTTCCAATTCTTCAAGATGCGGCGGCTCACGCCCAGCACAGCCATGAGCTGGGGGGAGGTGAGAGAGGCCGGTGCCGGCGGCGCGGCATCTGCCGTGGAAGGCCGGGCGGCGCGGGGAGTGG
Organism: Verrucomicrobia bacterium 12-59-8; assembly: GCA_002279765.1. Next base: position 63,200 of record NCCR01000046.1, on the reverse strand, counting down.
CGGCGGGGGCCGGAGAAACGGGCGGGTCGGAGATCGTGTTCAGTGTCATAGGTAGGAAAGAGCAGTTTCTGGCATCTTCCCGAACCACCCGCAGGAGACCTGCGACCGGTTCGTGATGATATAAATTACTTGGGTCCGAATTTTGAAAGTCAACGAACTTTTGTGGTAAAGGTGCATAAATATGTCAGGAGAGGCAGTTTCATACGTAGATGCTGGTATGTCGTGGTCTGCGGGAGGGGGTGAAAAGGGGGCGAGCCAGAGCCGGAGGTGATGAATGAGGAAAGCAGGAAAGCAGGAAGGCAGAAACCCCCTCCGGTTCCTGCATTCCTGCCTTCCTCATTCAAGATTCTGGGCCAGCGTCATGCCAGCCTCTCAACGAGCGGCAGCCGTGTGCCGAGCGGCGAAGCTGCTTGGAACTTGTAACCTGAAGCTAGAAACGGTGCGGCAGGATCGAGTGCGAGGAGGATCACCTGCGGTGGGCGGATGCGACCACGCCGTCACACACCCTCCCTTGCTACGCACCGCTTCCCCGTCTAAACCAGTCCATGGCTCTCAAGGCAATCATCCACAAAGCGTGCGTGTCGTTCTCCGATCTGGACCGCAATCGCTACAGCGACCACACCCTCACCCTCGCCCGGCACCCGTCGGAGACGGAGGAGCGCATGATGATCCGGCTGCTGGCCTTCGTGCTCAACGCGCCGGAAAACAACGACCTCGGCAAGCTCGAATTCGGCAAGGACCTGTGGGACGCGGACGAGCCCGCACTCGTGCAGCATGACCTCACCGGCCTGCTCATGCACTGGATCGAGCTCGGCCAGCCGGACGAGAAGAAACTCGTGCGCGTGTGCGGCCGCTCCAAGAAGGTGAGCGTGTACAGCTATGCCAGCACCGCCGCCACCTGGTGGGCCGGACTTGCCGGGAAATTCACCCGCGTGAGCAACCTCACCGTGTGGCAGATCCCCGCCGCCGAAAGCGAGGCCCTGGGCGAGCTCTCGCAGCGCTCCATGGACCTCACCATCACGCTGCAGGAAGGCGTCCTGTTTGTCGGAGAAGGGGACCGCACCGTGGAGATCCGGCTGGTCAAGCTGTGCGGCGCGGAGTAGCCCCGCGCAGCAGAATCGTCCTCGATCAAAGCGCGTCGTTTCGAGTTAAAGGTTTCAAGTTTCAAGTTGCCTCGCCGCTGCATCGCATCCGGTTCTTCGTCGTGCAGTCCCGCGTTCGCTTCGCGGCTTCGCAGCAGGCGGCTCTGATCGCGCCACCCAGAACCGGCTAAAGCCGGGAGTACAGGACAGCGCTGGGCATTGCGGTGAGAGCTTCATTCAGGCCGCCACCAGCTGAGGCTCGCTTTGCGGGCGTGCTTCCATGCGGACATAGCGCTTGAAGAGTTCTTCCGCGAGGTTCTCCGCGTCTGCGGTGAGCAGCGTTCTCGCTTCGCCAAAGCGGAAGGTGGACTCCCTGGGACGCACCGCCTCCTGAAAGGCAAACTGGCAGGTCTTAGGATCACGAATCATGGCCTTCACCCGCAGCATCTCCTTTTGCATGGCGGCGGTGCCGGCTGCAAAGGCCTGCTCGTTCTGAGCAGGAAACAGCGCCTTCATCCGGGCCGTCATCTGCGGCTCCATACGGAAATCAAAAAGGCAGGGCTGCAGGCAGTTCACCACCACGCCCACGTTCACAAACTCACCTGTCTCCGGGTAGGGCAGGAAGCGGAGCACGGCGTAGTTGCAGGCGGCTTGCGGAGTGTTCATGGCAGTTTCCAAAAAGTGTCCGGCTCCGTGAAGGGCAGGCTCAGCACCGATGATACACCATTCATGTCCAGTTGCACGGGCAGACTGTCATCCCCGTCCAGGTGCAGCCACTCCGGCGGTAGCTCGGCAAACAGTTCCGGCAGTCGTTCCAGCCCGGCGCGCAGTCGTGGCTCCATCCGTTCGCGAAAGCCCTGCGGCCACTGCTTCAGCATGCCGCCAAAGACATGCGCATCAAAGAACCGCGTGCGGTCAAACGGGTCGTCAAAGGCCAGGTTGAAATCATAGGCCCAGATCATCTCCCGCCTCGGCTGGTCTTTCCAGAGCGCCCCTTCAGGATCATTGTCACGCAGGGATGGGATCTGTGTCACCAGCAGATTCGGATTGCCACCCTGCGCGGACAGGCTGCGGTCTTCGTTTTGAATCCACAGGTCCAGCAGCAGCAGAGCCGCCATCGTCTCCTCCGGCCAGCCTTGCGCGGAAGACCATGAAAGTTCCTGAGCTCCGTCTATCCGCCAGGAGGCAAACACCCTGCCCGCCCCGAGATCACGGATGTCATTGCGCGCGCTGCTCTCGATCAAAGCTCGTGGCACCTCTGACATCTCAATGGGCGGCACTCCGATGGGCAGCCCCCAGAGCACCTCCTTCGCCAGCCATCCCGCCACCCATTCACGGCACAGCGAGCGCAGCCCCGCGTACGCTCCTTTCACATAGCAGGTATTCCAATGATTCACCTGGCAGATGAAGGGCCTTGTCATACCCTGCTCCGCGCGGCCAAGAACTGCCGTGATGGTGTGGGTGGGGTTCATCTCAGGCTCTTGCGCAGATCCGCCAAGGGTTCACGTAGCGCGTGGAGCACACCATGCGCTCCATAAGGAATGACTGCCATCAAAGCGTGAGGGCATTCCCGTGGCAAGAGGTTCCGTTGGAGAAAGAGATTCTTTCGTCTTCGCAGCGATCTCCCCCACACGCTTCCCCATTGACGCCCCCACCTTCCACCCGCTAAAACAGCGCATGACCTCACGCGCCTCGATCTGGTTCACCTGTGCCGTCGCCTCTCTCCTCGCGGCCTGCGCGCCCATCCGCACGGAGACGGTCTCGGTGCATCATGCGCGGTCCGCGCTGCTCAACAACACGGTGGACTTCGGCTGGGACGGCGGTGCTGTCCGCGCTGATCTGCTGCGCAGCATGGGCGTGGAATTGCTGATCCACCGTGCCACACGTGGCGGCACGAAATCGGATGTGGACTACGCGCGGCGCGAGCATGCGGCACGCGTGGCCGGGCTGAAATGGGGCGCGTATCATTACGTGAACCGCGCCGGGCATCTGGGGGCGCAGATTGATCGCTTCATCCGTGAGGTGGCCGGGACGGCGCATCGTCATGGCACCACGGCGCATCCGGTGATGATGGTGCTGGACAATGAGGGGCGGGACCGCGTGTCGTGGTCGCAGCTCGCGTGGGCGGCGCAGCGGGTGCGGGCGCACACGGGCGTGTGGCCGCTGCTCTACTGCAGCGTGCCACTGCCGGGCATGCCAGGCTTTGCCCAGCAGGAGCGCGAGCTGGAGGCGCTGAGCGCTGGCGAGCGTACGGTGCTCAAGACCTGCGGCTTGTGGATCCCGCGCTACGGCGAGCAGTCGGCCATGCACATGACCTTCAGCGTGCCACGCGTGTTTGGCACCTGGACCTTCTGGCAGTACTGCGGAGACATCAGTGGCCATCCGCGCACGGCGTTGCTGGGCGCAGAGTTTTCCGGGTATGTGGGCGGCGCCTACACCCGCAGCGGCGGACGTGCCTCCCTGCGGCATTTCTGCGACCGCAATTTCTTCAACGGCTCCCACGCCGCGTTTGAGAAGTTTTACCGCGAGCACGCTTCGGCGGTGAGCACGTGGCGGTGAGGCTGTTCCACTTCATCTTTCCCATTCCCGGGCCTGCCGCCCGTAGTACCTTCAGCACGAATCCAGACCGTCACCTGCGCCATGGTCCCATGGGCAGGTTTTCAAATCACGGCCTGGATGACTCTTCACCCGCTGCGGGTTTTACCAGGCCACGCGGAAGCCGACGATCATGGTATGGCTGTCGTAGTTGGTGCGGAACAGCTCGGCCTGGTAGGCCATGTAAACGGCGTAGCGGCTCCAGGCGACATTGATGCCGGCTGTGACGATGGCGCTGTCCCGTCCGATCTTAGGCCCATGCACGGTGAAGGGGTTGCCAGCACCGTTGGCGAATTGGGAGGTCATGGCGAGTTCGTTGTTGAGATACTCATGCTGCCACTGCAGGCCGAGAGATGGGGAGACGCGGGCGGCACCACAGAGGGTGTTGTAGGCGACACGCATACCGATGCGTGAGCGCATGGAGTCCTGATTCTGTGAGCCGAAGCTCAGCGGCTGCAGGGAGCCGGTTTCTTGGAAGCTGTCGATGTTCACGACCGTGTAGCGCAGGGAGGCAACGGGGGTGAAGGTCCATTGATTCACATAGATGTCGTAGCCAGTCCCGACATACGTGTCGAAGCTCGTGCTGTTGGTGCTGCCCTGGGCCATGCCGCCGAGTGCGGCGCGCCGGGTGTCGTAGCTGTTGAAGCTGCCGCCGACCATCGCTTCGGTGTAAAAGGCACCGCTGATATACATGGCATACACGGCTGCGCGCATGCCATCGGCACTCAGTCTGCCGCCTTCTGTGAGATCGCTGGTGGACCGTGCATAGCCAAGCGTAGCTCCCAGGACCCAATGCTCGTCCAGGCGCACATCGCCGCCGATGGTGCTGCCGACAGATTGCACATCGAAGCCGTTGGCATTGGTGGTGTTGCCGAGGCTGGCATACTGGCCGGTCGCGTTGGCAAAGAACCTGAAGCTGACATCGCTGGACGACATGGCGGGGGAGAGCTGACCGCCGCCAGCGCCGAGGATGACTTCTTTGCCGCCACCGGGGTAGTAGGTATGCCCCCAGCCCGCGTTGCGGATGGAGGAGAGGCGCTGCTGCACGGTGAGGATCTCGGTGTCGAGCTGCGCAAAGGAGATGCTGTAGATGGCGGTCAGCTCCTCCGGTGCGATTCGGTCGAGCTCATGAGGCACGGCATTGATGTTGATGTTGTTGAGATAGTTGAGCACCGCCGCCTGGCGTACATCGGTCAAAGCGGAGTCCAGAGCACCCGCCGTGGCGGTTTGATTCGGCGTGAGGGGGATGAGGCTCAGCGCGTTTTCAAAAGTGTTCTGCACGGCATTCACAAAGACATCGGTCGGGGTGTACACGACGACGAGCTTGATCAAGGTTCCCGGGCCCACGAAGGGATTGATCTCCGTGGCAAACAGACCTGCGACGCTGGCAGCGTGGATGATGTTAAAGCTGTCTCCCAAGTTCGGGCGCAGTCCGCCGGCCGTGGTGATCAGCAGGGTGCCGTCGAGGTTTGCCGGGCCGCTGATGAGCAGCTTGTCATTGTTGTGCGGGGTCACAACAAGCTCCGTGGGGAGCAGACCAGTGGCACCCTGGGTGTAACCGCCGTTGATGGTGAGCGTGCCCACGGTGCTACCCGGATTCACGGTGCCAAAGTTGTTCACATCCCCGGTGATGGTGCCAGCGCCAGTGAGATTGGCACCCAGCAGGACATTGATGGTTGGGGAGACGAGGTCGCCGGTCACGGAGACTGTACTGCCTGCGGCCACGGTGGTGGTGCCGGTGGCGGTGAAGGTGCCGCCGGTGGCGATGTTGAGAGTGCCTGCATTGATGTTGGCAGGCCCGGTGACATTGGTCGTGCCGCTGATGAACAAGGTGCCTGTGCCAGCCTTGATCAGACTGCCAGCGCTGGTGACCGCGCCACTGAAAACCGCCCCGGCGGTGTTGTTCACCGTCACCGTAGGTGCCGCGCCTGTGAAGGCCAGACCGCTGGAGATCGTGAGCAGCCCTGCGCCGGTGTTGACGGTGAGGCCCGGATCTCCGGCAAGGGTCAGGGTGTTGGCTCCGGCGATGGTGACCGCCGTCGGGTCATTGATCGTGAGAGTGTTGATCGTGAAGTCTGCGCCGAGTGTGGTGCTCTGGTTTGCCGCGCCTGTGGCGGAAAAGGTGAGGTTGTCCGCCAGGGAGGGGATGACCAGCGCCGGAGTGCCCGCCAAATCGGAGGCCCAGTTTCCAACAACAGTCCAAGAGCCATCCGTGGCCCCCAGCCAATGCGTCGGCGCACCAGGAACACCTGGCGCAAGCGGCGTGAAGCTGATGGGGTTGGAGTCCAGGGTGACCGCACCATTCAGGGCCAGCGCACGTCCGTCCAATGTGGCTCCGGTGTTGAGTGTGATGGAGGTCACCGCAATGATGGTTCCCGAGAGAGATGAGTTGACCCCGAGAGTGGCAGAACTGCCGACCAACCAGAAGACGTTCCCCGCCTGAGCCCCATTTTGCAAAATCACGGAACTGCCGGGGTCACTGATGAGGGTGGAGCCAGCCTGAAAAATAAAGATCGCATTGGGATCTCCCCCCCCATCCAGCGTCAGGGCTCCGGTGAGCCCAAAGGAACTTGGATCATTGTAAATACCTGGTGCCAGGGTCTCAGTGGCGAAAATATGGATCGGTCCATAGGTGATCGTCGGCAGCCGGCCTGCACCGTCATTGTACGCCGTGAGCAGATCGCCTTTCGCCGCCAGGGTGATGGCATCGCCTCCATGATTGGTCCCGATAATTATCCCCGGGCCAAAGCCCGAGATGGTGGAGGTCGGCAAAGAGCCCACATCTCCAATGATGGTGGTGGCCCCAGTATTGGTAATCCCCGAACCTGCGAGAACCCGGAAGTCAACGGCCTGCCCCAGATCGACAGGAGCAATAGCAGCGGAAAGTGGGAATTCGGCAAGTGTGGCAGCGGCAATCAAGCACCATGAGATTCGTCTCATGATTTTCGGCAATGACTTGGGGGGAAGGTAGGCATTCATGGCTGAGTTATATTGGTTTTGGTTTCTAGCGACGAACCTTAATTGTGCTGTGGTTTTAAAGTCTATGGGGTCAATACCCCATGCTCGTTTCCTCAGCTCACACGGGTAATGTTCGATGCCGCACCGACGGATATCCCTGCTATCTGCGCGCAGGTCTGCCCCGACGCGTGACTCCGCGCCGCCGCAAGCCCAGGCCCCTGAGGCCGAGCATCAGCAGGATGGCACGCGAAGGCTCAGGAATGGCAACGATGCCAATCACGCCTTGGCTGGCGAACAGGCTCGTATCCCAAGACCAGAGGGGGTTGAAGGCGGCGAGATCTGGCAGGCTCAGTTGCGCGGCGCTCAGTCCCGTGACGCTGCTCCAGTCCAGAAGATCGAACACGTCATGCAAGGCCGGTGTGTAACCACCTGCAAAGCTCACGCCCAGACCGCCTGCGACCACGGCACTCAAGTCGAGTGTACCTGCACCGCTGCTGTTAAAGATGAGGCGGTCATTGCCGCCGTCGGTGTAGGTGCCGGTGGCGGTTTGGATGAATCCGAGGGCGTCATAAGTCACGGTGTAGCCGTGCGTGCCCTGGGTGCCGAGCTGAAAGGCGGCGCTGCCCGTGCTGGTGAAGGCCACACCTCCGTTCACGGGCGTGAAGGTCAGCGTGCCCACACCGTCGTTGCTGCCTGGCGTTCCAGGTGCCAGTTCACCGCCGAGGATGACGCTGCCGGCTCCCGCTGGCGAGACCGTGCCCGTGCCGCCCAAGGTCGTCCCCGCGCTGGTGACAACGGAGCCAGTGCCCGCCGTGCCGTTGACGAAGAGCGCGCCTTCGGTGACGAGGGTCGCTCCGGTGTAAGTGTTGGCGACGCTGAAAACCGCCGCGCCTGCGCCGGTCTTGGTCACGCTCTTGCCAATGCCTGAGATCGGACCGGTGAGGGTCAGCGTCTCCGCTGCATTGGGCACTGGGATGATGAGGTTGTGGTTCAGGCCAATCGTGTTGTTCTCCAGGCTAACCGCCGCATCCACTGCCAGCACCCGACCATCCACCGTGGCACCGGCTGTCAGCGTGATGGACTGCGAAGCCAGCAGGCTCCCCGCGAAGCTCGTGTTCGTGCCAAGCGTCGCGGAGGTGCCGACCTGCCAAAACACATTGCTCGCTTGAGCCCCGCCGATCAGGGTTACCTTGCTGCTCGGGCCGGTGATGAGGGTGGAGCCGGTCTGGAAAATCCAGATGGCGTTCGGATCACCCATGGCATCCAGCGTCAGCGTGCCGGTGATCCCAAAGGAAGTGGGATCACTGTAAACGCCCGGTGCCAGGGTAAGTCCGCCGAGATCAAAAATCGGTGAATAGGTGATCGTAGGCATCCGGCCTGCGGCGTCATTGAAAGCCGTGAGCAGATCGCCTTTCCCCGCCAGGGTGATGGCATCCCCTGCATGATTGGTCCCGGTCAATGTCACCGTGGCAAAGCCCGTGATGGTGGAGGTCGGCAAAGACCCCACATCTCCGACGATGATGGTGGCCCCCGTGTTGGTAATCCCCGAGCCTGCCAGAACAGCGAAGTCATAGGCCTGCCCCAGATCGACCGGAGCCTCAGCACCAGAGAGCTGGAATCCCGCAAGTGTGGCGGCATTCATGCACCAGGAGATTCGCCGCATCACTGTCGGTAAAGTCTTGCGGGAGAGATGATTTTTCATGGTCGGTTCACAGGAGGGTGGTTTCTGCCCGTGGACCGTAAGGGCACCGTGGTTTCAATGTCCATGGGGTCAATGCCCCATGAGGAACTTCCAGGTCGTGCGCAGGTAAAGTGGGGTGCCTGCTCACCGAATGTGCCTGCTATCTGCACGCAGGTCCGCCGTCTCCTCGGTGGGTGCCCGTTGGTGCATCAGGGCGGAGAGATTCCACGGCCTGTCCCGCTCAGGCCACCTCCGCCACCCTTGGCCGCGACGGCCATTTCTTCAACCGCTCCCACGCGGCGTTTGAGAAGTGTTACCGCGAGCATTCTTCGGCGGTGAGTGGGTGGCGGTGAAGAGGAGCGGGATCATCTTGATCCCTCAGTTTGGAGAGGTTGGACGTGGACCGCCTTGTCGTATTCGGACCGCACGTGGGCATTCATAGGCGCGTTTCAGCATTCAGTCGATGCGCTCGCCCCAGTAGCCGGGACGCCGGTGCAGATGCATGACGGAAATGATGCGCAGATCGCTGCTTTCGATGCGGTAGTTGACCGCGTACGGAAAGTCCTCCACCCGGACTTTGCGCAGGTCACCCTAGAAGCGGCGGAACCTCTCCGGTGTGCGGCTCATCTGCTCAAGAGCCTCTTCGACAGCGGCGACGAAGCGTTCACCCAGCATGTCGTCAATCCGGGCATAGTGGCCGATGGCCTCGTAATATTCGATCCGGGCCTGCCTGTGCCAGAGGTGGCTCATGCGGCCTGCTTTTCCTTGCGGATGCCGGCCAGCAGTTCGCGAACGCCGCTCATGACCTCCTCATGCGGTATGCCGGGCGAAGTGCCATTGCGCATTTCTTCCACGCGCCGGTTGAGTTCATCCCGCCATTCCTGACTGACTTCGATGTCATCGTCATCATCAAGGCTGCTGATGAGCTTGGTGGCGAGGTAGGAGCGTTCGGCACGCGGCATGGACAGCGCACATTCGACAAGCTCGGAGATGTTGAGGGCGGCGCTGCTCATGCGTGGATGCTAAAGGCAGGCTGAGCCAGTTTCAACCGTTGAAGCTCGACACCCCGCCCCCGCATTTCCCCGGAGAGAAAGCTTGCCAAACACCCGCCGCAGCGTCGTATCTTGCGCTTCCCATTTATGATGACCCGCCTTGCCCTGATTCTCGTTGGTTTGACTGCTGTCGCCCATGCCTCGCAGCCGGCCTCCTTGGCCGATCTGCCGGACGCACACCCTGAGGCGGAGCTGAAGGCCTTCGTGGTGCCCGACGGCTTCGAGGTGAATCTCTTCGCATCGGAGCCGATGATCCAGAAACCGGTGCAGATGAACTGGGATGCCCAGGGCCGCCTCTGGGTCGTCACCAGCACGACCTACCCGCACATCAAGCCCGGCGAAGAGGCCAAGGACCAGGTCGTGGTACTGGAAGACACCGACGGCGATGGCAAGGCCGACAAATCCACCACCTTCGCCGAAGGCCTGCACATCCCCACCGCGCTCGCTCCTGGGGACGGCGGTCTCTATGTGGCCAATTCCACTGAGGTGCTCTTTTTGAAGGACACCAACAACGACCTCAAAGAGGACGAGCGCACCGTGATGCTCAGCGGCTTCGGCACCGAGGACACCCACCACCTGCTGCACACCTTCCGCTGGGGCCCGGAAGGCATGCTCTACTTCAATCAGTCCATCTACATCCACACCCACATGGAGACCCCCCATGGCGTGCGCCGTCTCATGGGCGGTGGCATCTGGGAGTTCCGGCCGGAGACGCGCCGGGCGGAAATCATCAGCAAAGGGCTCATCAATCCCTGGGGCTTTGAGTTTGACCGCTGGGGCCAGAGCTTCGCGTGCGATGGCGCAGGCGGGGAAGGGGTCAATTTCATCTTCCCAGGCTCCGTCTTCGCCACCTCGCCGGGGGCCAAGCGCATCGTCCACGGCCTCAGCCCAGGCCAGCCCAAGCAGTGCGGCCTGGAAATCATCGAAGACCCGCACTTCCCCGCCGAATTTCAGGGAGACTTCATCCTTAACGACTTCCGGGGCAATCGCGTCAACCGCTTCAAGCTCACCCCCAGCGGCAGCAGCTACATCGCCAAGCAGATGCCCGACCTGCTCGCCTCCACACATCGCGCCTTCCGGCCCATTGACGTGAAGATGGGCCCGGACGGTGCCCTTTACATCGCCGACTGGTACAATCCCATCATCCAGCACGGCGAGGTGGACTTCCGCGATGCCCGCCGCGACCATCAGCATGGCCGCATCTGGCGCATCACCGCCAAGGGCAAGCCCCTCAGCCCTCGGCCCCAGATCGCCGGAGCCGCCACCGCCGACCTGCTGGAAATGCTCAAGAGCGACCGCAACTACGTGCGCCGTTTTGCCAAACGTGAGCTGCGGGACCAAGGCGCTGCCAAAGTGACGCTGCCACTCGATGCCTGGGCCGCCACACTGGACACCACGAAGGAAGCCGACTCCCACGCCCTGCTCGAAGCCGCCTGGGCACGCGAAGGCGTGAACTCCTTCTCCCCCACGATCTGGCACCGGCTCTGGGAAAGCAGCGACTACCGCATCCGTGCCGCCGCGTTGCGCATCCTGACCCATCGCTGGAAGGTGTTCCCCGAGGTGATGAAGGTGCTGGACAAGGCTGTGGCGGACGAAAACGCCCAGGTGCGCCTCTGGGCGCTGGCCGTGCTGGCAGACATGCGCAAGCCCGGCGCGATCAGCCTCGCCCTCAAGGTGCTGGACCGTCCGATGGACGACTCCCTCGATTTCCTGCTGGAGCAGACCTGCAGCGAGCAGGCAGACATCTGGATGCCGGCGGTGGTGGCTGGCAAGCTCAAGCTCGACGAGCGGCCCAAGCACCTCGTCTATGCCATGAAGAGCACCGGGCGCAGCGATGCCCTGCCTCCCCTGTTTGAAGCGCTGAAAAGCGGCAAGCTGAGCACCGAAGACGCCGCCGCCGTGCTCGACATGGCCGGCAGCGCCGCCGACGCCGCTCAGGCGAAGACGATGGTCGAAATGGTCAATGACGCCGCCATGGCCCCTTATTATATGGGTCTGCAGGATGCCCTCATCAAGGCGGCCACCGACCGCAAGGTCATCCCCGAAGGCGCGCAGGAGATCATCATGGCCTGGTTTGCCCGCCCTGAACCCCATGTGCTGCACCGCACGGCCATGCTGGCCGGACTCTGGAAGGTGGAACCGGCGCGCGACAAACTGGTGGCGCTGCTCACCGACGCCCAAACCATCCCGCCGATCCGCGATGGTGCCATGCGCGGCCTGACGGCGCTGGGTGGCGCGAAATCCCGCGATCTGTTTGACAAGCTCTTCGTGGAATCCCAGGACGCGGGCCTGCGCGGGCTCATGATCGACGGCCTGACCAGCGTCGGGCCTCAGCTCGCGGCCAAACGCGCTGTGGAGTTCCTGGCCAAGGCCGATGTGGACTCTGCGAAGCCGATTCTGACCGTCTTTTTGAAGAACAAGCAGCTCCCCGGCGTGCTGGCCAAGGAGCTGGACGGCAAGACGATTCTTGACTCCGTGGCCGTGGAAGGCATCCGCATGGTCACCTCACGCGGCATCCAGGGCCCCCTGGTCGAGGCCCTGAAAAAAGCCGGCGGCGTCAAGCAGATGGACCGCCCCCTCACCCCCGAGGAAATGAGTGCCATGGTGGCCAAGGTGAAGACCCAGGGCGACCCCGCCCGTGGCGAGGCCGTGTACCGCCGCCAGCAGATGCTCTGCACCACCTGCCACGCCATTGGCGAATCCGGCGGCGTGCTGGGGCCAAACCTTGTCAGCATCGGTGCCAGCGCCCCAGTGGACTACCTCATCGAAAGCCTGCTGGAGCCCAGCAAGAAAATCAAAGAGGGCTACCACATGGTCATCATCAGCAAAAAGGACGGCAGCGTCATCTCCGGCGGCCTGATCAACGACGGTGCGGAGGAGTTGACGATTCGTGACCCCGCCAATCAGATCGTCAAAGTGGCCAAGTCCGGCATCGCCAGCCGCCAGATGAGCCCGGTGAGCATGATGCCCCCCGGCCTGACCGCCAGCCTGCGCGAGGACGAATTTGTCGATCTCGTGCGTTTCCTCTCCGAACTTGGCCGGGAAGGGGCCTACAAAACCCAGCCCAACCGTTACATCCGCACCTGGAAGGCCATGGCCAAGATGGAGCAGAAGGACGTGGACCACGTCCGCCATGTGGGCAGTTTTGCCCTGAACGACGCAACCCACCCCTTCCCATGGCAGATGGCGCTCAGCCAAGTGAATGGCGACCTGCCGCTGGCCGATCTGCCCGCTGCGCAGAAAATGTACCCCTGGTTCCCGAAAATCGTGCAATTTGGCCTGAAGCTGGATGCCGGAGGCAAAGTAAAACTGGGCTTTAGCACCGTAAAGGGCATCGTCGTAGCTGTGGACGGCGCAGAACTGAAGGAATTGAACCCCGAACAGGAGCTCGAACTCACCGCCGGGACCCACCGGGTCAGCGTTTTGGTGACCCGTGAAGCCGGGGACCTGACGGCATTGCGAGTAGAAATCCTAGATGGAGCCGCTGTAGCGGTGCCCTGAGGCTTCTCAAAGGTGAAAAATCGTAAAGTCGATGTATTTGCATTGACGTGGCGGATGCGTTTTGGCTATTCTGAACGTTAGCCTTGATGGGCATGTCATACCCCGGCGTGCATCCAGGCCCCAACCATTTGCTTATTCACATGAGAAATCACCCCATCGCCCCCCCACAGAACGAAATGCTCGTTGGGTCGAACGATTGTGACTTTTCAGGGTTTCCCATGGATGAACAGAAGCAGTGTCTAAACGCCGCCGCTCCGCTGTCCTGCGCCCCTTTCTTTGGGCTTTTTTAAAAATCTCCCGAGCCGCCCCCGCCAAATCTTTTTTCAGATGAAAACACTTCGACACAATCGCATCCTTCTCGGCTGGTTCATGACCTTGCTGGTGTTCGCCATGCAAGTCGCCACCCCATTGCAAGGCGCCACATTCTACTGGACGCAGACCAGCACCACCTCACGCACCGGAACTGGCACCTGGAATACCACGAGCCTCAACTGGACTTCGGTCGCACCACCCGGCACGGCATCTGGCTGGGAGGACTGGGGCAATGCCAGCGGCACCAGTGGGAATAACAACGGGGCGGATATTGCCGCCTTTGGGGCGCAAAACTCAACCACCCTCAATCTCAGTGTGGCCAACAACACCACGGTCAATGCAGCAGGCTTGCTCTTCGACAGCCAGTCGGGGACGTTGCTGAACTCAGCGGGCACGGTGGGTGCCGCCAATCCCGGCACCTTGAACCTGACCAAAGTCATTTCCGGTACCACGCCGACGATCACCCTGGGGACCACCGGCACCAGCACCACCGCCACCATGAATGTGGCCTTGAGCGGTACTGACGGCCTGCTCGTTCAGACCGGTGCCTCGACTTTGGGCAGGCTGATCATGGGCGTGTCGGGCAGTGGCACCAACTTTGCCAACAACCTGACAGGCGGCATTACGGTGGCGAACAAGACGACGCTGGAGGCCGTCGTGCGCACGGGGAACAACAATCCGCTGGGCGCTAATGCCATCACGCTTCAGGCGGGCTCCGCGCTCGATCTCACCGGTACTCGCAATTCCAGCATCGGCATTTCCGGCCGTTTGTTTACCCTCGCCACCGCCACCTCCGACACCAGCCGCGTTGACTTCACCGGCATCGCCACCGGTGCGGCGCTGCCCAGCCAGAGCCTGGTTGCCAGCGGCGCAAACGGGCAGAATGTGGTGACGCTCAGCAGTGTCGTCTCAGGGACTACGGGGAACATTCCCACCACGGCCTCGTTGTCCGTGGGTCAGTTGCTGTCAGGACCTGGTGTTCCGGCTGGCGCACGGGTGGGGCAGATCCTCAACGGGACGCAGTTCAAGGTGGTGGACGCTTCAAACAATCCATTGAACCTCACCTCCGCCGTCTCCTCCATCACGGTGTCGCCCCTGCTGACGTCTCAACTGAGCTCCAACCCCTCTCCGAGTCTGGGACTGTCGCCCACCTTCAGCATCAACTCGCTCGACGGGACGGCCGGCACTTCCATCCGCCAGCATCACCACCGCCGGTGGTTACACCTTCTTCGCCAGACCGGATGATGCCGCCCGCATTTACATTGATGGCGTGCTAGTGTTGAACAACGACGGCGGCAAGGGCGCCACCGATCTTTCCAGCGCCCTGATTCAGCTGGGCGTGGGCTATCATGAAATCCGGGTCGATTATGTGCAGGGCACGGGCGGTGGATCGCTGGACCTCGCGTTTGCAGGACCACAGACTGCCTATGCACGCACCAACCTGACCAGCGTACTGTCTCAGGCCGAAACCAACACCGCCGCCGGCTCCAGCAATGCGATCGCCCTGAACAATGACATCAATTTGACCGGCAGCGCGGGCATCAATCTCAGGGGCACCAACGCCTCCGCTTATCAATTGGGCGGCCTCACGATGACCACCGCCACAACGCTGACGGTGAAAGCGACGAACACTACCGGCACTGAAATCGCCGGCGGCGGCGGCGGCTTTGGCCAGACCCTGCGCTTCGCGGGCAGTTCGGTGTTGGGCACCTCCGCAGGAACGGTCACCATCAATGCCAATCCGAACGTGGCGTTTGATGGGGCGGTGTCGGATGGCGGCTTCGCAATGACCCTTCTCAAGACCGGCACCGGACGGTTGTTCTTCAATCAAACCAGCGTTGCAAACAATCTGGGGGTTGGGCACACCACGATCATCGACATGCAGGGGGCAACCACAGCGCTGACGTCTTCCACCAGTTCAGGCAGCACCAGCGTCCCTGTGTCGAGCGCCACAGGGTTGACGCCGGGCATGACGGTGACCGGCACCGGGATTCCAGATGGCGCGTTCATTGTTTCGATCAGCGGCAATACGCTGACGCTGTCAGCCGCAGCGACAGCCAGTGGCACGCCGCTGGTTAAAGTATCCGCGACACCCACGCTTGTTCTTACGGGCAGCACCGCTTCTGGGGCCTTCAATCCGATTGGGTCTGCCACCGTCCTGCTGGACAGCGGCAACTTGATGCTGGACTCCAAAGGTTCGACCGTGGCAGGCATCGGCCCCACCTTTGCCAACGATATTCAAGTGATCAAAGACTCGACCATCCAGTCGGTGGCCAATGCGGCGATCGTCCTGCTGGGCAGCAGTAGCAACACCATCTCCATCACCTCCCAGTCCGTCAATTCGACGACCTCCATCGCCAACGCGAGTGTCACCGTGGCCAGCACGGCCTATCTGCATGTGGGGCAGGTGGTCTCGGGGACCGGCATCCCTGCCGGCACCACGATTAAAAGCATCGACAGCCCGACGTCCATCACGCTGACCAGCACGCCGACGCAGGCCGTGACTAGCACCGCGCTTACCTACGGCACCACCTTGGTGCTTGATGCGATCTCCGGCGGCGTCAACAACTCCAATCTCTCGGTGCTCTCGACCGATCCCGGCGCGATCTTGACCGTCGCCTCGAACATCACCGGCGATGCCACGACGACCATCGTCATCCGTTCCACCGTCATGAATGCCGGCACCACGGTCAGCCTCTCCCAGGCGCAGGCCACCCGTTCGGCGCAGGCCATTGGCAGCAACAATGTCTCTCCTGGCGTGGTGACTCTGCGGGGCGACAATTCCGGCTTCCTTGGAACGCTGAGCTTTGAACCCAATGCCGGACTGCGGCTCGAAGGCGTCAACGCCCTCTACGGCAGATCCTTCGCCCTCAACAATGCGAACACGCTGTTCCTGCTGGAGGACGGCAACGGTTCTGGTGGAGCCCAAAATCTTAACTTCAATCTCAACGTCACGGTCAACAACAGCAACACCATCCAGGTGGGCCGTGTCGGCACCTTGTACGCCCCTTATTTTGCGCAGGCCGCCAACAAAACCGCCCAGATCACCACGCTGAACATAAGCCAGGCCACGCTGATCGTGGCCAACAACAACGGCTATGGCCTGGAAGTCACCGGGGCAACCACCCTGACGGGAGCGCCCACCTTCCAGGTGAACAGCGCGACGGCATCCAATGTCGTGCAGGGCCTCACGCTGAGCGGCGTGGTATCCGGCAATTCCAGCATCCTCAAGAGCGGCAGCGGCACCCTGGTGCTGGGCAATGCTGGCAACACCTTCGGCGGCACGGTGACACTCCCCAGCACCACCCTCTTTGGCCAGACCGGCACGGCGCTGATCACCGCCTCCAGTGTGGCGCAGTTGGTCGTGGGTGAAAGACTCAGCGGGACCGGCATTCCAAGCGGCGCTGTCATCAATGCGGTGAGCGTGCAGAATTTTGCCGCCTCTGCAGCATCGGCCGCGACAACGCTGTCGCTCGCCGTGGATCCTGCCACCGTGTTTGTGACGGGCATGCCCGTGAGCGGTGCCGGTATTGCCGCCAACACCACCATCAGCGGTGTGAACAACAATGTGACTTCGGGCACCACCGGAACCTCCGGCGGCAACACCGTGACCATCACCAGCGGTTCGGCGGCCAGCACCTACCAGGTTGGCAATCCCATTTTTGGCTCCGGCATTCCTGCCGGCACCACGGTCATCGGCATCTCCGGCAACATCCTCACGCTCAGTCAAAACATCACGAGTGCAGGCCCAACGATCAAACGCTACCAGATCACACTGAGCAACGCGACGACCTCCGCAGATCCCACGGTGGTGCTGCAGCAGGTGACGCTGAACGGGAACCTCACCGCAGCCCCAGGTACGTTGACCGTGACCCCCCTCATCAACATTACCGCCGGTATTCTGGCTGTGGCCAGCGACGGTGCTTTTGGGGATGCAAACAATCAGATCATGATCAACACCAACGCGGCCACCGGTGCCGGGCTGCGTGCCACTGGCACTTTTACCACCAGCCGTGCGATCATTCTGAACCAGGGCAACAGCGCCATTGAAGTGACGAAGGGCAACACCCTCACGCTTTCCGACACGGGAGCCAGCTCAGGACTTTGGTTCGCCTCCAACACCTACAACCTGCAAAAGAATGACGAAGGCACCCTCGTGCTGACGGCGGCCCCGGAAAACGGCACGGGTTCGGCCTTCACCTGGAATGGCCTGCTGACGGTGGGTCAGGGAAGCTTGCAGATCAATAACACTGCCGCATTTGGCGCCTCTGGCTCGACCAACTCCACCTTATATCGCACCATCATCAATGACACGTCGGCGGAACTGGTGCTGAATCTCAGCGGCACCAACACCATCAACGAGACCTTCCAGCTCAACATGGTCAATGGACGCAACATTTCCGGGATCAATGCGCTTGGGGCGATCCGCAACATGGCTGGCAACAACACCATCTCTGCGCCGGTCTTCATTTCAGGCTCGCCTGCGAACAACAACTCAATGAATGCCGTCATAGCTGGAGTTGACAGTGGTTCGACTCTCAATCTGGCGGGCGGGGTGCGAGAAAACTGGGGCGCGTTTGGCTCCGCGCAGTCGATGAATTATTATCTTTCAGCGACAGGCAGCGGACAGGGCACGCTTTCGGCGCCGTTCATGAATCTGAGCAATACCGCCTACAGTGGTGCAGCGCTCAACAAGATCGGCAGCGGCACGTGGAACATCACCGCTGCCAATGCCTTTGCCCCCATCATTGCCACCACCACCACCACCGGCAGCAATCAGGCTCAGGTGGCCAGCACCTCCGGCTTTTATGTGGGCATGGTGATCAACGGCAATTCAAACATTCCTGCCGGAGCCACCGTCACCAGCATCATCAATGACACGACCTTTACGCTCTCCACCAATGCCAGCGGCAGCGGGACAGCGAACACGGATTACGGTGGCGGCTACAGCAGTCTGGCATTGTCTTCGGTCAACACCACCGCAGGCAGCAACGTTGTTCAAGTGACTAGCACGGCGAACATCTACCCCGGCATGCTGATCACGGGCAATTCGAGCATCCCTGACGGATCCACCGTGGGCAGCATCATCGATGGCACCACATTCACGATCAACCAGAATGCAACCAGCTCAAGCTCCTCTGGTGCGGCCAGCGCGGTGACTGTGACAAGCTCCATCAATCTGATCAACGTCAGCGCCGGAACCCTCGGCCTGTCAGGTGACGGCTCCTTCTCCGCCGCCGTTGGCTCGCTGGCCAATGGATCCACCGTCTCGGGCACGAACACGGTGACGGTCGCCAGCACATATGGACTTGTTATCGGTGGGGGCATCAGCGGCACTGGGATACCGTCGGGGGCGACGGTGAGTTCCATTCTGAACGCCACGCAGTTCACGATCAGTACAAACGCCACTGCATCAAACACCGGCCTGACATTCTCGCTGAACAATCCGAGCGTGGTCAGTGTGAATCCAGGTGCCATTTTGAGTTTGAACAACAGCGCCACCAACGTCAACAACCGGCTTGCTGAGCGTCCGTTGACGCTTTATGGCGGCTCGCTGAACATCAGTGGAAATGCGTCTCTGCCGACCAGCGAGCAGACAGGGACGTTGACCATTGGCGGTGGCAGCAGCGTGATCAATCTCGCGCCGAACGGTGCCACCTCGCTCACACTGCTCATGGGGTCGTCAGCGTTGCCAGCATCATCGCAGGCGGTGCTTCGCGTCACAGGTGGCACTGCCATGTTTATCGGTCCGAATTTGGGCAATGCGGCAGCGGCAAACACGGCTGTGGTTGTCGGGGCGTCTGCTGTGAACGGCATGACTTTCGTCGGCCAGACGGGTGTCACGGGTACCACCAACAAGTCCATCGTGCCATGGGCGCTGGTGAACAACACAACCACCTCCACGATAACTTTTGCCACTGCAGACTCCACCGGCGGAACCACCACCGGCACGAATGTGCTGCGCCCCCTGGCCGCAGGCGAAATGAGCACCAGCATTGCCACGCTCGCCAACGTGTCCTTGAGTTCTACGGCTGCCGTGATCGCGCCCATCACGATCAACTCGCTGACGCTCAACAGCGGTGGCGGCGTCAACACCAGCTTGGCCCAAACACTGTTCCTTGAAAGCGGTGGTCTGCTGGCCTTTGCCGGCAACACCGGGATCAACAATGGTCTGCTGAGTGTTAATTCCAACCGTGAACTCGTGGTCTTCGCCTTGGGGAATCTCAATATCACCAGCTCCATTGTCGGTACTTCGGGCGGTTTGACGAAGTCTGGCGCGGGAATGCTGACGTTGGGAACTGGCAACACCTACACCGGTCTCACCACCGTCGGCCAGGGCACGCTGAAACTGGCCGCAGGCAGCACCAACTCCATCTACTACAACAACGACCTGGTGGTCGATGTCGGCGGAACGCTGGATTTGAACGGCAGCGTTCAATACGCCAACCGGCTGCGCAACGATGGTAACGCCTTCGTCGCGGGCAACGGCGGGATAGTGAACAACAGTGCGCTGGGACAGGCCACACTGGTGCTGGCCAACGGCGGCGTAAACTGGGCGGGGCAGATCAATGGCAACATCACCGTGGCGCGTTCCATCGTTGGTGCTTCCAGCAACACCTGGACCATCTACGATGCCCAGGGCTACACGGGAGCCACCATCCTGACTGGCGGCCTTACTCAGATGATTGATTCGGGCTCGCTGCTCAACACCTCATCCATCACGATCAACAATTCCAACCTGCTGATTCAAAACAATGGCAATGTGGGCAACAACAATAACAACCGGATCAACGACCTGGCGCCGATCTACATGCGCGGTGGTATGATCCAGTACCGCAACCGTTTTGCTACGACCTCCACTGAAACGTTCGGTGCCTTGACGCTGAATGGTGCGCAAAACATCATCGATTCTCAGATCAGCGGTTTGAATGTGAACTCCTCAGACCTCACCTTCGCCAGCCTCACCCAGAGCGTAGGCTCGAGAGCCACGATGTTCTTCCGAGGGGCGTCTGGATTGATCGGCAACAGCGGCCAGGTGTTTTTCACCTCGGCACCTGCGTTGAACAACAATCTGATCGCCAATGCCGCTGGTCAGACCGGCTGGGCGGTGGTGGATCGTGAGTGGGCCAGCTATGCCGCAGGCACCGGAGTGGGGGCGCTGAGCCAGGTGGGTTATGCAGGTTATGCACTGAACACGCTCAACACCATCAACACAGGCGGGGCCACGGACAACCTGCGTGTCTCGATGGCGGCGTTGACCACGACGGGCACTGTCGGAACGAATCTGCTGACGGTCGCCAGCACGGCGACACTTCAGGTAGGTCAGGTGATCAGCGGCCCCGGGGTTCCCGATGGCACCACGATTACCTCCATCACGAACGGAACACAGTTTTTGATCAGCAATAATCTCACCGGAACCAACCCGACGATTGCCGCCTATCAGACGATGACTTCGGATCGCACGTTGTTCAGCCTGAATCTCGACACCAGCCGCAGTGCCACGCTTGATCTTGGCGGTCATACTCTGACCCTGGCCGGTGGTGGCATCATCGCCTCCCAGACCTCTGACAACTCGGCAAACGTGGTGATTCTCAGCGCCTCCACAAGCAGTAATCAAGTGGTGGTGCAGTCCATTCCGGTGGGGTTGGTGGTCGGCTCGTCCAATTTCAGCGATGCCGGGAGAACCGTCACCGCCATTGACTACGAAAACAACATCATCACGCTCAGTGCCAATTCCGGGACCGCGATCATTGTGCCGACCTCCCGCACCTTCACCAGCGCCTATCCGACCATCCTTACGCTCACCAACGGGAATCTGACCAGCGGTACGACCTCTGCCGCGAGCGATCTTTACTACTGGGCGCTGCCGTATTCTTCGTATAGTTTTAACGGCGTTGGTGTCGCCTCCGTCAGTCGCGTCCAGGAGCTTGGGGCAAACATCGTCAACAACACCGCCGGGGGCGCGGTTTCCCTGGTGCTGGGCGGCAACGTGACCGGGACTGGCCTGGTTGGGACTGCCATCACCGGCAACAATACCTACACGGGCGGCACTTTTGTGAACTCCGGCGTCTGGATTTTGAGCACTCCAAACGCCAACGGGACCAGCATTGTTTCCATTCCCGGCAACATCACCATCACCGGCGGGATGAATGAAGAAAACAATGTTTACGGTGGCCAGGTGTTCCTCGGGTCTGACAACCAGATCAATTTCAACAGCGTCGTGACTCTCAATGGAGGTGGCTCGCTGGACATGAATGACTTCAATCAAACCCTCGCCGGCATCACGATCAACAACACCGGCGGTGCCGCCCCGACCATTGACCTTGGCATTGGCACGCTCACCCTGAAAGGCAACATCTCTGCCGCTGCGTCCAGCGCTGGCAATGTGGCGCTGATCACCAGCGGCAACATCACCTACTCCTCCACCACGACCCTTGGCAGCCCCTTGGTCACCGTCGCCAGCACGGCGGATCTGCTGGTCGGAGCCTCGGTCTCAGGTGCGAATATTCCTGGAGGAGCCACCATTGCTGCGATCATTGACGACCACACCTTTGCACTTTCCACCAATGCGACCAACAATGGCACCAACAATCTGACCTACATTAATCTGGGACGTCTGGATCTGGATGGCAGCACCCGCACCGTTGACGCGGGTGCCATCTTGATCAACGGCCAGAACGTGGCCCCGCTACAGGCCACCTTGAACATCAGCGTGCCCATTATCAATGGCGGCATCATCAAGACCGGTGCCGGACTGCTGCAACTGGGCTCACAGAGCACCTTCACCGGCGGTGTTAACGTCACCAATGGCGGTCTCCTGATTGGCGCGAGCAGCATTGGCTCCGCCGTTGGGGCTGCGGTGACCAGCGGTCCTCTTGGAACAGGAACTTTGACGCTCGCCAGCGGGACGACTCTGGTTTCCACCGCCGCCACCAACACGCTCGGAAACACCATCGTTTCCACCGGCGACCTGAACTTCGACGGCTTGAACAGCCTCACGCTGAACGGGGACGCCACCCTGGCTGGCACCGCCGCCATCAATGTCGCGCTGCCCTCGATGAACGCCACCTTCGGCGGCAAAATCACCGGTGCGCACACCTTTACCAAAAATGGACTGGGCGTGTTGGCCTTCGCCAATTCGTATCTGCCCAGCGGTGACCTCAACCGCAGCACGATGTCAGGCACGATCACCGTCAACGACGGCACGCTGCGCCTGATCGGGCCGACGGGGGCAGCGAGTGCCAGCCCGCTGGGCACCATGGCCATCGTGCTCAAGGGCGGCACCTTGGATCTGCGCAGCAACGGGGCCTCATCCTACGGCACCATCCTGTTTGGCAACAACGTCAGCGTGGATTCTGCGCAGACCACGACCACCATCACAGCCGATCACACCACCAACCTGGCCAACTACGCCTCCACTCCGGCCAACACCAACAACACCATCCAGATGGGCACGCTTGCCATTGCGGGAGGTCAGAGCCTGGTCGTCACTGGTTCGAGCGGTTATAACCTAGCCTTCACCGGTGGCAACTATTCCGGTTCCGGCACCATCAGCTTTGCACCTGGCGCTGCAACGACGCTGACGGTCGGGGGTGGTTTCACCAACTCGCTGACCTACGCCAACACTGGCGCGGGCACGCTGCTGCTCGGCGGCAACAACTTTAACACGAATACTGGAGTCAGCTTCGCCATCGTTCCCATCGGCGGCACGCCGCAGCAGGGTTCACCGCCCTCTGGTTACACCCAGGGTGGGCTGGCGGTCAGCTACTATTCGGGCGGTGCCAGCAGTCTGAATTCTGCGTTTGCCTCAGGCATGACCCCTGCGGCGGTCCTCACCGGCCAGCAGCCGGGAGATGCCAACTTCAACAACCGTCCTGCCATTGTGACGACGCTGGCAGGTACGCAGGCCGTCTATTCCGGCCTGCTGAAAATCGATGCGGCCGGGGACTACAACTTCCAGATGACCTCCAAGCAGGGCATGCTGGTGATTGATGGTGTGCCTGTGGCCGGGGTGAATGTAGATCTCACCAGCAGCACCGGCAACATGGCGCTGAATGCAGCCGGCACGGGTTCCATCTACTTGTCGGCGGGTTTCCACACGATTGTGTTCAAATCCAACAGCACGACTGGCAATGGTGGTACGCAGCTGCTTTATGGCGGCCCCGACACCGCTTCGAACAATCTGGCCACCGGCATCAACACCGTGCCCACGGCTCCATCGGCCAATCTGCAGGCCATCCCATCCTCGGCGCTCTACTGGACCACGGCCTCCGCTTCCGCAGCGAACGACTACAACAGCGCGGCGCAGATCAACAACGCCTTCATCGTGCCGACTTCAGCTAATGTGACCCTGGATGGCCAGGGCACGGACATCAACAGCACCGTCGCCA
Organism: Verrucomicrobia bacterium 12-59-8; assembly: GCA_002279765.1. The sequence continues at coordinate 39,628 of NCCR01000046.1, read as the reverse complement.
GCCTTAATCTGGGCAACAGTTCCAAATTGAACGTCAACAACCAGCTCGGCACAGGCTGGATCGGCGTGCTCGGCACCACGACGGTTGGCACGGGCGTGACTGTCTCTCCCAACACCGGCAAATTGTACCTCATCGGCGGAATATCCGACAGTGGCAACGGACTGACCAAAACGGGTGATGGCACCTTGATCCTCGGCGCGAGCAGTTCGTTCACAGGAGCCACGACGGTGAACCAGGGCTTCCTGCAGATCACTGACCCCAACTCCCTCTCCACCGGCGGCACCACCATCACCCGCTACGTGCAGCCCAATTCCACAATCAGCTCCACCACCGCAGCCAGCAGCAGCACGGTGACCGTGGCCGACACTTCATCCTTGAAAATCGGCATGGCGGTCAGCGGTACCGGCATTGCTGGAGGAGCGTACATCACCGCCATCACTGGTGCCACGACGTTCACCCTTTCTGCCAACGCCACCGCCGCCGGCACCAACACCCTCACGTACAATCCGTCTCGTCTTACCGTCAAAGGCACACTTGTTTCTGGTTCGCAGTCGGTGACGGGGCTGAGCTCCACCGTCGGACTTTCTGTGGGCATGGCGGTTTCGGGCACCGGCATCCCGGCTGGTACCTACATCTCCGCCGTCAACAGTAGCTCCTCCATCACCCTCTCCCTGGGGGCGTCAGCGGCGTCAGACACCAATGGGAACACCCTCACCTTCAACACCGACACTTACGGCGCGCTGGATCTGAACGGCATCGCCTCCAGCGTGGGCCGCAACATCACCCTCAATGGGGTCTCCCCCATCTACCGCAACACCACCACGCCTGCAGCGTTGTTCAACAGCAGCAGCACTGCGGCCATCTTTAACGGGACGATCTCCATCGGCACGGCCACCGCCGCCCTTGCGACCGCCATTGGCGGCTATGGCGACATCGTCATCAATGGTGCGGTGCAGGATGGCGGCACCGCTGGCGTGGCCTGGACCAAGGTCGGTTCCGGCATCGTCACCCTCAATGGCAACAACACCTTTACGGGTGCGCTGACCGTCAACAACAGTGTGTTGAAGCTCGGCAGCCCCACGGCGCTCGGCAACACCGCCGTCGGCACCACCGTCATCAGCGGAGCGGCGCTCGACCTCAATGGTCAGAACATCGGAGCCGAGGCCCTGACTCTGAACGGCGCTGGCACCACGGCCCTGCCTTTCGCAAACACGCTCGGTGCCTTGATCAACAGCAGCGGTACGGCGGCCAGCTATGGCGGCACGATCAATCTGTTTACAGCCAGCAGCATCGGCGGTTTTGGAAACATCACCCTCAATGCGGCGGTCACCGGCTCGGTGTTGCTGACCAAGGTGGGCTCAGGCACCCTGACCATTGCTGCCGCCAACACCACCACTGGCGGTACGACCATCAATGGCGGCACCGTCGTCGTCACTGGCGCGGGCATTCTTTCCGGCGCGGGCGGCAACACCACTGTCAATTCGGGCGCTGTCCTCACGCTCGACAATTCGGGAGCGAACCTGTCCGGTCGCCTGGGCGGCCGCCCAGTCGTCCTCAGCGCCGCAACCTTCAATCTCATCGGCAACACCAGCGCCACCACCACGGAAACCACCGGTCAGTCGCTGACCATCAATGCCGGCGCTTCCGTCATCAACCTGACGGGGACCACCAGCAACAGCGGTACGGTGTTTTCCAACACTGGTCTTGGCCGCGCTGCAGGCGGTACAGCGCTGTTCAAGGGCATGAATCTTGGCATTGCTGCGGCTGCAAACAACGTCAGCAACATCATTTTCAGCTCAGGGGTTGGAGTCACCGGGCAGGGCGGGGCAGCCAATACGAGCAACCGCGGGGTTGCTCCATGGGCGGTTATCTCCAATGACGGTGGTACGACCTACAGCTTTGCCGCTGTTAGCCTCGCGAATACAATAGGTCTGCAGGCGCTTACAGTGAACACGGGCGCTGGCGGGGACACCGCGCCGATCAACACCCTGGTGGCCAATGCCAACACCTATCTTACCACCGGCACCACCACGTCGAGTACGGGGCCGCTCACCCTGAACACGCTCACCTTCACCGGCGGCTCGCTTGCCATCAACTCAGGCAGCCGGGTGGCCATCGACAGCGGTGGTATTCTTGCGACTGCCAGCGGCAGCATCAACGGTTCCGGGCTGCTGCTGACCACCAACAGTTTCAACCGTGAACTGATCGTACATGTCATGGGCAGCTCGAACACGCTGACCATCAACCCATCCATCTACGTGTCCGGCGGCGGGCTCACCAAGGCGGGCGACGGAACGCTGGTTCTCGCGGCGGCAGAGTCTTACATCGGCAACACAGTGATCAACGGCGGCACCCTCAAGCTCAACGGTGGTGCGCAGACTCTGTTCTCCCCCTTCACCCTCACTCCAACGGCTGGGAATCTTATTTCCTCCCCTTCCGGGCAGTTGCTGCAGGTCAATCTTGGAGGCACCTTGGACTTGAACGGCAACAACCAGTCCGTGGCCAACCTCAGCAGCATCGGCACGCTGCCCGGCACCGGCGGCAGCATCATCAACAGTGGCGCGGCGGCAACTCTGCGCATCGGCTTCAGCGGCAGCCAGACCTGGTCAGGCGGAATCAATGGTGCCAACCTCAATGTCGTGCGCGATGGCGGCAGCACCTGGACGGTCAATTCAGACAACTCCTTTACTGGCACGCTGGCGCTGCAGGGGGGAGCCACACTGCTCCAGGACTCCGGTACCTTCAGCGGTGCGACCGGCATCACCATTCGCCGGTCCACGCTCATCTGGGATGACAACATTGGCATCCAAGCCGTGAGCAACCGTCTTGCCAGCAATGTGGCGCTGTCGATGACTGGTGGTGCCTTTGTGTTCCGCAGTCGCTCCGGTCTGAACGGCGTGGCTCAGGTGGGTGATGTGACGCTTGGATCAGGTGCATCGCTGTTCTCTGCGACGCCGAACAACGGCACGGCGCAGATCACCTTGAACTCGTTGTCCTGGACAGCCGGCACCGGCGCTGCAGTCACCTTCAGCAGCAGCGGTTCCATGGGAGACAACGGTCGTGTTTTCATCACGAATGCTCCCACCTTGGTCAACGGCATCATCGGTGCCTGGGCCACGGCCATCGGCATTGATCCAATCGCGGGCGGCGGCAACAACGCCGAATTCGCCACCTATGACCCGGCTTCGGGAATCCGCCTCGCTGGCAGCTACAGCACGGCGTTGCTGGCAGGAGCCTACGGGAACGCGCTGCAAAACACCAATGTGCGCCAGTCCAGCAACATCACCCTGGGTGCAGGTGGCATCACGGTCAACACGCTCACGATCAATAATACGACTGCCACGTTGAGCTTTGCCGAAGCTAACGATGTTCTGACACTCAAAGCGGGTGGTCTGCTGACTGGTCTGGACAGCGGCACCAAAATCATCGGTACTACGTCCGTTCGTGGCAGGCTGACCGCAGGCGCAGGGGTGAGTGATCTGTACATTCATGTAGGTGCCGGTACTTTGGGGATCAATTCGGTCATCACCGACAATGGCAATCCTCTGAACGTCGTGTTCGACTCCCTGAGTCAGACGGGGAGCACCCCGCAAGTCACGCTGAGTGCCGCCAACACTTACACCGGCACGACCTTTGTTAATGGTGTCATCGTCAACCTGAATACCACCGGCGCACCTGCCATCGGCGGTAATCTCATCATCTCCGGCGGCAACAGCAACGGCACGGATTCAAATCCCATCGCCAATTCATCGGTCACGCTGCATCTGAGCGATCAGATCGCGACCACCTCCGCTGTCACCATCAATGGCGGCGCACAGCTCAACCTCAACGGTTTCAACAACACCATCGCGAGTCTGGTCTTCTCCAATGATGGCGGCTCGAATGGCAACAGCGGGCCGGCGGTGATCACCGGCACAGGAACGCTGGCGGTAGTGGCTGCCCAGGGTGTGACAGCCACCACGACTGCGGGCTCCAACATGCTGACGTTTGTGGTTGCGCCGGGCGGCGGCACGCTGGCTCCGGGCACTCCGGTCAGTGGTCCTGGCATCGCACCGGGCACGACCATTTTGAGCGGTTCAGGCTCCACTTACACGCTGTCGCAGAATGCCGTCGCAACCAGCAGCGGCAGCCTGGTGGTTGGCGGTATCATTTCCTCCTCCAATCTGGCCAATGCCAACAGCATTCCGGTGCTCAATGGCTTCCTGGATGCCAGTGCCGGACTGAACTTCAATGTGGACGCATCCAGCGTGCTGCCCGGCCAGATCGGCTTGGCGCTCAATTCAGCGATGAACTCGGGCTTCATCCTCAAGACCGGCGCTGGAGTGCTCGGCATTGCCGGACAGAGTCTTTACACCGGAGCCACCACCATTGTCGAAGGCACCCTGGCCTTTGGTCAGAATGGAGCCTTCATCGGATATTCCCAAGTCAGCCTGGCTGGCGGCACCACCCTCGATGCACGTGGTCTGGCCGGAACCACGGGTCTGGTGGTGGGTTCTGGCAGCATCACCAACTACAACTTGAACACGCAGGGAACGTTGGTGACCGGCTACGACAATTCCGACGGCATCTTCTCCGGCACCTTCACCAGTCCGTTTGTGAACGGTCTGTTGAATGTCACGAAGATTGGCACCGGCACCTGGACCCTGACGGGAGACAGCACCGCAGGCGCCACGGCTTCGGTCTCCAACGTCCTAACCCTCAATCAGGGCAACACGGTGCTCAGCGGTACCAGCGGCAGAGTGAACTTCCGCTCCACCACGATCGATTCCGGTGGCGTGCTGACCATTGACAATTCCGTCAACAACGTGGCCAACCGCCTGGGCAGCTCCTCCGCTGGCATTGCGGGTCAGTACACGGATATCAGCACTCTGGCCACCAACAGAACCACCAACCTGCAAGGGGGCACAGTCAATGTGATTGGTTCCAGCACAGGGTCTCTGGCAGAAAACCTGGGGGCGGTCAATATTCAAAACGGCGCCAGCACGCTCACCATCACTCCCGGCTCGGGAGGAGCCAACGTTCTCAGTTTCAGAAGCTTGAATGACATCGCCGGCACTCTTGGCTCCGTTGGACTCGGGGGGACTCTCCTGCTGCGTGGTAACAATCTGGGCGCAGCGACCGGGCCTACTGCGGCCAATTTCGTGGGAGTCACTGCTCCGCTGCTCATCGGCGGCAACAGCGCGGCAAATACCACGACGATGGGCATCCGTCCTGACATCATTGGTGAGGACACCGGCCCCAACGGCACGGGCCTTGGTTTTGTCACTTATATCAGCGGCACTGGTTTCCGTTTGCTCACGTCGAACGAACTGGCCAAAGACCTCGGCACCCAGCCAGTGCTTCCAGGATTCGCCCCGGTCAGCAACTTGAACAATGTGTCGCTGTCATCGACCATCAACATCACGGTGGACACCACCATCAACAGCCTCGTTCTGCAGAGCAGGGGCGGCGTATTCTTCTCCGGCGGCACAGTCTCGGCTCAGACGAATCCCTCCGGCACCCTCTACAATGCCCTCGGATCCCTGCACACGCTGTCCATCACCAGCGGCGGCATTCTTTCGCTTGCTGGCAATGCTGGAATCACCGGCGGGATCATCACGACCAACGCGCTCAACGCGCTCATTTTCTACAACGTGGGGAATCTCGAAGTGAGCAGCTTCCTCGCCGGAACCACCACCTCCACCCAGGGGATGGTTAAATCCGGTGCAGGCCAGCTCACCCTGAATCGTGCCAGCTTCGTGACCGGCACCACCACGGTCAATGAAGGCCTGCTGGTGCTGAATTCGGGTTCCGACAACACCTTGTCCGTCGCGCTTTCCTCATCGATCACCATGCTCAATGACCTCCGTGTCAATGGTGGCGGAGTGGACCTCAAAGGCCGCAGCCAGATGGTCGGGGCGCTCAGCAGCAATGCCACTTCAAACATTGGCGGCATCACCTCGGCGCTGGCCAATTCTGGCGGCACCATCACCAACACGGGAGCTGGCGCGGTCAACTTTTTCACCAGCACTGCCACTAACACCGCGTTTGGCGGGATCATCACCAATTCCGGTGGCGCTCTTTCGGTGTACAAATCCGGCACCGGGACGCTTGTCCTGAGCAGCGTGCAGACCTACACAGGCAGCACCAATGTCTTGGGCGGCGGCCTCACTCTGCGTGACTATGGTGCGCTGGCCCAGACCAGCGCCATTAACGTCAGGTATGCCACCCTCACCTTGGACAATCAGGGCTTGGTTGACAGCACCTCGCGTCTTCCCACGGCAGCCCCGATCACCCTCAGCGGTGGTGCCCTTGTCATCAATGCACGGCAGGTGACCGACACTCAGAGCATCGGTTCAGTCACAGTGGCTGACGGCTCATCCTCCTTGACGATCAATGAATTTGGCGGCGCTACCTCCGGGGCCTTTGCTCTGACTCTTGCCAATCTCAGCCGCAATGCCGCCAACGGGGGCGTGCTCAACTTTGTCGCCAGTGGTACTGGGGTGGTGCTGGGAGGCAACACCAATACCACGACCGCAGGTGCCCAGCCGCAGATTTTCCTCAATCAGCTCAACGGCGTTGGTTTCAACCAGGCCAGCTTGGTCAATGGCATCATCGGTGGCTGGGCCGTGGTCAATGGCTCCGAATTTGCCACTTACAAAGACACCCTCGGGGTGAGCTATCTCAGCAACACGGCGGCCGGCTACATCGGTTACACCGGCACTTACGGCAGTACGAATCTGCTTACCGCCACCTCTTTACAGAATGTCAACGATGGCACCTCACGCAAGCTGACGACCGACATCTCGGCCAACTCCTACCGCACGGGTGGGGCCATCACGAACACCCTTGGAGCCATCGGCGCTCCGATAACGCTGACCCTGACCAGCGGCGGGCTGCTGACCAACGTCGCCGGAGCGGTGAATTTCAACAGCGGCGCCGTGGGCTCCGCCATTACGTCCGGCAGCAGTGATTTGTTTGTG